>JAOPXU010000212.1 GCA_025964985.1 Nocardioides sp.
CCGGTGTTTCGTGCACCGGGCCCTGCTCGGTTTTTCTGCTCCCCCGCGCCCCACTGACAGGATGACTCGGTGAACGGGGCGGCGTACGACAAGCGGGCGCTGGTGCTGCTTCCGGTGATCCTGGCGCTGCTGTCGTCGCTGGGACCGTTCACCATCGACACGCCGTTCCCGGCCTTCGAGGACATGGGCCGCGACTTCGGCGTCGGCAGCGACCGGATGCAGCTGGTGGTCAGTGCCTACCTGCTCGCCTTCGGGCTGATGAGCCCGTTCCACGGGCCGATCTCAGACGCCGTCGGACGCCGGCCGGTGATGGTCGTCGGGGTGGTGGTGTTCGCCGTGGCGTCGGTCGGCTGCGCGCTGGCGCCGACCTTCGAGCTGCTGCTGGCCTGCCGGGTGCTGCAGGGGCTGAGCGCCGGTGGCGGGGTGATCGTGAGCCGCACGATCATCCGCGACCTCTACGACGGCGACGAGGCGCAGCGGCTGATGAGCCGCGTGATGATGATCTTCGGCGTCGCGCCCGCCGTCGCGCCGATCTTCGGCGGGCTGCTGCTGCAGGTCGGGCCGTGGCCGTCGATCTTCTGGTTCCTGGCCGTGCTCGGGCTGCTGCTCGCCGTCGTCGTGGTGACCCTGCTGCCCGAGACCCACCCGGTCGAGCGGCGGATCCCGTTCTCCGCCCGCTCGCTCGTGTCGAGCATGGCCGCCGTCGGGCGGCACGGCCGCTTCCACCTGGTGGCCTGGGGATCGGCGTTCTCGTTCGCCGGGCAGTTCCTCTACATCGGCGCCGCGCCGATCTTCGTCGTCGACCTGCTCGGCCTCGGCGAGCTCGACTTCTGGGTGTTCTTCGTGCCGATGATCGTCGGGCTGACCTTCGGTGCCTGGGTGAGCGGCCGCGCTGCCGGACGCGTGCGCCGCGGGGTGCTGATCACCGTCGCCATGGCGTTCACGGTGGCCGGCGCCGTGGTCAACGTGCTGCTCGCCGCCCTGCCGGCGACGTCGGCCGAGCTGCCCTGGGCCGTGCTCGGGCCGGCGCTGATCGCGGTCGGCACGGGGGCGGCGTACCCGTCGCAGCAGCTGATCCTGCTCGACATGTTCCCGGCCTCGCGCGGCTCGGCGGTCTCGATGTTCACCTTCTTCACGCTGCTGCTCAACGCCGTCGTCGCCGGGCTCGTCGCGCCGTGGGTGACCGACTCGGTGCTCGAGATGGCGGTGACGGCGCTCGTCCTGGTCACCATCGGGCTGGCGTCGTGGGCCGCCCACCTCGCGATCGGACGCCGGCCGCGCGTCGAGGCGGCGCGGCTGCCCGAGACGCTGACGCCGACCGACTCGCTCTGACGTCAGTGACTCCCGCCGAACCCCCGCGGCGCGGCCCTGGTTCATGCCAGGGTGGGAGCGTCAGCCGTGATCCGGGGAGGGAGCGATGGACGACGAGGTTCCGCGCCGCCACCGCTTGCTGCTGGCGCTGCTCGTCGTGCTCCTGCTCGTCGTGGTCTCGACGTCCGCGATCCTGGTGCACGACCGCCGCGGGGCCGCCGAGGTGCGCGACCGGCGTCCCGCCGACATCGGCAACCCCGGCTGGACCGAGGACAGCGCCGGGCGCGCCGTCCAGGCCGCCCGCATCGCGGCGCGCACCTACTTCACCGTCGACCACCGCCGGATCCGCGCCGACATGGACGCCATGCGCGAGCTCGGGACCCCCGAGTTCGTCGACGGCTACGACGCCGGGTCCAAGGCGCTCGCCACCCGCATCACGCGCGACCGGCTGGCCCTGTCGGCCGAGCTGCCCGCCGAGGGCACGGCCACCGAGTACCTCGTGACCAACCGCGCCATCGTGCTCGTCTCCGCCGACGTCACCACGGCGCGCGAGGGCAGCGAGCGGACCACCCGCTACCGCACCCGCGTCGCCCTCGACCTCGTCGACGGCGACTGGCTCGTCGCCTCCCTGGACGAGGTGGCTTGACGTGGCCGTGCTCCGACAGCGCAGCATCGCGGTCCTCCTCGCCCTCGTGCTCGCCGGCTCCGTGCTCTCGGTCGTGCTCGCCCTGACCCGGCCCGAGGCCGCAGGGGTCGGCGTACCGCCGAGCGCCACGGGCGCTACCGCTCCGGGGTTCCGCCCGGCCGACCTCGTCGGTCCCGGCGGCGACGCCCTGGCGGCGGCTGTCGACGCCGTGCCCGCGACGTTCAGCTACGACCACCGCGACCTCGCCGGCTCGCTGGCGAGCGCCACCGACCAGATGACCCGGTCCTACGCCGCCGTGTTCCGCCGCACCTTTGACGCTCGCGTGCGGCCCTTCGCCAAGCGCCGCGCCGCGGTCGCCGAGGGGCTGGTGCGCGGCGCCGGCGTCGTGCGCACCGACGGCGACGACGCCGCCGTCTGTCTGCTCTACGTCGACCAGCTGCTGGTCGAGGCCCGCGGCCGCCGCAAGGCCGCGCCGCCCGAGGTGCTCGCCCGCAGCCGGATCCGCGTCGAGCTCGTGCTGCGCGACGGCGTCTGGCGGATCAACGGCCTGCGGTCGGTCTGACCTGCACCCGACCAGCACGTGACCAGCATCGTTGCGCTGCGGAAACCGTCCTGACTTGCGGTGGCAACCGGGCGCGGGCACGCTCGCGACCATGCTGTGGAGAGTGCGCGCGACGTTGCCCGACCGTCCCGGAGCGCTGGCCGCTCT
>JAOPXU010000197.1 GCA_025964985.1 Nocardioides sp.
AGGCCCGGCTCGCGATCATCACCGGCGAGGACATCAGCGGCCAGAAGGCCTCGACCCGCGACATGCGCAAGATGCCCGCGCGCCGCAAGAAGCAGATCGACCCGCTCGAGCTCAAGGCCGGCGACTATGTCGTCCACGAGCAGCACGGCGTCGGCCGCTTCGTCGAGATGAAGCAGCGCGAGGTCCAGGGCGCGACCCGCGAGTACCTCGTCGTCGAGTACGGCGCCAGCAAGCGCGGCGCGGCGCCCGACCGGCTCTACGTCCCAGCCGACGCCCTCGACCAGATCACCCGCTACGTCGGCGGCGAGCAGCCCAGCCTCGACCGCCTCGGCGGCGCCGACTGGACCAAGCGCAAGGCCCGCGCCCGCAAGGCGGTCCGCGAGATCGCGGCCGAGCTCATCAAGCTCTACGCCGCCCGTCAGGCCACCAAGGGCTTCGCGTTCGGCCCCGACACCCCGTGGCAGCGCGAGCTCGAGGACGCCTTCCCGTTCACCGAGACCCCCGACCAGCTCAGCACGGTCGAGGAGGTCAAGTCCGACATGCGCCAGGTCGTGCCGATGGACCGGCTCGTCTGCGGCGACGTCGGCTACGGCAAGACCGAGATCGCGGTGCGGGCGGCGTTCAAGGCGGTCCAGGACGGCAAGCAGGTCTCGGTCCTGGTGCCGACGACGCTGCTCGTCACCCAGCACCTCTCGACGTTCTGCGAGCGGATGACCGGGTTCCCGGTCGTCATCAAGGCGCTCAGCCGCTTCCAGAGCGACAAGGAGGCCAAGGAGGTCCAGGCCGGCCTGGCCGAGGGCTCGATCGACATCGTCATCGGCACCCACCGCCTGCTCAACCCCGACATCCGCTTCAAGGACCTCGGCCTGATCATCGTCGACGAGGAGCAGCGCTTCGGCGTCGAGCACAAGGAGCAGATGAAGCGCCTGCGCACCTCGGTCGACGTGCTGTCGATGAGCGCGACGCCCATCCCGCGGACGCTCGAGATGTCGATCACCGGCATCCGCGAGATGTCCACGATCACCACCCCGCCCGAGGAGCGCCACCCCGTCCTCACCTACGTCGGCGGCTACGAGGACCGCCAGGTCACCGCCGCCGTGCGCCGTGAGCTGCTGCGCGACGGCCAGGTCTTCTACATCCACAACCGGGTCAACTCGATCGAGAAGGCCGCCGCCAAGCTCCGCGAGCTCGTGCCCGAGGCCCGGGTCGCGACGGCGCACGGACAGATGAACGAGAAGGCGCTCGAGCAGGTGATGCTCGACTTCTGGGAGAAGCGCTTCGACGTGCTCGTCTGCACCACGCTGGTCGAGTCGGGCCTCGACGTCTCCAACGCCAACACGATGATCATCGAGCGCGCCGACACCCTCGGCCTCTCCCAGCTCCACCAGCTCCGCGGCCGCGTCGGTCGCTCGCGCGAGCGGGCCTACGCCTACTTCCTCTACCCCGGGGAGAAGCCGCTGACCGAGACCGCCCACGAGCGGCTCGCGACCCTGGCGCAGCACTCCGACCTCGGCGGCGGCATGGCGATCGCCATGAAGGACCTCGAGATCCGTGGTGCCGGCAACCTGCTGGGCGGCGAGCAGTCCGGCCACATCGCCGACGTCGGCTTCGACCTCTACGTCCGCCTGGTCGGCGAGGCGGTCAACGAGTTCAAGGGCGGCGTCGAGCCTGAGCTCAACGAGGTCCGCATCGAGCTGCCCGTCGAGGCCCACCTGCCCCACGACTACATCGAGAGCGAGCGGCTGCGCCTCGAGATGTACCGCCGCCTCGCCGAGGTGCGCTCCGACGAGGACGTCGACGTGCTCGCCGAGGAGATGGTCGACCGCTACGGCGAGCCGCCGGTCGAGGTCGTCTCGCTCCAGCTCGTGGCCCGGTTCCGGGCGCGCGCCCGCCAGGCCGGCATCGGCGAGGTGACCATCGCGGGACGCAACGTGCGCTTCGCGCCGGTCTCGCTGCCGGAGTCGCGCCAGGTCCGGCTGCAGCGGATGTACCCCAAGTCGATCATCAAGAACGCCGTCGACACCGTGCTCGTCCCGCGACCCGGCACCCCCGGCCGGACCGGGACCCCGCTGGAGGGGATCGCCCTGCTTCAATGGGCCCGCGAAGTCATCGACAGCGTCCTCGACCCGCAACCCGTCACCACCTCCTGAGGAGTACTCGTCGTGAGCACCACCCCGCGCCGCGCCGCGCTCGTCGTACCTCTGCTCCTCGCCGGTCTCGGGCTCAACGCCTGCGGCGTCGCCGAGCAGCAGATCCGACCCGGGGTGGCCGCCGAGGTCGACGGCACCGAGATCAGCACCGACGACCTCGACCGCAACGTCGACGGCACCTGCGACTTCCTCGACGCCCAGCCCGACGCCTCGGCGTTCCCGCGCGTGACCGTGCGCCGGCTGCTGGTCGAGACCCTCGTGCGTGAGGAGGCCGCCCGCCGACTGGTCGAGGACCTCGACGTCGAGCTGCCCGACGAGTACGACGACGCGGTCGCCGGCATCGACCAGACCTACACCGAGGCCCCCGACGACCAGGCCGAGGCCATGCGCACCGGCGACAAGGCCAGCACCTACGTCGCCCTGGCCGGCCGCGCGATCGGCGACGCCCTGCTGCGCGAGGAGACCGGCACCGAGCCCGGCAACCCCGAGCTGATCGCCGCCCGCGGCGCCGAGGCGATCGACGACTGGATCGCCGACAACGACGTCGAGCTCAACCCGACCTACGGCCTGGGTCTCGACGGCGGCACGTTCGTCGCCGACGACGGCCTCTCGGTGCCGGCCAGCTCCGGAGCGGTCTTCGCCCAGGGCGTGGCCGGGATCAACATCAACGACCCGGACTCCGCGGCGCTGGGCACCGCCCTCACCGACGCCGTCGCCGAGCTCCCCGCCACCCAGGTCTGCGGGCCGTCGGCCGGCTGATGGCCGACGAGCCGCTCCTCGAGTTCCGCGAGGTCATGCGGCGCCTGCGCGCCGAGTGCCCGTGGAAGCAGGAGCAGACGCACCGCTCCCTGGTGCGCTACCTGGTCGAGGAGCTCCACGAGACCGTCGACGCCATCGAGGACGGCACCCCCGACGACCTGCGCGAGGAGCTGGGCGACCTGCTGCTGCAGGTCTACTTCCACGCCGCCATCGCCGAGGAGTCCGGCGACTTCACCCTCGACGACGTCGCGGCCGGCATCGTCGCCAAGATGCGCCGCCGCAACCCGCACGTCTTCGGCGAGGCGGGGGAGCAGGGCTCGGCCGCTGAGGTCAACGAGCTCTGGGAGAGCGTCAAGGCCGCCGAGAAGCAGCGCACCGGCGTCACCGACGGCATCGCGCCCACCCTCCCGGCCCTGCTGTACGCCGACAAGGTGCTCGACCGCCTCGGCCGCGCCGACCGGCTGCCCGAGGTCGTCGCTGACGGCACGCACGGCGGGATCGGCGAGCGCCTGCTGGCGCTCGTGGCCGAGGCGCACGCCGCCGGCGTCGACCCCGAGCAGGAGCTGCGCGGCGCCGTCCGCGGGCTCCTCGAGCGCTCCTGACCGCGCGGTCTAGGGTGAGCGTCGAGCCAAGACCCCCGTCCAGCCCAACCGCAGGAGCACCCACGTGGCACTGATCGAAGCCGTCGGAGCACGCGAGATCCTCGACTCGCGCGGCAACCCCACCGTCGAGGTCGAGGTCGCCCTCGACGACGGAGCGTTCGCCCGGGCCGCGGTGCCCAGCGGCGCGTCCACCGGCGCCTTCGAGGCGGTCGAGCTGCGCGACGGCGGCGACCGCTACCTCGGCAAGGGCGTCGCCAACGCGGTCGACGCGGTCATCTCCAAGATCGGCCCGGCCCTCGAGGGCATGACCGTCGACGACCAGCGCCTCATCGACCAGGCGATGATCGACCTCGACGGCACGCCCAACAAGGCCGACCTCGGAGCCAACGCCATCCTCGGCGTCTCGCTGGCCGTGGCCCGCGCCGCCGCCGACTCCAGCGGCCTGCCGCTCTACCGCTACGTCGGCGGCCCCAACGCCCACGTGCTGCCGGTGCCGATGCTCAACATCCTCAACGGTGGCGCCCACGCCGACACCAACGTCGACGTGCAGGAGTTCATGATCGCCCCGATCGGGCTGCCGACGTTCCGCGACGCCATCCGCGCCGGCGCCGAGGTCTACCACTCGCTCAAGTCGGTGCTCAAGAGCCGCGGGCTCGCCACCGGCGTCGGTGACGAGGGCGGCTTCGCCCCCGACCTCGAGTCCAACCGGGCCGCGCTCGACCTCATCGCCGAGGCGATCGAGAAGGCCGGCTACCGCCTGGGCGGCGACATCGCGCTCGCGCTCGACGTCGCGGCCTCGGAGTTCTGCGAGGGCGGCACCTACACGTTCGAGGGTGCGCCCAAGACCGCCGCCGAGATGACGGCCTACTACGCCGAGCTCGTGTCGTCCTACCCGATCGTCAGCATCGAGGACCCGCTCGACGAGGACGACTGGGACGGCTGGAAGACGATGACCGACCAGCTCGGCTCGCAGATCCAGATCGTCGGCGACGACCTGTTCGTCACCAACGTCGAGCGGCTGCAGCGCGGCATCGACGGTGGCAACGCCAACGCCCTGCTGGTCAAGGTCAACCAGATCGGGTCGCTCACCGAGACCCTCGACTCCGTCGACCTGGCCCACCGCAACGGCCTGCGCTGCATGATGAGCCACCGCTCCGGCGAGACCGAGGACACCACGATCGCCGACCTCGCCGTCGCCACCAACTGCGGCCAGATCAAGTCCGGCGCCCCGGCGCGCAGCGACCGCACCGCCAAGTACAACCAACTCCTGCGCATCGAGGAGGAGCTCGGCGACGCCGCGCGTTATGCCGGAGCTGCCGCCTTCCCGCGTTTCGCGCGCTGATCTCGACCTCCCTCGGGGGAGGATGGTCGCCATGTCCACGCAGCGTCCGGGTCGCCGTACGTCGTCCCGCGGGTCCCGTCCCGCGGGACGCGGCGGCCCCGGGCGCACGTCGCGACCCCGCGCCACGAGCAGCCGCCCCGCGGCCGC
>JAOPXU010000219.1 GCA_025964985.1 Nocardioides sp.
CGCGCCGGGCGGTGCCCGCGACCGCGCCGGGGCCGAGCTGGTCCGGCGCCGAGGGCACCGAGACCGACCCGAGCCCCAGCGGTACGGCGAGCCGGTCGCGCACGAGGTCGGCGTAGGAGGACCCGGCCGCCGCGGCGACGGCGTGGCCGAGCAGCTGGAAGCCGAAGTTCGAGTAGCGCGGACGCGCACGCCCGACCTCCGCCGTGCGGGTCTGGACCACCAGGTCGGCCAGGCTCTGGCCGTAGGGGTTGGCGCCGGTGCGCCACAGCGCGACCGAGCCCCGCAGCACGTGCGAGGCCGGGGCGAGGCGCGGCAGGCCCGACCGGTGCGTGGCGAGCGTCCCGAGCGTCACCCCGGCCGCCGGTGAGTCCCCCAGCGGCAGCAGGTCGCCGAGCCGGGTCGATCCGGTGACCTCGCCGCGGGCCAGCGCGTCGGCGTACAGCAGGCCGGTGACGCCCTTGGAGACCGAGCCGATCTCGAAGTCGGCGTCGAGGGCGGCGCCGATCGCGGCCACCCTGGTGCGACCTGGCGTGAGCGTCGCTGCGCCGACCACCCGGTGCCGCGAGCTGAGCAGGTCGCGGACCTGCGCGGCGAGGGCCTCGTCGCCCCGGACGCCGCTCACGTGGTCGGCACGCGCAGGACCTTGTGCATCGGTCGCCCCTTCGCCAGCTCGTCGACGAGCTTGTCGAGGTAGCGGATCTGCCGCATCAGCGGGTCCTCGACCTCCTGCACCTTCACGCCGCAGACCGAGCCGGTGATGAGGGAGACGCCGGGGTTGAGGGTGGCCCCGGCGAAGAAGTCCGCGAACGTGGTGCCGTCGGCCAGGTGCTGCTCGACCTGGTCGCGGTCGTAGCCGGTCAGCCAGGTGACGACCTCGTCGAGCTCGGCGCGGGTGCGGCCCTTGCGCTCGACCTTGGTGACGTAGTGCGGGTAGACCGAGGCGACGCTGGTCGTGAAGATCCTGTGCACTTCCGGAGGCTAGCGACGCCGACGGGCGGTCGCCAGGTCGGCGGCCTGCACGCTCGTCGTACGCTCGTCGAGCACCCCTGCGTGGGCGCGTGCCATGGGCGTCCCGTGAGCCCGCTGCCTCGCCCCTCGCACCGAAGGAGCCGCCATGTCCGAGCCTGCCGCGCGCAGCCCGCACGAGGACGGGACGGCACCACGAGGCCCGTCGCTGGTCGACGGCGTCGAGCGCCGCCTGGCGCGCCCGCACGCCGACCCGTTCCTGCACGCACCCGAGGAGCTCGCCTCGCTGGCCCCCGGCGCGATCGTGCGCAGCCGCCGGGTGCAGCTCGGCTTCATGGGGGTCGTCACGCAGCGGCACCTGCAGGCCTGGCAGGTCGCCTACCGCAGCAACGACCTGCACGGCGAGCCCGAGGTCGCCGTCACCACCGTCGTCGTGCCTCGCGACCACGCGCCCGGCGAGCCGGCGCGGCTGGTGGCCTACCAGTGCGCGATCGACGCGATCTCCGACCGGTGCTTCCCGTCGTACGCGCTGCGGGCCGGGGCCCGTGCCTGGGGCGCGCTGCCGCAGTTCGAGCTGATGATCATCGCGGCCCTCGTCGGTCGCGGGTACGTCGTCACGATCGCCGACCACGAGGGCCGCGGCGGCCGCTTCGGCGCGCCGCGCGAGCCCGGTCACCGGGTCCTCGACGCGATCCGCGCCACGACCGCCTTCGCGCCGGTCGGGCTGGCCGAGGACAACCCGGTCGGGCTGATCGGCTACTCCGGCGGCGGCATGGCCACGGCCTGGGCGGCCGAGATGGCGCCGACGTACGCGCCCGAGCTCGACCTCGTCGGCGCGGTCCTCGGCTCCCCCGTCGGCGACCCGGGCGAGGCGTTCCTCAAGCTCAACGCCGGTCCGTTCGCCGGGCTCCCGGCAATGGTGGTGGCCGGGCTGCGCGACACCTACCCCGGCCTGGCGCGGGTGATCGCGCAGCACACCAGCCTCGAGGGCCAGCGCCGCCTCGACGCCCTGCACCGCTTGACGACGACCGGCGCCGTGCTCCGCTACGCCTTCGACGACTTCGACGACTACCTCGACGCGCCCCTGGCCGACGTGCTGGCGACCCCCGAGGTGCTCGAGGTCTTCCAGGACCTGCGCCTGGGCGGCCGGATCCCCGCCTGCCCGCTGCTGGTCCTGCAGGCCACGCACGACCGCATCATCGACATCGACGACATCGACCTGCAGGTCGAGAAGTACGCCGCCGGCGGCGCCGACGTGCTCTACCTGCGCGACCGGTTCAGCGACCACATCACCCTGATGGTCCTCGGCCTGCCGACGATGCTGGGCTGGCTCGAGCGCCGCTTCGAGGGCCAGGAGCCCGCCACCGGCACCCGCACCCGCACCTCGCTCGCCCTGGCCCCGCGCACCTGGCCCGGCTTCGTGCGGATGGCGGCCGCCGCGACCCGCACCCTCACCGGCCGCGCCTGAACCGGACGACATGGCCTGACGAGGACCGTGCGGGTCCGCCGAGGGGTGCTCACGCCCGCACGACCGCAGGTCGACCGGGCCCGCCCCGGCGGTCGTCGTCCGCGGGCTGCAGGCGGGGCGCGGCTACGCCTGCCAGGTGCGGGCCTGGTCGAAGGCCGGGCCCAGCCGCTGGAGCGAGACCCGACGCGTGGCCCCGCGGCCCTGACCGCCGCCGTAGGGTGGGCGATCGCCATGACCGCCCACCCTCTCGACGACGCCGACGACGCCGCTCCGCGGCTGCTGCTCGTCGTCGACGCGCCCTCGCTGCTGCACCGCAACCACCACGCGCGGATCGGCTCCGACCTGCGCGACGCCGCCGGGCGGCCGGTGTGGGCGCTGCACGGCATGCTGCGCCAGATCCTCGAGGCGGTCGACCGGTTCTCCCCCGAGCTCACCGTCTTCGGCTTCGACGACCGGACGTCGTCGGTGCGGGCCACGGCCTACCCCGACTACAAGGCCGGGCGCGCCGAGAAGCAGCCCGAGCTGGTCGAGCAGCTCGATCGCGCGTCGGCGATGCTCGACGCCCTCGGCCTGCACACCGTGACGCCGGCCGGTCTCGAGGCCGACGACGTGAGCGCCTCGGCGGCGGCGTGGTCCGAGCGCGAGGGCTGGCACTGCGTGATCGTCACCTCCGACCGCGACTCCTTCGCCCACCTCAGCGAGACGACCCGGGTGCTGCGGCTCATCGACGGCGGCATCCACGGTTCGCCGACGCTCGACCCGCGCCGGCTGCGCACGATGTACGACGTCGACGCCGAGCACTACCTCGACTACGCGGCGCTGCGGGGAGACGCCAGCGACAACCTGCCGGGCGTGGCCGGCATCGGCAAGAAGACGGCCGCGC
This sequence comes from Nocardioides sp., assembly GCA_025964985.1. Classification (GTDB taxonomy): domain Bacteria; phylum Actinomycetota; class Actinomycetes; order Propionibacteriales; family Nocardioidaceae; genus Nocardioides. The sequence goes on from JAOPXU010000219.1 coordinate 3,318, forward strand.
TGCTCCTGTCCGAGATGGGGTCGATGCGGGAGGTGTGGGCCGACATCGAGCACGCCGGCGGCGCCAACCTCGTGGCCGCGCTCGACTCGCTCGCCGAGGAGACGGGCGGACGGCGCACCGGAGGACAGGCGCTGAAGAAGCTCACCGCCGAGGGCGCGCGGGAGCAGTTCGAGTTCAACCGCTCGATGATGACCAGTCGCGAGGACGTCGACCTCGGGCTCACCGGCACGGCCGGGCGACTGCCGCTCGACCCGACCGTGGTCGCGCGGGTGGTCGGCTACCTCGGCGTCGCCGACACCACCGACCTGGCGCTGCGGGTCCTCACGGGACCCGCAGCGCCGTAGGCCTCGGCCGGTCCGTCAGGCGCGGTGGCGGCCGTCGTCGATGCGGGTCGTGTCGTCCACGACCCCGTCGTCGACGGTCGAGGACTTCATGTCGGGCCCGGTGACCGGGTGGTAGTCCTTGCTGCGGGTGTCGACGCGCGGGTCGAGCTCGTCGGCGCGGCGTACGACGTCCTCCTGGGCGGCCTGCTCCTGCACGAGGTCGCGGTGGGCGTCGGCGGCGACGCGGTCGGCCTCCGCGGCACGGGCGCGGGCCTTGTCAGCCTCGACCTCGGCGATCTGGGCGCGCTCGGCGGCCGTCTCGACGTGCGGGGTGCGGCTCGCGGCCTCGCCGCGCAGATGCTCGGCGTGGGCGAGCTGCTGGTGGCGCTGCTTCTCCTTGCGCTTCTTCAGCAGGAAGAGGACCAGGGCGATGATCGCCAGGACGACGAGCGCAGCGACGACGATCCAGACGATGTCAGCGGTGTCCACGTCAGCTGCCCTCGGGCTGCGGCGCGGGCGACGTCTGCGGGTCGGCCATCGGCTGGTCGGGGTCGAGGCTCGGCACGACGTCGGGGTGCTCGTCGGGGGCTGCGGGCGTGGGGTCCTGCGGGGTGGTCGTCATCTGACCACCGTGCCCCTCCGGGACCCGTCGTTCCCCACCCGAGCAGGTGGGCGGCTACCTGCGACTACGGTGCCCCCGTGGAGACCGACGCCGTCCTCAGGCTGCTCCAGGACGTGGCCGCCGAGGTCGTGACGCCGCGCTTCCGGGCCCTGGGCCGCGACGACGTCAGCAGCAAGAAGCGACCCGGTGACCTGGTCACCGTCGCCGACCGCGAGGCCGAGGTGCTGATCACCGCCGCGCTCGTCGCCGCGCACCCCGGCGCGGTGGTGCTGGGCGAGGAGGCGGTCGCCGCCGACCCGTCGCTGCTGCGCGGCTGGGCGACGGCCGAGCACGCCTTCACCGTCGACCCGGTCGACGGCACCCGCAACTTCGTCAAGGGCTCCCCCGACCACGCCGTGATGGTCGCCGAGCTGCGCTCCGGCGAGGTCGTGCGCTCCTGGATCTGGCAGCCCCAGCACCGCACCGCGTACGTCGCCGAGCGCGGCGCCGGGGCGTGGCGTGACGGCGTCCGCCTCGACGCCGGCACGGCCGTCCCCCGCACCCGGGGTCGCACGGGCACCTGCTGCGGGGTCGACTACCCGCGCCTGGCCACCGGCGAGGCCGGCTGGGGCGTGTGGCTCAAGACCAAGCCCTGGGACCACGCCCCCGGCTCGCTGCTGCTCACCGAGGCCGGCGGGTCGGTCGGCGGGCTGCACGGGTCGGCGTACCGGCCGGGTGCGCCGCCGCGGGTGCTGGTGGCGCGGTCGCGCGATCAGAGGATGTAGAGCATCTCCTGGTAGGTCGGCAGCGGCCACAGGTCGTCGGCGACCAGGCCCTCGAGCTCGTCGGCGGCCTCGCGGACGGCGGTCATGGCGGGCAGGACCGTGTCGCGCATCGTCGTGGCGGTGACCAGGAGGTCGTCGTCGTGCTCGTGGGCGATCGCGGCGCGCAGGGTGGCCAGGCCGGAGGTCAGCGAGGCGACCAGGGTGCTGACCGACTCGAGGGTCGACTTGTCCGGGGCGATGCCGGCGCCCGCCAGCGCGGAGACGTTGAGGGCCAGCTCGGTCTGGTAGCGCAGGGCGGCCGGCAGGATCGTCGTCGCGCCGATCTCGAGCGTCAGGTTGGCCTCGACGGCGACGGCGAGGACGTACTGCTCGCAGCCGATCTCGAAGCGGCTGTGGGCCTCGTGCTCGTTGAAGACGCCGTAGGTCGAGAACAGCTCGATCGCCTCGGGGCTGATGAGCTCCGGCAGGGCGTCGACGGTGGTGCGCAGGTTCTTCAGGCCGCGCTGCTCGGCCTCGACCGGCCACTCCTCGGAGTAGCCGTTGCCGTTGAAGATGACCGCGCCGTGGTCGGCGACGATCTGGGCCAGCAGGTCCTGGACGGCCTCGTTGAAGTCGGTGCCGGCGGCGACCGCGGTCTCGAGCGTGGTGGCGCAGTGGTCGAGCGCCTCGGCCATGATCGTGTTGATCATGACCATCGGGCCGGCGACGGTCTGGTTGGAACCCGGGGCGCGGAACTCGAAGCGGTTGCCGGTGAACGCGAACGGCGAGGTGCGGTTGCGGTCGCCGGGGTCCTTGGTCAGGTTGGGGAGGGTGTCGACGCCGATCATCAGCGTCCCCTTGTCCTTGGAGTGCGTGGCCCCGCCCTTGGCGATCTGGTCGAAGACGTCGGCGAGCTGCTCGCCGAGGAAGATCGAGATGATCGCCGGCGGCGCCTCGTTGGCCCCGAGCCGGTGGTCGTTGGACGCCGAGGCGACCGAGACGCGCAGCAGCCCGCCGTACTTGTGGACCGCGCGGATGACCGCGGCGCAGAACACCAGGAACTGCGCGTTGTCGTGGGGGTTGTCGCCCGGCACGAGCAACGAGCCGAGATCGCTGTTGCCGAGGGAGAAGTTGACGTGCTTGCCCGAGCCGTTGACGCCGGCGAACGGCTTCTCGTGGAAGAGGCACTCCATGCCGTGCTTGCGCGCGACGGCCTTGAACGTCGTCATCAGCAGCTGCTGGTGGTCGGAGGCCTCGTTGGCCCGCTCGAACATCGGGGCCACCTCGAACTGGCCGGGGGCCACCTCGTTGTGCCGCGTCTTGGCCGGGATGCCGAGCTTGAAGAGCTCCCGCTCGGTGTCCATCATGAAGCCGAGCACGCGCTCGGGGATGGCGCCGAAGTAGTGGTCGTCGAACTCCTGGCCCTTGGGCGGCTTGGCGCCGAACAGGGTGCGACCGGCGTTGAGCAGGTCGGGGCGGGCGAGGAAGAAGTGGCTGTCGACCAGGAAGTACTCCTGCTCGGGACCGCAGTAGGCGACCACGTTGTCGGGCGCCTGGTGGCCGAACAGCTCGAGCACGCGCTTGGCGTGCACCGACATCGCCTGCTGCGAGCGCAGCACCGGCGTCTTGTGGTCGAGCGCCTCGCCGGTCATCGAGATGAAGACGGTGGGAATGCACAGCGTGTTGCCGTTGGGGTTCTCCAGCACGTACGCCGGGCTCATCACGTCCCAGCCGGTGTAGCCGCGCGCCTCGAAGGTGTTGCGCAGCCCGCCGTTGGGGA
>JAOPXU010000280.1 GCA_025964985.1 Nocardioides sp.
CGTTGATGAAGTTCCACAGCGGCTGCCCGAGGTGGAAGGGGTGCCAGCGCTGGTCCTCGTCGATGCGCATGATGCCGTAGCCGAGGTCGTTGTCCTTGCCCACGATGTTGGTGTAGGTGTGGTGGACCTCGTTGTGGGAGTGCTTCCAGCCGTCGGCGGTCGAGGCGTTGTCCCACTCCCAGGTGGTCGAGTGGATCTTGGGGTCGCGCATCCAGTCCCACTGGCCGTGCATGACGTTGTGGCCGATCTCCATGTTCTCGAGGATCTTGGCCACCGACAGGCCGAGGGTGCCGAGCACACACAGCGGCGGGAGGGCCGAGCCGAGGAGGCTGGCGCGCGAGCCGAGCTCGAGCGTGCGCTGCACGTCGACGACCGTGCGGATGTACGCCGCGTCCTTCTCGCCGCGGGCGTCGAGGACGTCCTGGCGGATCGCGTCGAGCTCGACGCCGATCTGCTCGACGTCCTCGGGCGTGAGGTGGGCGGTGGGGTTGACGTCCTGCTTGGTGATGACGGTCATGTCGGTCTCCTTCTGACTCAGATGTCGATCGTGCAGGGGCCGGCGGCGGCGTTGATGCAGGTCTGGATGGGGATGCCCTCGGGGCCGGTCTCGCCGGGGACGGCGACCGTGATCGCGCCGTTGCGCAGGTCGCGCACGGCACCGGCCTTGAGCGGCAGGACGCAGCCGAAGCAGACGCCGATGCGGCAGCCGCTGGGCATGAGGACGCCGGCGCCCTCGCCGGCGTCGAGGATCGGGGTGGCGCCGTCGGCCTCGGCGACGATGCCGGCACCGGTGCCGCCGAAGGACACCGAGCCGCCCTCGCCGGTCTCACCGAGGACGACCGGGCGGAAGCGCTCGGTGGTCAGGTCGAGGCCGCGCTCGGCGTGGTGGGCCTCGAGGGCGTCGAGGAGGCCGGCCGGCCCGCAGGCGTAGGCGAGGCGCTCGTCGAGGTCGGGGACGATCGTGGAGAGCGAGGCGACGTCGAGCAGGCCGTCGCGGTCGTCGTAGCGCTCGACGAGGCGCAGGTGTCCGGCGGCGGCGTGGGCGCGCAGCTCGTCGCGGAAGATCGCGCTGTCCTCGGTCACGTTGACGTGGACCAGCGTGATGTCGGTGGTCGGCGCGGTGGCGCGGGAGAAGAGGTTGCGCAGCATGCCGATGACCGGGGTGATGCCGGAGCCGGCGGTGACGAGCAGCAGCTTGGCGGGCAGCGGGTCGGGCAGGACGAAGTCGCCCTCGGCCTGGGCGAGCTGCAGCATCTGGCCGGGGCGGAGGTTGCGCACGAGGTGGCCGGACACGACGCCGCCCTCGATGGCCTTGACCGTGACCGAGATGCAGCCGTCGGGGCGCGGGCCGTGGGTCAGCGAGTAGGTGCGCCACAGGCGGACGCCGTCGACGTCGACGCCGACGCGGACGTACTGGCCGGGCACGTGGCCGGCCCAGTCCTTGCCCGGCTTGAGGACCAGGGTGGCGGAGTCGGCGGTCTCGGGGCGGACCTCGATAACCCGGCCGCGCAGCTCGGTGCCGGCGCGCAGGGGGTGGAAGACGTCGAGGACGTCGTCGAGGTCGAGCGGGGTGACGGCGGCGTCGGCGAGGCGGCGCAGGCGCTGGCGCAGCCCACCGCGGCGAGCGGGTGCGTACAGAGCGGAACTGGTCATGTCCTCCAGTGTGCCGATCACCGGCGCTAAACTCTCCACCTCTGGACGTGAAGCCGGAGGTCACTTTTGTTCGGAGAGGACAACAATGCCGCCGCGCACCCGCCGTACCGCCGACCACGGCCTGCTCCTGCCGACCGCGGTCGCCATCCAGATCCGCGAGGGACTGCCCCGCGTGGCCGACGAGGTCGTCACCGCCATCATCGACGAGGTCCCGGGCTACACCGACGCGTTCCACGGCCCCATGGGCGAGACCATCCGCAACGCGGTGCAGCTCGCGCTCGGCGGCTTCCTGTCCCTGGCCAGCGGCCGCCGCGGCACCGATCCCCGTACGCCGACCGCCCCGGCCGTCGAGGGCGCCTACCAGATCGGCCGGGGCGAGGCCCGCAGCGGCCGGTCGACCGAGGCCATCCTGTCGGCGTACCGGATCGGCGCCCGCGTCTCCTGGCAGCAGATGGCCCACGACGCGGTGCGGGCAGGGCTCGACGCCGAGACGCTCGCGTCGTTCGCCGCCCTCGTCTTCGCCTACATCGACGAGCTGTCGGCCTCGAGCGTCGCGGGCCACGCCGACGAGCTGGCCACGACCGGCCGGGTGCGCCAGCAGCGGCTCGAGCGGCTGGCCCAGCACCTGGTCGCCGGCGCGCCCGAGGAGACCGTGCGCGCCGCCGCCGAGCGGGCCGACTGGCCCGAGCCGCGCACGCTGACCGCCGTCGTCCTCCCGGAGTCACAGGTGCGGCCCTTCGTCGCCGCCGTCTCGCCGGCCACGCTGCAGGCCGCCGACCCGCCGGGCCTCGACGACGGCGTCCTGCTGCTCGTGCCCGACGCCCACGGCCGCTCGCGCACCCGGCTGCTGCGCACCGTTGAGGAGCGCGGCGCGACCGCCGGACCCGCCCGGCCGTGGCTCGCGGTGCGGTCGTCGTACGAGCGCGCGCTGCGGACCCGTGCGCTCGGTCTGGGCCACGACTCCGAGGGCCACCTGGCCGAGCTCGTGCTCACTGCCGACCCCGACGCCCTGGCCGACCTGCGCGCCCAGGCGCTGGCCCCCATGGCCGACCTGCGCCCGGCGACGGTCGAGAAGCTCGCCGAGACCCTGCGGCTGTGGCTGCTGCTGCAGGGCCGGCGCGACGACGTGGCGGCCGCGCTGTTCGTGCACCCCCAGACCGTCCGCTACCGCATGGGCCAGGTCCGCGAGGTCTACGGCGACCGCCTCGACGACCCCGAGGTCGTGCTCGCCCTGGTGCTGGCGCTGAGCGCTCCACCGCCCCCGTAACCTCGTCGTGTGACCCGCCGAGCCGCCTCCCTGACGGCCGGGATGCTCCTCGCGTCGGTCCTGTCGGGCTGCTCCGACGCCCCCGCGCCGATCGACCAGCCCGCGCCGGCACCGTCGTCAGCGGCGTCCTCGCCGTCGGAGGCGTCGACCCCGTCGCCCACCGCCGAGACGCCCACCGTCGGCCCGCAGTACGTCGCCCTCGGTGACTCCTACGCCGCCGCGCCCGGCGTGCCGGGGACGTCGGGGGTAGAGGGGTGCTTCCGCTCCAGCGGCAACTACGCCCAGCGCATCGCCGCCGAGACCGGCCTCACCGTCACCGACGTCACCTGCAGCGGCGCCACCAGCGCGGACGTCCTGGAGCGCCAGGTCCCCTCGATCACACCCGAGACCGAGCTGGTCACCGTCGGCATCGGCGGCAACGACTTCGACCTCTTCGCGACACTGGTGCAGAGCTGCCTGAGCGCGCCGCCGCCGGAGTCCGACCCGTCCGGCACGCCGTGCACCGACGCCATCGGCCCCACCGTCGACGAGGTGCTGCCCCGCACGGCGCAGGCCGTCGGCGAGCTGTTCGCGGCGATCGAGCAGGCCGCGCCCGACGCGCAGGTCGTGGTCGTCGGCTACCCCTACCTGCTGCCGAGCACCGGCACCTGCCCCGAGCTGGTGCCGCTGGCCGCCGGCGACTACCCGCTGGTCAACGAGGCGACCCGCCGACTCTCCGGCGTGCTGCGCGACGCGGCGGCCCAGCAGGGCTTCGACTTCGTCGATGTCCAGGGGCCCAGCCGGGGCCACGACATCTGCTCCGACGACCCCTGGATCAACGGCCTGCAGGTCGCCGAGGACGGCACGATCCCGTTCCACCCGTTCGCCGCCGAGCAGCAGGCCGTGGCCGAGCTGGTCGCGTCGGTTCTGTAGGACTCCCTACCACCTCGTACGATTCGTCCCGTGCTCCGCCGCCGTCCTGCTCCTGCGCGCCTGTCGGCGCTCGCGATGACGTGCGCGCTGGCCACCACGACGCTGGTGGCCGGGTGCGCCTCCGACACCTCCGGCACAGGTCCCGGCCCGGGCGAGGACGCCACGTCGTTCTCCGCCCCGGCCCCCGACCCGATCGGCGTACCCCCGGTCGACGACCGCGGGCTCGACGTCTACGTCGCCATGGGCGACTCCTACACCGCGGCCCCGCAGTTCCCGCTCGACGACGCCCTCGTCATCGACGACTGCCTGCGCTCCGACACCAACTACCCCACGCTGGTGGCCGACGACCTCGGCATCGAGGTCAACGACGTCAGCTGCTCGGGCGCCTCGACGGTGAGCATCTTCAGCGGGCAGAAGTTCACGTCGAAGACCCAGCCGCCGCAGATCGAGGCGCTCTCGCCCGACGCCGACCTGGTCACCGTCGGCATCGGCGCCAACGACTTCACGTTCTTCTCCGACATGATCTTCGACTGCCTCGCCGTCGCCCAGCGCGACCTGCAGGGCTCGCCCTGCCGCGCGTCCAACGCCGACGCCGCGGGCCGCGACCGGCTGCGCCGCAACCTCGTCAAGATCCGCGACAACGTCAGGGGCGTCGTCGAGGCCATCTCCGAGCGCGCCCCCGACGCCCGCATCCTGCTCGTCGGCTACCCGCAGATCATCCCGTCCGAGGGCACCTGCCGGCCCCGCCTGCCGCTCGCGGTCGGCGACTACGCCTACACCCTCGACCTCAACCTCCGTCTGGCCGAGGCCGTCCGCACCGGCGGCGTGTCCGCCGGCGCCGAGTACGTCGACATGGTCGCCGCCAGCCAGGGCCACGACATCTGCTCCGACCAGCCCTGGATCGCCGGCATCCGCGGCAAGGACAACAAGGCCGCCGGCCTGCACCCCTACCCCGCCGAGCAGGAAGCCGTCGCGGACCTCGTCCTCGAGATGCTCTGACGCTCCGGCTGGCCCTGCGGCGAATCGCTTGTAACTCACCGTTCGCGCCGCTCCCCCGCCCGTAGACCGGTGGGGAAGCAGCGCGAACGGTGAGTTACAAGCCCGGGGACCGGTGGACGGTGCGGCCGCCAACGACGGTCAGCGCGACGGTCGTACGCCGCAGGGCGGCCGCGGCGTCGCGGGCGGAGGTGGCCGGGGCGAGGGGGTCGTGGTCGAGCAGGGCCAGGTCGCCGCGGGAGCCGACGGCGACGGTGGGCTGCTCGTCGACGGAGGCGGCGAGGGCCTCCTGGGGCGTGAGCGCGTGCTCGGGGTGCCAGGCGTCGCGGTCGTCGTCGACCCAGCCGCGGTGGACGGCGGCACCGATCGCGAGCCACGGGTCGAGCGGGGAGACAGGGGCGTCGGAGCCGAGGACCAGGCGGGCGCCGGCGTCGAGCATCCAGCGGAACGCGAACGACCGGTCGCCGCGGCCGGGCCAGATGAGCTCGGTGAGGTCGCGGTCGTCGAGCAGGTGGGCGGGCTGCACCGAGGCCCGCAGGCCGAGCCCGGCCAGCCGGACGACGTCGTCGCGGGCGACGAGCTGGGCGTGCTCGATCGAGCCGTTGGCGCCGGTGGCGGCGTAGGCGTCGAGGGCGGCGGTGAGGGCGGCGTCGCCGATGGCGTGGGTGGCGACGTGCAGGCCGGACATGTGGGCGCGCGAGAGCAGGGCCGACAGCTCGTGCGGGGCGAGGTTGGCGGCGCCCGAGGGCTGGTCGAGGCGGTCGCCGTCGGCGTACGGCTCGCAGCACCAGGCCGTGCGCGTGTTGAGGGAGCCGTCGCTGATGATCTTGAGCGAGCCCATCACCAGCCGGTCGTCGCCCTCGACCAGCGGCGTCCCGGTGCGCAGGCCGGCCTCGATGACCGACTCGAGGCGGTCGGCGTAGGACGCCATGCGGACGCGCAGCAGGTCGCAGCCGTCGTGCCAGCGGGCGCGCCACTCGTCGGCGCCGCCGGCGAACTCGTAGTCGACCAGGCCGACCACGCCCTGCGCGGCCGCCGCGTCGAGCGAGGAGCGGTACGCCGCGGGGCCGTCGCCGGCGTCGCCGGTGAGCCGGGTCAGCAGCTCGTAGGCCGCGAACCACTCGTTCTCGCGGACCACCTCGTCGCGGGCGCCGAGGCCGAGCGCGGCGAGAGCGGCGCTGTTGAGCCAGGCGTGGTGGGCGTCGCCGGCGATGAGGACGACGGGGGTGACGCCGGAGACGGCGTCGAGCTCGGCGACGGTGGCGTCGCGGGTCCAGACGCCGGGGCGGTGCCCGAAGCCGATGACCGGGCGGCCGGGGTCGGCCGACACGAGCCCGGCGACCAGCACGCAGGCCTCCTCGGGCGAGCCGAGCGGGCCGGTGTCGACGCGCTGGCGGCTCAGCGTCCACTGGCCGAGGTGGACGTGCTGGTCCCAGAGCCCGGGCACCAGCCACCGGCCGCCGGCCCGGACCTCCTCGACCCCGTCGGGGCGCGCGAGCGCCTCGCCGACGGCGGTGACGACGCCGTCGGAGACCAGGACGTCGACCGGGTCGCCGGAGGCCGGATCGCCGGTCAGCGGCACGATCCTGGTCTCACGCAGCAGCAGGTCCCCCACGTCGTACGACGCTAGCGGGGGCCCGGTCCCCCTGCTGGCATAGGGTCGCCGCGTGAAGGTCCGGGTCCTCGTCGCGGTGCTGGTGGCGCTGCTCGTCGGCGCCGGCGCCGGCTGGGCCGTCGCAGCCGCGCAGGACGACGAGACCGCCGCCTCCGGGCCGGTCCAGGGCGAGGTCGCCCCGGTGCCGGCCTCGCCGAGCCTGCCCGTCGCCCAGGTCATGCCGGACCCCGACGACGACCCGCTCGCGACCGGCCTCGACCTGGTGCCCGTGACGCTGACCGCCACGGTGGACGGCGAGGGCGAGGGCGAGGACGACGAGCCGGCGCCCGCGCTCGACCTCTACGTCCCGGACGGCTGGGCCGAGGACTTCGACGGCGTGGCGACGTGGAAGTACACGGTGCCCGCCAACAGCATCAACGCCTACCAGCTGCGCGTCGAGATCGTCACCGACCAGGGCGAGACGGTCTCCGGCGCGCTGCGGCGGCGTACGGCGGAGCTCGGCTCGGCCGAGGCGCAGGGCAACATGTCCGACGTCCGGATCGAGATCGACCCGACCGGCGACGGGTTCTCGGCGTCGCTCATCGACATCGGCGGCTACCGCCGGGTCAGCTTCGAGCGCTTCTACCCCGGACCCGACGGCCTGGCGTTCGCCACGGTCGCGGTCTCGGGCCGCGAGCAGGACCGGGGCGGGATGAAGGACCTCATCGACCGGATCACCCGCGACATCCGGGCGGCTCAGAACCCGTAGACCTCGACCCCGTCGAGCACCTGGTTGGCGGTCGCCTCGTCGGCGCTGCGCACCTGCACCCACAGCAGCTGGGTCCGCGTCACCTGCACGAGCCGCTCGACGGTGACACCGTCGGGGCAGCCGCGGAAGTAGGCGGTCACCGACTCGTCGCCGTCGGTCTCGTCGCGCTCCTCGACGCCACTGGAGTCGCACTCGGGGTGCTGCGGCACCGAGGGCGGCAGCTCGTCTCCGGGCAGCAGCCCGACGAAGACGCCCTCGGCGGCGGGCTCGTCGACCCAGTCGGGCTGCGTGCCGACCGAGAGGCCCGGTGAGACGACGCCGTCGTCGCCGTTGGGCGGCAGCCAGCCGTCGGTCGCCTCCGCGCCGACCCAGTCGGCGGGCACGACGACGCTCATCCGGCCCAGGTCGTCCCTCACCGTCACCCGGTCGGGCGCGGTCGGCTCGCTCACGATCGCCTGCTGGCCGAAGTAGCCCGCGGCAGCACCGCCGCCGAGCGCCACGAGCACGGCTGCGGCGACGGCCAGGGCGCGACCGGCCCGGCGC
>JAOPXU010000312.1 GCA_025964985.1 Nocardioides sp.
GTCTCGTGACGGTCGCTAGCGCGACCTCCTCGACCGACGTGTGGTGACTCCACGTTGGTCGAGGAGGTTCCGCTAGGAACCGTCACGAGACCATCTTCCGGGGGTGCATGGCGGCTCGTGCAGAGACGTTGCGGTCATGTGGTCTCGTGACGGTCGCTAGCGCGACCTCCTCGACCACGTGTGGCGACTCCTTGACGGTCGCTAGCGCGACCTCCTCGACGGACGTGTGGTGACTCCTTGACGGTCGCTAGCGCGACCTCCTCGACCGACGTGGGGTGCGGTGCTCAGCGGTTGTAGGCGCCGGCCGCGATCTCGCAGACGTTGCGGCCCGGGCCCCAGCGGTCGTTGGTGACCCAGTACGACGAGAGCATGAGCCAGCGGGAGGCCTCGCCGTTGACGACGCGCATGCGCAGGGTGCCGTTGGAGGGGAGCGGGTAGGGGCCGAGGAGGCCGGTGGCGGGGTCGAAGTCGCGGGTGGTCGTGGTGCGCTGGTCGGCGACGGCGCCCTCGCCGCGGACGTCCTCGAGGTAGAGGCTGGAGTCCTCGGTGTAGGGGTCGATCCAGACGGTCGGGGCGACGTCGGTGTCGGTGGGGCACGACAGGTGCAGCCAGCCGATGCCGGGCAGGGCCGTCCGCAGCGTCTCCTGCGGGGCGGTCTCCCAGCCGCGCCAGGTCAGCACCGTGCGCTGGTCGGCGGGGAACTGGGTGGTGATGGTGGCGTCGATGGTGCAGGAGCGGTAGCGCTGCGGGTGGTCGAAGCCGTTCCAGTTCCAGTCGAGCTCGAACGTCGTCACCGGCAGCGGGCTCGCGACCTGGCCACCGGCGGCCCCGCGGCTCGAGCGCTGGCTGATGACCCCGTGCATGTAGCCGCCCTGGGAGCGGTTCTCGACGCCCGGCACCTGGTTGAGGCCCTCGTGGGCGTAGTAGCCGGTGCCGCCGCGGCCGCTGTCCTCGGCGTGCGCGTACTGGTAGATCCGCGGGGTCTTGACCGCGACCACGGCGCGGCCGTTCTTGGTCTCGTACTTCTGCAGCCACATCTGCGTCTCGCGGCCGCGGCGGTCGGTGTAGAGGCGCACGCGGGTGTCGTTGGGCCGGCAGATCAGGTCGAGGCTGCCGATGCCCGGGACGACGGCGGAGTTGACGTAGTCGGGGTTGTCGGAGGTGCCCTGCCAGCTGACGCGCACGCGCTGCACCTGGGTGACCGGTGCCCGTTGGGCCGTCGACCGGGCGGCGGTGCCGGAGCCGGTCTGCTCGGCGTACGACGGGAGGGTGAGGCCGGCGGCGAGCGCCACGACGGTGACCACGAGGGCCAGGCAGCGGCGGGCGGGCGCGGTCATCGGGGGAACTGGCCCATCGCGACCTCGCAGGTGTTGAGCCGCGGGTTGCGGTCGTTGAGCTTCTGGTACGACGACAGGATGAACGGCGTCTTGCGACCGTCGACGTCGAAGTAGAAGCGCATGATGCCGTTGGTCGGCAGCGCCATCGGCCCCAGGCGTCCGGTCTCGGCGTCGGTGAGGCGGTTGCGGGTCTCGACCTGGTCGTCGACGCGGCCCTCGCCCTCGATCGTCTCGACGTAGGCCAAGGTGTCGTCGTCGTCGGGGATCAGCGCGACCGTCTGGCGCCCGTAGCGCTCGGCCTCGCAGCGCAGCTCGAGGTAGCCGAGGTCGGGGACCCGCACGAGCCGGTAGTCGTTGCCCTCGGCGTCGGCCTCGCCGTGCCAGTTGACGCCGATGCGGGCCGACTTGGTGACGAAGGTGCCCTCGAACTTGCAGAAGCGGTACTGCGCCGGGTAGTCGAAGCCGTTCCAGTACCAGTTGAAGTCGAACGTCGTGACGGGGGCGAGCGGGTCGGTCCCGACGGTCACGTTGCGGCTGCCGCGCTGGCTGATCACGCCGTGGGCGTAGCCCTTGGCGTAGTTCTCGACGCCGTTGACGCCGCCGCGCTGGTTGAGCCCCTCGTGCTGCGGGTTGGCGGTGCCGCCACGGCCGTCGTCGAAGGCGTGGGCGTAGCGGTAGATGCGCACGGTCTTGACGGCCACGGCCCGGCCGTAGCTCTTGTCCTCGTACTTCGCCATCCACATCTGCGTCTCGCGGTCGCGGTCGCCGGCGAACAGGCTGATCCGCGTCTCGTCGGGCCGGCAGGTGAACGTCATCCGGCCGACGCCGGGGATCCCGAAGGACTTGGAGTAGCGGCGCGGACGCGGAGCGCCCTGCCACTGCAGGACGACGTGCTTGACCGAGGTGCCCGGCGCGGTGCTCTCACGCGGCGCACTGGTCGGCTCGGGGCCGCTGCGGTCGAGCGGCGTCTCGCCGCGGCCGTCGCGGGCACCGGCGGACGCGGGCACGGCCCCGACCACCGCGAGCGCGGCGGACAGGGCCATGGCCAGGACCAGGAGCGGGATGCGGCTGTGGGAGACCCGAGACCCCGTCATCAGCGTGCGGGGTTCTGCACCGGCGCGGGCGGCGGAGCGGCCTCGGTGGTGCGCTCCTCCTCCTCGTCGATCTCGCGGAACTCTCCGTCGACGACGCCGAAGCGCGGCAGGTTGGCCTCGTCCTCGAGCCAGGCCAGCTGGCGCCTGCGGTCGATGCCGGGGATGGCGACGACGCCGGCCTCGTCGGCGTAGGACTGGCTGTTCTCGAGGTAGCTGGTCAGGAACGCCCGCACCTCGGGGCGCTGCAGCGACCGGGTGGTGACGGTGAGCAGCAGCTGCTGGGAGAGCGGGTACTCGCCGTTGAGGATCGTCTGTGGGCTCGGGAAGATGCAGTTGGGCTGGTCGTCGTCGTCGGAGACCTCGATCTCGAAGGGCCGCAGCCGGTCCTCGTAGGTCGCGTAGTAGCCGTGGCTGAACAGACCCACGTGGCCGAGTTCGTCGTTGATGCGGCGCTGGCGCTGCGTGAGGTCCCGGTAGACCACGTCGATCGGGCGGAGCTTCGCCTTGGCGGCGTTGACGGCGGTGATGAGGCGACCGCGCTCGGCGTAGGCACGGGTCACGCGGGCGTCGTCCTTGGCGCGGGCGGCGGGGGTGCGCTTGTCGCGGATGCCCTTGCGCTGCTCGGCGACGGCGGCCTGGACCTCCTCGTTGGCGTCGGCCCAGTAGCCCCACGCCGTCTTGAGCTCCTTGGTGTACTGCTTCCAGGTGGGACCGATGTAGGTCAGGTCGCGGGCCTTGAGGCGGTCCTCGTCGGAACCGGTGACGAAGCGACGGGTCTGGTCCTCCTCGTCGGCGGGGACGTAGTCGACGCGGAAGTCGGCGTTGACCGGCTCGGCGCTCTGCAGCACGTAGCGACCGAAGAAGCGACCGGCGTTCTCCTCGACCGTCGGGCCGCCGGCCTCGAACTCCACGTCGTCGAGGTCGGGGCCGAGCTCGGACCAGTTGGTGATCGTGGAGCCGTTGCGGAACCCGGCGCGCACCTGGTCGGTCGACAGGCAGTCGGTGCCGACGTCGGTCTGGCTGCGGATCGCGAGGACGACGGCGTCGGCGGCGACCTGGAACTGCACGACGTCGAGCCCGTTGCGGCGGCACTGCTCGTACTCCTCGACCGTGATCGGTCGCGAGGAGTCGGCGATGTCGATGTCGCCGATGCAGAGCCGCTCGAAGGCCCGGGTGTCGCCGCTGGAGTCCTGGGTGACGGTGATGCCGGCGCGCTCGTCGGCGAAGTCGCGGCGGGCCGGCGTGGTCAGGGAGCCGAAGCCGCCGTCGACGTCGACCTGGTTGGGGGTGGGGTCGCGGCGCTCGCCGAGACGCTCGTCGACCACGGCCTCGCCGGTGGTGCCGGCGGCGCCCCCCGCGCCGGTGCCGTCGGTCGCCTCGGTGGGTGTGGTCCGGGACGGCTCGAGGCCGGCCTTGTTGATGGAGCGGACGCCGCCGTTGGCGGCGGTGGCGTCGGCCTCGCTGCCGTTGTCGGCGCAGGCGGTCAGGCCGAGGCCGAGCGCCAGGACGACCGAGGTCACGGCGAGGCGCCGGGCGCGGCCGGTGGGCCGGGTCAGGGTGCTCATGAGTCGCCCTCCGCCTGGTCGTCCAGGGTGGTGTCGGTCGTGGTGGTCGGCGTGTCGTCGCCACCGAAGTCCAGCAGCGTCGGGTCGACGGTCTCGTCCTCGGGCGGGTAGGGGTAGCGGGTCTCGTCGTTGAAGTCGACGACGACGAAGTCCTCGAGGCCCAGGCTGTTGAGCTCGTAGCCGTTGAGGAGCGGGCGGCGGCCCTCCTCGGGCGGGAGCTGCTGGAAGTAGAGCGTCGGCACGGCGGCGCGGTCGACGACGATGGCGCCGTACTCCCGCAGGGCGGTGACGATGCAGTCGGCGTGCTTGCGCCGGTCGGCGTTGAACGGCAGCGCGCGACCGGTGACCGGGTCGATCGGGTCGACGACGTCGAAGTCGCCGCGCAGGCGGATGCGGGCACCCTCGGGCAGCGAGTTGTCGTCGTTGTTGTTGCCGTCGGTCGAGGAGGCCGGCTGGATGAAGAAGTTGGCGGCCGGGCCGGGGACGCTGATGGCCAGGGCGTGGTTGATCTGGCAGCGCTCGAGCTCGCCGGGCCGGATGAGCCCGCCGAACAGCGGCAGGCCCGAGCCGCGGGCGCTCACGACGTAGGGCTCGCTGTAGCCGCGGCCGTTGAGGTCCCAGGTGCGCATGAAGTGGTAGGAGATGGTGCCGTCGTCCTCGCGGCGCGCGCGCCACAGGTCGTAGGCGATGCCCGCGTCGGGGTCGAAGACCGTGAACCAGCCGTCGTAGAGCGGGTTGGGGTTGATGTTGGTCGGGATGTCGAGGGTGATGTCGTCGCCGCCGTCGCCGCACTTCTCCTGGCGGCAGGTGACCACGGTCGGCACGCCGTCGGCGACCACGGGCGTGGTCCACTCGCGCGTGTTGATGTAGACGCCCTCGGTGACCTCCTGGGTCTCGGTCTCGCCGTTGAACCCGATGAGCGTGCGGAACTTGGAGTTCTCGAGCAGCAGCTCGGAGTCGGGCGCGACCTGCGCGTCGTTGATCAGGGTGTTCCACGGGGACTCGACGCTGAAGACGTCCTCCTGCGGCGTGGTGCCGAGGTCCTCGGCGCCGGTGACCTCGTTGTCGTCGAGGACGTCGGTCGACGTGGGCTCCTCGGTCGGGGTCGCGGACGCGCTCGGCGTGGCCGGGCCGGTGGCGGCGGTGCCCGCGGGACCACGCTCGTCACTGCTGCCGCCGCAGCCGGCGAGCAGCAGCGCGGAGGCGACGGTCACGGCCGCGGCCAGCTGGAGGCGGCGGGTGTTTCGGTGCGTGGTCATGACTTCCGCAGGTGGTCGGGAGACCCCGGGCCGGGGGCCACGGTCGTCTCGATCGTCTCGGCGAAGCGGGAGAACGTCTCGCCGATCTCGCCGAGCTGGTCGGACTCGACCGTCCCGGCGTCGTGCTCGCCGGAGCGCGTGCGCGCGGCGGTGATGATGGCGTGCGCCTCGCGGCGCGCGTGGAGCCGGATGAGCTCGGCGTCGAGTTCGGCCTGCGCGGTCAGGAGCTCGCAGCGGCGGGCCGTCTCGAGCTCGAGGGACTCGACGTGGAGGTCGTGCGCCTCGTTGATCCGGCGCATGGCGGCGATGACGGTGTCGGCGACCTCGGTCACCGAGCGCAGCGGCGCGTCGCTCGGGTGGCGCACGTGCTCGGGTGCCTCGAGGTCGCTCAGGTCGTCGTCGAAGTCGCCGTGGAAGCCGTAGTCGGTCGCGCCGTCGGAGTGCTGGGTGCTCTCGGCGCTGTCGAAGACCGCGGTGTCGATGGCGGCGACGCGGGCGAGCGCGGCCTCGGCGGCGCTGGCGGCGGCCTCGGTCTCGGCCTCGAGCCGGGCGACCTCCGCGGCGTCGACGCGGCTGGCCTCCTCGGCCTCGAGGTGGGCGACCTGGGCGGCCACGGCGGCGAAGTCGGCGACGTCCTGGATGACCAGGCTCTCGAGCGCGCGGGAGGGCCTGGGGGCCTCGACCGGCTCGGCCGGCTCGGAGGAGCGCTGGTCGGCGGCGGCCCTGGCGGCGTCGGCGGCCGCCACGACGCGGGCGACC
>JAOPXU010000315.1 GCA_025964985.1 Nocardioides sp.
GCAGACGCGCACATCCGACGATGAGGATGATGCCGGTCAGGTTGCGACCCCACCACATCGAGACCAGGTCGTAGTCCACCGCCGTTGCATCGACCACGGCGAAGCCGACGGCTCCAGCGGTGACGCCAGGCGTCGCCATCTGGATCCTCGACCTCGACGTCACCACACCGTGGGCCGTCGTGGTGTTCGCCGTGACAGACGCGGTACTCGGCACCGCCCTGGGCCTGCTCATCTCGGCGTTCGCCGTCACCGAGTTCCAAGCCGTCCAGTTCATGCCGCTCGTGGTCATCCCACAGCTCCTGCTGTGCGGGCTCCTCGCCCCCCGTGACTCGATGCCCGACGTGTTGCACTGGGTCTCGAACGCACTCCCGCTCAGCTACGCCGCCGACGCCTTCGACGATCTCGGCCAGGCCGGTGGCTTCAGCAACGACCTCGCCGCCGATCTCGCCGTGCTGGTCGGCTGCTGCCTCGTCGCCCTCCTCGGCGCTTCGCTCACCCTGAGGCGGCGCACACCGTGACAGGACCGACCCGACGCGGTCGGCCGCGGTCCGGCGACACCTCGGACCGGAGGACGGCGATACTCGACGCAGCCCGGTCACAGTTCGCGGCCCGCGGGTTCGCCGGCACGTCGATGCGGTCCATCGCGACCCAGGCCGGAGTGGACGTCAGCCTGATCAGCCACTACTTCGGCGGTAAGGACGCGCTCCTCGTGGCCACCATGCAGTTGCCTGTAGACCCGGTCGAGAAGATCAGCGACGTCATCACGGGTGGCACCGACGGCCTGGCCGAGCGCCTGCTCCGGACTTTTCTCGACGCGTGGGACCCGCACCGGGAGGTCTTCAGCACCCTGATCCGCACGACACTGGGATCCGGGGACCCGCATGCCCCCCTGCTGCAGGTTGCCCGCAACATCCTGATCGTCAACGTCGCCAGCATCCTCGAGGGCGACGACCGGGACCTACGCGCGACACTCGTCGCCAGCGAGCTGATCGGCATGGCCGCGGTGCGCTACGTCATGAAGCTCGAACCCCTGGCCAGCGCCGGACCCGACGACATCGTCCGCCTGTACGCACCCGGGATCCAACGCCTCATCGACGGGAGCGTTCCGCTCACCTGAGACGTGACGTGCAGGCGTGTCAGCCGCGGTCGCATAGTGTGCAGCTCCGTCGAAGAGACGTCGTTTCGACGCGGCCTGCTGCGGGCACCCGACTCACCTGTCGACGCGACAGCGGTCCCCCGCGCCACGTCACGTCACCTGGACTCGTCGCGGAACGAGCCCGCCGCACTCAGCTGCTCACCGGCACAACAATGGGGTACCGATCGGCGTCGTACGTGCGTGAACACCTCCGTCCGCCTTGCCCGCCGTGGCAGCGCCGCTGCCACCTCCGCGCTCGCCGCCACCGTCCTGACTCTCGGCCTCACCGGCTGCGGCGACGATCCCGCCACCGCAGACAACCCCGCACCGACCGCTCCCTCCACATCCACCTCAGCCACGACCTCGCCGTCTGAGGAACTCACCACCGCGGCCCCCGAGCCGACCTCGGACGACGACCCGGACGGCAGCTCGGCGACCCCCAGCAGCCTCGGCATGCAGGACGACGCCCCCCAGGTCGACTTCCCGGGCGTCGCGGCAGCCTTCTCCGACGGCAGCAGCGCTGCGGTCGACGGCCGAACGCTGATCGTGACGACCGCCGCTGAGGAGACCGCGACCCTCAAGCTCCCGACTGAGAGCGAGGGCTACTTCCTCGGCACCTCCGTCGACCTGGACGACGCCGGCACCGGTTACGTGCTCACGCAGTCAGGCGGGGAGTACCTCAGGACATTCCTGGTCGTGCTCGACGACGGCGAGCTGTACCTGCCCGAGCCCGACGACGAGGTGGTCTTCGGCCAGTTCGCCGGTGAGGGTCCGTTCTTCGAGACCTACACCACCGACGACGGCGCTCACCTGGTCACCCACCTCGAGGACGCCCCCACGGGCGCAGCCAACGAGTACTACGAGTGGACCGTCGAGGACCGTCAGATGGTCCCCACCCTGCTCACCTGAGTGCCTGTCGCCAGACGGCCTGTGACGCTCGGGGCGTCGGGCCATCGGGGCATCGGGCTGCGTGCCGCAGCCAGCAGCGCGGTCGGGCAGGGCGGCCGAACCCACCCGGGCACCTCCGACAGCCGTCGTGACGCGGCCGCCACTGTCACCTGGCCATGCCGCTCGACCTTGCCGCGGACCTCGCGCGTCCAGTGCGGCTCGCACGCGACCGACACCGTGACCGGGGCGTGTCAGCAGGCTGCCGCGAAGATGTACGGGCCGGTGCCGGACTGGGCGAGCTCGGCGCGTGCCACGGCCACGTGACGCAGGCACACGGGGCACGTCATGGCACCCACGACAGGGAAGACCAGGTGGTCCAGGGGCCGCCAGCCGTCGACTGCGCGACCGCACGCGGTGACCTCGCTCGCAGCAGCCAGGGCGTGCGCCACCGACGACGGCCACTCGACGTCACTGTCCCCGTCGCCGGCGACCCGGCGTCCGGTCCGGTCAGCTGTGACCATCCAGTCCATCGTGCCCGTCCTCTGCGCTCGGTCTTGTCCGTGTCCGACCGGCGTCAGCGCCGGTGGATCCACGCTAGGACCGCCCTGCAGCAGGGACATCGTCCGCCGGGCGTGGTCCGCTCACCCGATGGGTCCGCGGCCGTGGACGCACGCCGCCGGTCCTGGAGCTGGTCGAGGAACCGGCTCGCCCGCACCCCAGCGAGGGGCGTCCAGCAGTGGTGGCGCCTGCAGCTCGACCCGCCCGACGTCGTGTTCCGGTGGCTCGAACGAGCAGCAGCGGCTGCCGCCCCACGCCGGGAGGGTGGGCGCATGACCTCCTCGCCCCCGCAGTCGGTGCTCTCGGTCGTGCGGGACGCCGCCGAACGCCTCGAAGACGCGCGCCGCCGTCACCAGCCGTGCGCCCCTGTCCGTGATCTCATCGGCGCGGCCGACGTCGGCACGGCCTATGCCGTGCAGCAGCTGGGGATCGAGGCCCGGCTGGCCCAGGGTGGGTCGGTGGTTGGACGCAAGATCGGCCTGACCTCACCGGCGGTACAGGCCCAGCTCGGCGTCGACCAGCCCGACTTCGGCGTGCTGCTCGCCGACATGGCCTACGACGACGGCGCGGTGGTGCCGATGAGCCGGCTCCTGCAGCCGAAGGTCGAGGCGGAGGTGGCGTTCGTGCTCGACCGCGACCTCGACGACGGCCCGCTCGACGACCGCCAGGTGCGCCACGCAGTCGGGTACGCGGTGGCGGCCGTCGAGATCGTCGACAGTCGCGTCGACGACTGGGACATCACCTTCGCCGACACGGTCGCCGACAACGCTTCGAGCGGCCTGTTCGTGCTCGGCGCACGGCACGTGTCGCTGGCGCAGTTCCGCCCGGTCGCCGCCTGCATGACGTTGAGCGTCAACGGCCGTGAGGTCTCGCGCGGCGACGGGAAGGCCTGCCTCGGCGATCCGCTCCTCGCTCTCGGGTGGCTGGCAAGGACGGCTCGCGAGCTCGGCGACCCCCTGCGCGCGGGGCAGGTGGTGCTCTCGGGTGCGCTCGGGCCCATGGTGCCCGCGGCGCCGGGGGATGTCGTGAGCGCCCGCATCTCCGGCCTCGGCGGCGTCTACTTCTCGTTCAGCGACACCACGGATGGGGGACCGGCGTGAGCGCCCGCACCAAGGTCGCCGTCATCGGGTCCGGCAACATCGGGACCGACCTGATGATCAAGGTGCTCCGACTCTCCGCGAGCCTCGAGATGGGCGCGATGGTCGGCATCGACCCTGACTCCGACGGGCTCGCGCGCGCTGCACGGCTCGGCGTCCCCATCACCGCCGAGGGGGTCGAGGGCCTCATCGCGCTGCCCGGCTTCGACGAGATCAAGATCGTCTTCGACGCCACTTCGGCCGGAGCCCACCGGGCGAACGCAGCCGCGCTGGCGCCGTACGGCAAGCGCCTGGTCGACCTGACGCCCGCAGCGATCGGCCCCTACCTCGTCCCCGCGGTCAACCTCGAGGCCCATCTCGATGCCGACGACGTCAACATGGTGACCTGCGGCGGCCAGGCCACGATCCCCGTCGTCGCCGCGATCGCCCGCGTCACGGCCGTGCCCTACGCCGAGATCGTCGCCTCGATCGCCTCGCGGTCAGCAGGTCCGGGCACGCGGGCGAACATCGACGAGTTCACCGAGACGACAAGTCACGCGATCGTCGAGGTCGGAGGCGCGGCACGCGGCAAGGCGGTGATCATCCTCAACCCCGCCGAGCCGCCGCTGATCATGCGGGACACGGTCCTCGCGCTGATCTGCGACGACGACCCGGCCACGCACGAAGCGGTGAGGGCCTCGATCGAGCAGATGGTCGCCGACGTCGCGGCCTACGTGCCGGGCTACCGGCTCAAGCAGCAGGTGCAGGTGACGCCAGTACCGGCCGACCAGCCCGTGCACACCCTCACCGGCGGGGCCCCCGTGACACACCAGGTCTCGGTGTTCCTCGAGGTCGAGGGCGCGGCGCACTACCTCCCGTCGTACGCCGGCAATCTCGACATCATGACGTCGGCCGCGCTCCGCGTGGCCGAGGAGATCGCGACCCGCACGGTGCCGGACAGTCGGGCCGCAGCGGGAGCGGGGGCAGCCTGATGACGCGCCTGTTCATCCAGGACGTGACGCTGCGCGACGGCATGCACGCCGTGCGGCACCGGATCAGCCCCGACGACGTCGGGCGGATCGTCACGGCCCTCGACGCCGCCGGGGTCGACGCGATCGAGGTCGCGCACGGCGACGGACTGGCCGGCGGTTCCCTGAACTACGGGCCCGGCAGCCACACCGACTGGGAGTGGATCGAGGCTGCCGCGGCGCACCTCCAGCGAGCCCGGCTCACCACCCTGCTGCTGCCCGGGATCGGCACCATCGCCGAGCTCGAGCAGGCGCACCGCCTCGGGGTGCGGTCGGTCCGCGTGGCCACGCACTGCACCGAGGCCGACGTGTCGGCCCAGCACATCGCGCACGCCCGCGGTCTCGGCATGGACGTCGCCGGCTTCTTGATGATGAGCCACATGGCGCCGGCCGCCGAGCTCGCCCGACAGGCCTCGCTGATGGAGTCCTACGGCGCCCACTGCGTCTACGTCACCGACTCCGGCGGCCGCCTCACGATGGACGGTGTCCGCGAGCGAGTCCGGGCCTACCGCGACGCCCTCGACCCTGCGACCGAGATCGGCATCCACGCCCACGAGAACCTCTCGCTCTCCGTCGCGAACTCGGTCGTGGCCGTCGAGGAGGGCGTCACCCGCGTCGATGCCTCGCTGGCCGGTCACGGCGCGGGGGCCGGCAACTGCCCGATCGAGCCGTTCGTGGCCGTCGCCGACCTGCAGGGGTGGGAGCACGGCTGCGACCTCTTCGCGCTCCAGGACGCCGCCGACGACCTCGTCCGGCCGCTGCAGGACCGTCCGGTCCGCGTCGACCGCGAGACCCTGACCCTGGGCTACGCCGGGGTCTACTCCTCGTTCCTGCGCCACGCCGAGACCGCGTCGGAGCGCTATGGCGTCGACGTACGACGAATCCTGCTGGCTGTCGGGGAGCGCGGCCTGGTCGGTGGCCAGGAGGACATGATCGTCGACATCGCGCTCGACCTCGCCGGCGCGTGACGCACCGGGGCGGCGACTGGCGGGCGACGGCACCCGCGATCGCGTCTCTGGCGTGGGGCGGCAACCAGTTCACCCCGCTGCTGGCGATGTACCGCGAGCGCGAGGGCTACTCGGTGGTCCAGGTCGACGTCTTCTTGGCGATGTACGTCGCCGGCCTGGTCCCCGGCTTCCTCCTGCTCGCGCGGCTGACCGACCGCCACGGCCGCCGACCGGTGCTCGCCGCCGGACTCGTCATCGGTGGGCTGGCCAGCGTGGTGCTGGCCTTCGGGTCGTCGTCCGCGGCCACGCTCTGCGTCGGCCGCGCCCTGGCGGGCGTCGGCGTGGCCGTGGCCATGGTCGTGGGCACCCGCTGGGTGGACGAGCTGACCGGTCCCGGCGCCCCGCGGACCCTCGCAGCGCAGCGCACCGCCGTGACCTTGACCCTCGGGTTCGGTGCCGGGGCGGGCGTCGCGGGCGTCCTGTCCCAGTGGGGACCCGCGCCGACCGTGACGCCCTACGCCGTGCATGTGGGGCTGTGCGTCGTCGGGGCGTGGGTGCTGCGCAGCGCGGGGGAGACCGCTCCCCTGCCCCGCGCGTCCGGTCGGCTCCGACCGGACCTGCGACTGCCGCTGTGTGCGCGACGTCGCTTCCTGATGGTCGTCCTTCCCACCGCGCCCTGGGTGTTCGCGACCGCCGGCCTGGCCTACGCCCTGGTCCCGGAGCTCGTCGCGGAGCGGACGGGGGAACAGGCGGTGGCGTTCGCGACCGTGCTGACCGTGGTCACGCTAGGGGTCGGTGCGCTCGTGCAGCGCGTCGTGCCCTGGCTGCACGAGCGCACCCGGGGAAGCGAGGCGCTGGTGGGGATGGCCCTGATGACGACCGGCATCGTGCTGGTCCGCATCGAGACGGCGCGGACCTCGCTGGTGCTCGCCGTCGTCGTTGCCGCCGTGCTGGGGGCGTCCTACGGCATCACCGTGGTGGCCGGCCTGGTGGAGGTGCGGCAGATGGCGGCCCAGGAGCGGCTCCCCGGGCTGGTCGGCGTGTTCTACAGCCTGACCTACGTGGGCTTCGCTCTGCCCGCCGTGCTGGCCGCCATCCGTCCCGTCGTGGCCTACGAGTGGTCCCTGGTCGCGCTGGCCGTCGCCTGCGCGGGCTGCGGAGGCCTGGTGGCCCTCGGCCTGCGCAGCCCCGACGTCAGCGAGCCGGTGCCTGCACGACCGGCGCTGCCGGGCCCCTGAGCTCCGGGAAGTCCTCGTCGCGCCACTCCTGGGCCAAGCGGTCGCCCTCTGCCCCGGCCTCGCGACCGCGCAGCTCGACGCGTCGGATCTTGCCCGAGATGGTCTTGGGCAGCTCGTAAAACTCGACCCGCCGCACCCGCAGCCAGGGAGCGAGGTGGTCGCGAGCGTGCAGGAGGATCGACAGCGCGGTCTCGCGGGTCGGCTCGTGCCCGGGCGCGAGGGCGACGTAGGCCTTTGGGACGGCGAGCCGCACCGGGTCCGGAGCCGGGACGACGGCGGCCTCGGCCACGGCGGGGTGCTCGATCAGGACCGACTCGAGCTCGAAAGGGCTGATCTTGTAGTCGGAGGCCTTGAACACGTCGTCGGTGCGGCCGACGTAGGTGATGTAGCCGTCGGAGTCGCGCGCCGCGATGTCGCCGGTGTGGTAGAAACCGTCGGCCATCGCCTCGCCGTTGCGGGCCTCGTCACCGAGGTAGCCGGACATCAGCGGCAGGGGCCCCCCGGCCAGGTCGAGACAGATCTCGCCCTCGCCGACGCCGTCGACGACGGCCCCGGTGACGGGGTCGACGAGCACGCTCGGGACGCCGGGCAGCGGCTTGCCCATCGAGCCGGCACGCACCGGTGAGCCCGGGGTGTTGCCGATCTGGCAGGTCGTCTCGGTCTGGCCGAAGCCGTCGCGGATCGTCAGGCCCCAGCGCTGCTCGACCTGGCTGATGACCTCGGGGTTGAGCGGCTCGCCGGCGCCGACGAGCTCACGCAGGGCCGGTGGACGGGCGCCGAGGTCGGCGTTGATCAGCATCCGCCACACCGTGGGCGGCGCGCAGAACGACGTGACGGCCTCCTGGCGCAGCCGCTCCAGCAGCGGCGCGGCCTCGAACCGGGTGTAGTTGTGCACCACGATCGTGGCCTCGGCGTTCCACGGCGCGAACAGGCACGACCAGGCGTGCTTGGCCCAGCCGGGCGAGGAGATGTTGAGGTGCACGTCGCCGGGAACGAGACCGATCCAGTACATCGTCGACAGGTGCCCCACCGGGTAGGACACCTGGGTGTGGCGTACCAGCTTGGGACGCGAGGTCGTGCCACTGGTGAAGTAGAGGAGCAACGTGTCGTCGGGTGCGGTGCCGGGGTGCGGCTGGGGCTCGGGGGCGACCAGCGCGGCGTCGGCGTACGACGCCCAACCCTGGGTTTCGCCGACGACCACGCGCAGGAAGTCCCCGGGCACGCCGTCGAGCTTGGCGGTGTCGACGGCGTTGCACACGACGGCCCGGGCACCGGTGCGCTCGACCCGGTCGGCCAGGTCGGCGGTGCCGGCTGCGGTGGCGGTCGGGACGACGACCGCACCGAGCTTCATCACCCCGAGCATGACCTCCCACAGCTCGACCTGGTTGCCCAGCATGACGAGCACGGGGTCGCCCTTGCCGACCCCGAGGGTGCGCAACCATCCGGCCACCTGGTCCGACCGCTGCGCCATCTCGTCAAAGGACACCGCCGTGCGGCCACCTCCGTCGTGCAGGACGACGAGCGCGTGACGGTCCACGCCGCGAGCGACGGCGTCGAACCAGTCGATCGCCCAGCTCCAGGTGGGTCCCACGTCCGGGAACGCGAACCCGGCGACCGCCGCTCCGTGGTCTTCACGCCAGGCCAGCAGCTGGTCCCGGGCCGCCCGGAACGTCTCGGTTCCGTCCGTGGCGCCCGTGGTCGAGGTGGTCATCGCAAGAACTCGGCGACGACGCGGTTGAACTCGTCGGCCCGCTCGATCTGCGTCCAGTGCCCGCACCGGGCGAAGACGTGCAGGTCGGCGTCCGGCAGCAGGTGCAGCATCCGCCAGGACACCTCGGCCGGGACGATGGCGTCCTCGCGGCCGTGGACGAGCAGGACCGGCCGGGTGACGGCTCGCACCTGCTCCTCGGTGATCGCCAGCTCGCCGCCCGCGTGGTCGGGGCTGAAGAACATCAGGTGGTAGGCCTCGTGGGCCCCGGGGGCAGCGCTCGCCTCGTAGCGGATGCGGACGAGCTCGTCGCTGATCAGCGAAGGGTCAACCGCGAAGTAGGTGCGCAGCAGGTGGCGCATGTTGTCGAGGGACGGCTCGTAGGAACGCAGGGCTTTGAGTCCCTCGGTCAGCGTCATGCCGACCCCGGGGGCGCCCATCAGGACGACCTTGTCCAGGCGGCTCTGGTCGTCCTCGGCCATCTGCATCGAGATCCGGCCGCCGAGCGAGTTGCCGATCAGGGAGACCCGGTCGAGGCCCATCGCGTCGAGGAAGCCCCAGACGTGGTCGGTCCAGGTGCGCAGCGAGTAGCGCACGTCGTCGGGCCGTTCGGTGTGGCCGAACCCGACGCTGTCGAGCGCTAGGACGCGGTGGTGCTGCGACAGGGCGGGGATGGCGTGCTGCCAGTTGGCCCACGCTGATGCACCGGGACCCGAGCCGTGCAGCAGGACGACGGGCGTCCCCTCCCCCGCGTCGTGGTAGTGCGTCGAGGTGCCGTTGACGTCGACGTACGTGCCCTCGTGGAGGTTGACGGAAGGGGAGGTGGTCACGGGTCACTCCTGGTCTGGTCGGACCGCGACGGGAGACCGTGCGGCTCCACCGACGCTAGGAACCCGGTCCGCGACCCACAACGCGCGGTTCCGGGCGCTGGAATGCTCAGAGCACCGGGTGCAGTCCCTCGAGCTCGCGACCCTGGCGCAGCACCTCGCGGCGCACGTCGACGTCGCCGACGGCGCGCCTGAACTGGTCGAGCTCGACGTCCAGGCGGCGGGGGTCGTCGATCTGGGTCAGCAGGTTCTTGCGGCTCAGGCTGGCCGGCACGGCGTCGTCGAGGAAGACCCGGCGACGGTCGTCGGCCCAGCGGGTGAGCGCGACGTCGTCGGTCGTGGCGCCCACGACCTCGGCGAGCACCGTGGCCGCGGAGACAGCGTCGAACCAGCCGCAGATCGACGTGTGCCCGATGAGGTGGTGGGTCACGTGCGCGGCCTCACCCACCAGCAGCGCGCGTCCGCTCACCCCGGCGCGGAAGGAGGGTGTGCTGCGCTGGTGCATGCGTGTCGAGGTCCAGTCGAGCAGGCGCGGCTCCGCCCCGGTGGCGCCGCGCAGCCGGAGCGGGACACGGTCACCGACGCTCTCCTCGGCGAGCCGCAACGGCTCGAGGTAGAGGTAGCGCCACCGGCGGTCGTCGACGCGCTCGACCACCGCGCCACGGGTGCTGTCGACGACGAACGTGGTGTCGGGGTGGTCCGGGTCCTGCGTGAGGTCGTGCTCGACGAGCGCCACCACGCAGCGCTCGGTCCAGGTCGTGCCCTCAAAACCGAGGCCGAGGGCGCGGCGCACGACGCTCGTAGTGCCGTCGGCAGCGACGAGCCATTGGGCCCGGACCAGCTCGGTGCCGCCGGCGAGGTCCTCGACCTCGACGGTGAAGCCGCCCGGGTGCTCGTGCAGCGAGGCGATGCGGACGTCGGAGTGGTACGACGCCCCCGGGAGCGCCACGAGTGCCTCACGCAGCACGTCCCGCAGGGCCGGCTCCTCGATCCGCAGGTTGAACGGGTGCGCGACCTCGTCGGCGAGGTCGGCGAGGTCGTAGGTCAGGTGCTCGCCGGTGGCGGGCACGCACAGGCCCCAGGTGGAGGTCCGATGACCGATGGCGAGGACGTCGTCGAGGACACCGAGACCGGCCACGGCGGAGAGCACCGACCAGTGGTGGACCGCGGTGGTCGCGAGCCGCGGGGCCGGCACGGTGTCGAGCACCCGCACGGTGACGCCGGCCCGTGCCAGGCCCAGGGCGGTGGCCAGCCCGAGGTGACCGGCGCCCACGACGAGGACGTCGACGTCCCGGCTCACGCGGACCTCTCCTGCCGAACGCCGACGAGGCTCCGGCCGTTGGCGGAGAAAACCGCCTGGGCGCCGCCGTCCGGCAACGCCCCCGACGCCTCGGCACGCGCCAGGAATGACCTGGCGCCGCTGGTGATCGCGGGGAAGAACGGGTGGTCGGTGCCGAGCACGACGCGGTCGGCCCCAAAGCGGTGGCCGAGCAGGCGCAGGTGCTCAGGGTCGATCACCAGCGTGTCGGCCCACAGCGACCCGGTGAGCTCGTCGAGTCGAGGGCCGTCGGCCTGCTGGAATACTTCGGCTCCGAGCCGCATGCGGGGGTAGGCCCAGGCGAAGCTGCCGCAGCCGTGGGCCAGCACGACGCGCAAGCCGGGGAAGCGGTCGAGGACCCCCCCGAACACGAGCGCGCCGGCAGCGAGCGCGGT
Source organism: Nocardioides sp. (assembly GCA_025964985.1). Classification (GTDB taxonomy): domain Bacteria; phylum Actinomycetota; class Actinomycetes; order Propionibacteriales; family Nocardioidaceae; genus Nocardioides. The sequence continues at coordinate 11,119 of JAOPXU010000315.1, forward strand.
GTCGGTGAGCATGCCCAGGCCGAAGTCGTAGGGCTGGCCGCCGCGGCGCACCGTGCCGCCGCCGCCGTCGGCGGGATGCACCAGGACCACGGCCCCGAGGTGCTCGGCGGCTTCCCAGACCGGCAGCAGCCGCGGGTCGTCCAGGTCGAGGTCGCCGACCCGGGCACCCACCTCGAAGCCCACTGCGGGCTGCGGCCCGGTCATGAGGTCATCGAGCGCGCGCACGGCGTCCGCGACGTGGGGCAGCGGCAGCGTGCCCAGGCCGAGCAGGCGACCCCCACCTGCTGCCACGGCGGCCGAGATGGAGGCGTTGGTGCGCTCGGCGTACGCCGCGGCTCGGGGTCGGGTGGCCCAGTAGGGGAAGGTCACCGGGACCGGGGAGATGACCTGGGTGCGGACACCGGCGGCGTCGAGGTCGGCCAGGCGCGCGCCCACGTCCCACAGCGAGGCGCGGACGTCGCGGAAGTGCTCGTCGCCCCGGAGGAGTCGACCGCGGTCAGCGCTGTCGACGACGAGCCGCGGCCAGCGCGGGTCGGCGTGCTCCTGTGCCACGGCCAGGTCGGTGCCGAACCAGTGGGCGTGCACGTCGAAGCCGTCGGTCAGCTCCAGGGTGTCGGCAGGCACAGCACTCCTTCCGCAGTCGGTGGACCCGTCCAGCGTCGCGGGCCGGAGCCCGCGGGGCAGCCTGCGATTCCAGTCGTCGGAACCGGCCCCTGTCGGATGCCCCCGACCGGGGTACCGTGACCAGGGTCACTGTGAATGGTTGGACCATACGAGGCGGCTTCATGGCGCAGGCACCGAGCAAGGCACCCGAGGCGGACACGCCGTCGATCCTGACCAAGGCGTTCGACCTGCTGCGCGCGTTCAACCCTCACGAGCGCGTGATGACGCTCAGCGAGCTGGCCCGAGCCGCCGACCTGCCCAAGTCGACCGTGCACCGACTGCTCGCCCGGCTGGTCGACCTCGGGATGGTCGAGCACCACCGCTCGGGCTACAAGATCGGGCTCGGGATGCTGCAGCTCGGTGCGAGCACCCCGGCCGGCTACATGCGCGACCTCGCCCTGCCCCACCTCGCCCAGCTGCACCGGTGGAGCGAGCTGACCGTCCACTTCGCTGTGTTGCGCCAGTTCGACGTGGTCTACCTCGAGAAGCTGGCCGGTCGCGACAGCCGGGCCTCGATCACCAGCATCGGCGGCCGGCTGCCCGCCAACTGCACCGCGATCGGCAAGGCCCTGCTCGCCCACGAGGACCTCGACGACCTCGCCGACTTCCTCCCCTCCCCCCTGCCCGGCATGACGTCGCGCTCGATCACCGGCGTCGACACCCTGATCAGCGAACTGCGCAAGGTGCGTGACGAGGGCATCGCGCACGAGAACGGCGAGGCCCAGCCCGGCCTGACGTGCATCGCCGCTCCGGTGCTGATGAACGGCTTCGCCATCGGTGCCGTCTCCGTCGGCTACCCCGCCGAGCTCCCCGCACCCCGGCGCCTCGAGGAGGCCCTGCACGTCACGACCACCCGCATCGTCGCCGACGTCGACGACGGGTTGGCCAGCGGCCGCGAGCACTGGTTCCCCCGCGAGCTCTGAGGGCAGCACTGCACGCAGGCTCGTCGTCCGGCTCCCACCGTCGGCCAACCTCCGCCGCGGGTCAGCGGAAGACGGCGAAGGCCTTGTTGGAGTTGAAGATCTCGGTGACGACCCAGTCGGACCACTGCAGCTCGAGGCCCAGCTCGTCCATGGCGCCGAGCAGGCAGAACCAGTTGAGCATCTCGTGCTGGCCCGAGTGGACGATCTCCTTGCTGGTGCGGGCGTTCCAGGTGTCGTAGTCGCCCGCCAGCATCGCGTCGTAGAGGCGCTGGTCGGCCTCGGTGTCGGGCCGCAGGTGCCAGCCCTCGTCGTAGAGGAAGGCGTGCGACCAGCTCGACGAGGCGACGAGGGCGACGCGCTTGCCGCTGGCGGCGACCGAGCGCGCGACGGCGCGGCCGAGCTCGAAGCAACGCCGCGGACTCGGGCCGGGCGGGTCGAGGTCCTCCCCTGCGTTGATCTCGGCGAACCGGGCGATCCCGCCCTTGCGAGCGATCACGTGCTCGCCGTAGCAGTTCACCGCGATCGGCACGACGGGGTAGGGGAACTCGGTGCCGACGTTGTCGTAGTCGAGGAACAGCTGAGTGTTGCCGAACGCGTGCGGGAAGTGGATGCCCTTGCGCTGCTCGTAGGAGTAGGCGACGTCGATGCCGTCGTTGAGCACGTCGGAGGCGACCTGCTTGGCGAAGCCCGGAGCGCCCTGCATGGTGAACGTCGTGTCGTTCGGCAGACCCCAGACGTTGGGGACCTTGAGCATGTCGAGCACCCCGAACGGCTCGACCACGGTGTCGCCGTAGGCCAGCACGCAGAAGGACGGAATGACCTCTTCGCGGAAGTTCTCGTACTGGTCGTCGCCCCACACCAGCAGCACGTCGGGCTCGAAGTCGTCGATCGCCTCGCGGCAGACCTTGAGGTCGTCGAGCAGCCGGGCGCGGTGGGCGGCCGCGGCCTGCACGCCGCCGTCATCGCCCCACTCCTCGCGACCCAGCTCGCTCCAGGACGCCCGGTCCTTGAGCTCTTCGGGGATGTCGGGGTCCTTCAGGGCGCTCTTGAGCAGAGCGGCCATGTGGGTGTCCGCTCCGGCCAGGAGCGGGTAGTGGGTGAGCCCCACGCCCATCACGTCGGCCATGTCGTCTCCTCGGGTCGGTGTTGCGTTGTGGCGCATCAGTCGGTCATGTCTCGCTCAGCCGACCGGCGCGAGCAGGGTCTGCTCGAGCTCGGCGAGCCGGGTGTCTCGGGTGATCGCCTTGCGCACCTTCATCAGCAGCCGGGGGTCGTCGACGACGACGGCGCCCACGGCCCGTCCGGTGTCGTCGGCGTAGACCGCGACCAGGTCACCCGTGGCCATGGAGCCGCGCACCGCGCCCACGGCACCGAGTCCGGGGCGCCCGATGATCTGAAGGCGGTGGCCGTACTGGTCGGACCACACGTACGGCAGGGGGCTGGTCGGCCGCGGTCGACCTGTGAGGTGCGCCGCGACGGTCTGGGCGTGGTCTCCGGCGTTGGTCCAGTGCTCGACGCGGAGCGGTTCCGGGTAGGAGGGGTGCCGCCAGCGGGCGACGTCGCCGACGGCGTAGAGGCCGCGGAATCCCAGCACCCGCAGGTCCTCGTCGCAGTCGACCCCGTCGGGCAGGGGAAGACCGGAGCCGGCGAGCCAGTCGGTGGCCGGCCTGGCCCCGATGCCCACCACTACCACGTCGGCGGGCAGCTCGGTGCCGTCGTCGAGGACGACCGCCGTCACCTCGCCGGCGTCGGTCACCACCCGCTCGACGGTGCGCCCGACGAGCAGGCGGGCGCCGTGGGCTTCGTGCACCGAGGCCACCTCGGCGCCGACCTCGGCCCCGAGCGCGTGCGCCAGGGGCGTCCGCTGGGCCTCGACGAGGGTGACGTGCATGTCGTGGGCGGCGGCCGCCGAGGCGAACTCGGCACCGATGAAACCGGCACCGACCACGACGGCGCGGCGACCGGGAGCCAGGCGACGGCGTACGGCGCGGGCGTCGTCGAGGGTGCGGATCACGTGCACGCCGGCGACCCCGTCGGTGCCAGGCAGCGTGCGGGCAGTCGCGCCGGTGGCGATGACGGCGACGTCGTAGTCGACCTGCTCGTCGCCGTCGGGTCCGCTCACGGTGACGCGGCGGGCGGCCGGGTCCAGGCTCGTGGCCCGGCGCCCCAGCCGTACGTCGACCTCGAGGACCGCGGCCTCCTCGGCCGTGAGCAGCGAGACAGGTGCCGCGTCGTGGCTCGCCAGCACCTCCTTCGACAGGGGCGGGCGGTCGTAGGGCATCTCCAGCTCGTCGGTCAGCAGCACGAGCCCGCCCTCGAACCCCGCGCGGCGCAGGGCCTGCACGGTGCGTACGCCGCCGGTCGAGCCGCCTACGACCACGACCCGTCCGGGCTGCACCGGCGCATCGAAGCCGTTCACGCGAGCACGTAGACCTTGCCGTCGTCGACCTGCACCTCGTAGGTCTGCAGGGCGATGGTGGCCGGGAAGCACAGTGCCTCACCGGAGCGGATGTCGAAGCGCGCCATGTGGAGCGGGCAGACGACCTCGTTGCCCTCGAGGTCGCTGTCCTCGCCGAGTGACCAGTCCTCGTGGGTGCAGGTGTCGGCAGTCGCGAAGTAGTCGCCGTGCTCGTTGCGGTAGAGCGCGACAGCGACGTCGCCCGGCACGGTCATGGACTCGCCGGGCTCCAGGTCCCCGTCCTCGCAGGCGAAACGGCGTTCGACGGTGCGGGCGATCTCCACGGGTCGGGTCCTCTCTGGTCCTCGTCGGCCGTCGGCGACGTACGACGTCCTCGACCTCACTGTTGTCACGGCCGAGTCCGGCCGACACCGCACGTTCCGTCCCCCGGAACCGTCCGGTGCCGCAGCGCCGAGCGTCCTGCAGCGTGAGCACCACTACCCGTCTGATGAAGGAGTCGTGCGTGTCCACCTATGTTGACGACGACCGGGAGATGCCGCGGTTCCGGGTGAACCGCGCAGCCATGGTCGACCCAGATGTGTTCGCCCTCGAGCGCGACAAGGTCTTCAACCACACCTGGCTCTATCTCGGTCACGAGACCGAGCTCAAGAAGAAGAACGACTTCAAGACCCGCAGCGTGGCCGGCCGACCGCTGATCTTCGCCCGGGACAACAAGGGCGAGATCAAGGTGTGGATCAACTCGTGCCCGCACCGCGGCGCGATGCTCTGCCGCGAGGGCAAGGGCAACGCTCGCTTCCTCACGTGCTTCTATCACGGGTGGAGCTTCAGCACGGCCGGCGAGATGGTCTCGATGCCGGGCGACGAGTCGTACGGGGAGTCGTTCGAGCGACCGGGTCTCGCAGGTCCCGCCAGGGTCGATTCCTACCGCGGCTTCGTCTTCATCAGCTTCGATCCCGACATCGTCGACCTCGTCACCTACCTCGCGGGCGCGACCGAGTACCTCGACCTCGTCTGCGACCAGTCCGAGGTCGGGATGGAGGTGCTCGAGGGCACCCACGAGTACTCCGTCAAGGCCAACTGGAAGCTGCTCGTCGAGAACAGCATCGACGGCTACCACGCTGTCTCCACCCACCAGCGCTACTTCGAGATGGTGATGGCGGCGCGTGGCAAGCTCGACCCCAAGGCGCTCGGCGACTCGCGTGGCATCGACCTCGGCAACGGCCACGCCGTCGTCGCCGGTGCTCCTGCGACCGAGGGGCTCTTCGGCCGGCCGCTGTCGGACGCCGGTGCTGAGGAGCGTGAGGCGCGCTTCGAGCACTTCCGTGAGATCTACGGGCCCGGTTGGGTCGACCGGATGAAGGGCAACCGCAACCTGGTGATCTTCCCCAACTTGGTCATCGTCGACCTCGTCATGGGTGTCGTCGTGCGCAAGATCGACCCGATCAGCGCTGACTACATGGAGGTCACCGCCTGGGAGCTGGCTCCGCCGGAGGAGGGCGACGAGCTGCGCAAGCAGCGCCTCGACAACTTCCTCACCTTCTGGGGACCCGGCGGTCTGGCCTCCCCGGACGACGTGGAGGCGCTGGAGACCTGCCAGACGGGCTTCGGCGGCGTCCGCGAGCTGCCGTGGTCCGACATGTCGCGCGGCATGAACAAGGACCGCAACAACACCACCGAGGAGCTGCAGATGCGCACCTGGTGGCGCCGCTGGAACGAGCTGGTCACGGGCGAGGTGCTGCCGCCCGAGGTCAAGGCCCCGCTCGAGGAGACGTTCACCGCAGCCCGTCTCGACCGCGCCCCGGCCCCGACGGCCTGAACCCGATGCCGACGACACCGAGGCCGCCCCACGCGATGCGTGGGGCGGCCTCGTCGTGTTCATCGGGTGCCGGTGGCGCGCGGCGCACCGGTCCCGAAAGGGCTCAGCCGGTGGTCCGTTCACGCCAGGCGAGCGCGAGCGGCGTCGGGCGTGCGGCGACGCGGGCGAGCAACCACTCCGCGACGCGCTGCCAGCCGTCGTAGGAGGCCGCGAAGCTGATGCCGTCCTCGGAGCGTCGGTGGAAGTCGGATCCGACGCCGGGATAGACGACCACCTGGCTGAAGACGTCGGAGCCCGCCTCGAGGGCGAGGCCGAGCGCACCCACCTCGCGTCTCGTCAGGTCGCCGGCGTGCTCCCCGAACAGACCCAGCCACGGCGTCCGCAGCACCGGCCGGGCGGCGACGTCGGCGAGGTCGGGCGTGGGCGAGAGGCTCACGACGGCGCCGAGCAGCCGGGTCCGAGCGAGCTCGAGCGCGAGGTCGCCCCCCGCGCCGATCCCGACGACGCCGGTCTGCTCGGGCTCCCAGCCGCGGTCGGCGGCGCGGGCGAGCAGCGCATCGGCCAGGCCACCAGGGCCAACGGCCGCAGCGATCGACTCGAACCCGTCCCCGGCCAGGTGGTTCATCGCCTCGACGACGTCGATCTCGGGGGTGTCGGGGCCGATGACCAGGACCACCAGGCCGCGCGGGGCACCGCCGAGCCTGATCTCCAGGACGTGCACGTCGTCGCGCGTCGCGGTGAGCATGGTGCGGGTCGGCTGGATGAGGATGAGGTCGGACACGGGTCCTCCGGGGACGCAGTCGGGATGCGGTCAGGCGACGGGGTGCGGCGTCCAGGGCCAGTACTTGGCCGTCGCGCCTGCGTCCACGGTGATGTTGGTGCCTGTGACCATCGCCGACTCGTCCGAGGCGAGGTAGACGACGGCGCCGACGTAGTCGTCGGGCGTGGGCAGGCGCCCCAGCGGGAGCTGGGCGCGGAAGTCGTTGCGGTAGGCCGAAGGCCGGCTGAGCAACGCCTCCATCGCCGCGAGCGCCTCGGGGTCGGTGGGCGCGGTCGCCGTGGGCGTGAAGCCGTTGACGCGGATCCCGTGCTGGGCCAGCTCCATGGCCACCGATCGCGTGAAGTTGATCAACCCGCTCTTGGCGGTCGAGTAGCCGACGTTGCCCGGCTGACCCTGCCAGGCGGCCGTCGACAGCACGTTGACCATGCTTCCTCCGCGTCCCCGCTCGATCATCGCGCCGGCGGCGGCGCGGGTCATCAGGAACGCGCCGCCCAGGACGACGTCGAGCTGGCGGCGGTAGACGTCGTACGGCATGTCCAGCACGCCCTGCTGGTGGAAGAAGACGGCGTTGTTGACGAGCACGTCGAGCGCGCCCCACCGCTCGACGGCCGCAGCCACCGCGGCCTCGGCGTGCTCAGGATCGGTGACGTCCCCGGCGACCCACGCTGCTTCGCCGCCTGCGTCGGTGATGCGGCCGGCGGCCGCCTCGGCGACGTCGGGCACCAGGTCGGCGCAGAGCACGCGCGCACCTTCGGCGGCCAGACCCGCGGCCAGCGTGCCACCGATGTTGGCGCTGGCCCCGGTGACCAGAGCGACCTTGCCCTGGAGCCGGTTCACAGGATGATGCTGACCTTGCCGTGGGGACGCAGCGTGTCGAGGTCGAGCACCGAGCGCCGGACGAGGAAGCGCAACGATGCGTCGTCACCGCGCTCCAGGACGTGGCGGTAGTGCCCGACGTAGGTGTCGAAGGCGCCCGACCGCATCCGGAAGACCGCGAAGTTGGCGCGCACGGCGATGCGACCTGCGTCGTCGGTGCCCGCCAGGACGTTGGTGATCATCCGGCGCGTGCGCGAGTGCGGGTACTCGGCGTGGGCGGAGCGCTTCATCAGCGAACCGATGCGCTGCTCGAGGAGGAACCGGTCGTCCTGGACCATGAAGAGGTCCCGACCGGGATCGCCGTCGGGCAGGTCGGTCGACGGCACGAGGTACTGGCCCTCGGGCAGAAACAGCTCGAGCCACTCGGGCAGGCGCCAGTCGTCGAGGAGCTCGGCCTCGAGGTAGAGGAAGCGCTCGACCTCGGCGGACAGTGCCGGGTCGTCTGCGTGCGTGCGGGGTTCCACGGTCGGGGCGTTGACCACGACGTCCTCCTCGGTTGCGGGCCTGCGGTTCAGTGCTCCCAGGCTCCCGTCGGCCGGGCCGTGTGGGTACGGCCGGTTCCGGGGTCCGGAACGACGCCGTCGGCCGGTGCGCGCCAGCCGAGGGCCCGGGCGGCCCTCTCGGTGCGTGGCGTCAGGGCCTCAGGGCTTGGTGTAGTCCTCGACGCAGACGTCGAAGGGGTCGTCGTCGCGGAGCAGGTTGTCGAGGTGGCCGTCGAGGGTGCACTGCACGATCGCCTGGGCGAGGGTGAGCACCTCGTCGACCGGGGCGATGCTGGTCTGCGGCAGGGCCGGGACGGTGACCGAGGGGATCGGCAGCCTGGGTCCGCCGCCGGTGCCGGGCGTCTCGACCGGCTCGTCGGAGGGCTCCTCGGCCGGGGTCTCGGTCGGCTCGACGGGCTCGGCGGTGCCCGGCTCGTCACCGCCGCCGCCGCTGCCGGCACGGGGGCCGCCGTTGCCGCGGGGGCCGCTCGGCACGAAGGTCGGGTCGGGGGTCAGGAAGCCGGCGGCGGTGGTGCCGTCGGGGACGGCCATGAAGTCGCCCTCGAGGTAGGCGTCCTTGATCGAGAGGACCAGGTCGACGTAGGACTGGGAGTGGTTGTAGCGGAAGACCGAGTCGCGTTGGCCGCTGAGGGTGGCCAGGTCGGCTGAGGGTCCGTCGCCGGAGCAGAGATAGACGGCGGTGGCCAGGGCGGCGTCGTCGATGTCTTGGGGGTTGCGCACGCCGTCGTTGTCGGCGTCGACTCCGACGACCGACCAGGTCGAGGGGATGAACTGCATCGGGCCGACGGCGCGGTCGAAGGTGGTGTCGTTGTCGTACTGGCCGGCGTCGGTGTCGCGGATCAGCGCGGTGTCGTTCTTGCCGTTGAGGGCGATGCCGAGGATGCCGGGCTGGCTGAGGCCGTCGGCGTCGAGGACGTTGCCGGCGTAGCGGCCGTGGTCGGACTCGACGCGACCGATCGCGGCGACGAGCTGCCAGGAGAGGTTGCAGGTCTTGTCGGCGGCGTTGATGACGGTCTCGGCGCGCTGGTAGGCGGCGAGCGCGGCCGAGGGGATGCCGTTGGTCGAGGAGGTGGCGACGATCTGCTGGGTGTCGCCGCCGACACCGCCGACCGAGCCGGTGATGTCGCTGGTGCCGGAGACCGAGGCCGGGACCTCGATCGCCTCGGCCGGCACGCTCGAACCGTCAGGCAGGGACCGGCTCTCCGGCTCCCGCACTGCGACCGTGCTGAGGGCGGGGTCGGCACCCGTGGCGAGACTGGCGGTCCAGGCGAGCGACAGCACGGCGAGCGGAGCGAGGGTGGCAGCACGCCGGGTGCGCGCTGCGCGGCGGAGGTGCGATCCGGCGTGACGGGGGGACATCATGCCGAGCGACGCTACGGACGGTGGCCGCCGTCACACATCGCTCGCCGGGCGATGCCGCATCATCCGTACGGTCGGTCCCGACGCGTAGTAGTGGGTGCGGGCCAGACCGACGACCGCGCCGACGACGACCGCCGTGGCCACGGTCAGCACGGCCTGGAGCAAGGGCAGCTCGCCCGCGGCTGTGATGACCAGGGGCACGATGAGGGCGTAGCCGATGACGGCGGCCACCGGCGCACGGCGCCACCCCTCGACCGGCGTGCCGGCCGGTGTCGCGGCGACGGACCCCCACACGAAGGCGACGACGGCCACGAGCAGCAGCCACACGAAGCCGAGCGGGGACCAGATGACCGAGACTGCGGGGTGGACGAGCCCCCCGACCAGCAGCACGAAGAAGCACTTGGACGCGCCGCGGACGACCGCGGGATAGGCCTCGGTGCGTGCGCTCATCTCGTGAGGCTAGGACCCCCGTGGTGCCGGGGTCATGCCCCGTGGGGCTGACGCGGATCGTCCGATCGGCTCGCCGTACCCGGTGACGATCGTCCAGCACTCGGCGCAGACGTCGCTGCCGCGGGCGGGGAAGGACAGGCTCCAGAACTTCGGCCAGCTCTGCGTCTGTTCACCGCACGCGGTGAGCAGGCTGCCCATCTGCTTGGCGTGCGCCGTGGATCGGGGCCACCCGATGTAGCCGCCGTCCGCCCGGCGCCACTGCGCTGTGTGTGCTGTGACGAACCAGCGGTGCGTCGAGCTCCGCGTCGCCGCGGCGGGCTCGCCGAGGTGGGGGAACTCGCGTCCGAGCCGAGGCCCGGTCCTGCGACGGCTGCTCACGATCGACGTCTCACAGCACGGCGAGCACCCCGACGGCCGCCATCACCACGGCAGCGACGTAGCAGACGAGGCCCCCGCGACGGATCACCGCGGCCTTGCTCGCGCGGTCCTCGTTGAGCAGGGCGGCCGACACCAGATCGGTGCTGTGCCGTCGCCCCCACCGCCCGAGGGCCGCGAGGCCGACGGCCATCGCGACCAGCAGCGCCGCCGAGGCGATCCGGCCCGCCACTGTTCACCGCCCCGTCTCGCCGGTCGTGGGAGCGACCTGGTCGACGTCTGGCACGGCGTCCGGGTCAGCGGGCAGGTAGTCGTCGGCGTAGTCCACGTCGTGGTCGGCGATCACGTCACCCAGCCAGCTGCGCCACACGGTCAGCGACTCCTCGGCCAGCACCGTCTCGCGCAGCGCGCCACGGATCGTCGCGTACGTCGCCGGCTCGGCTGGCACGGCGGCCTGCACGAAGCCGACGTTCCAGCCGTACTGCGTGCGCACCGGTCCGAAGGTGTCGCCGACCTCGGCCGCGAAGGCCTTCTCGGCATAGGCCGGCTCGAGATCGGTGGCCGCAACGGCACCTAGATAGCCGCCGTCCTCACGGGTCGCCTCGTCCAGGCTGGCCCGGCGCGCGAGGCTCGAGAACGCCTTGCCGGCACGGAACGCGAGCACGATCCGCACGGCGGACGGCCGGTCGGCCACGACGGCGTTGCGGAGCACTCGTCGTGCAGGGGTGCCGAGCTGCTCGCGTCGCTCGCCGAAGGCCCGGCGCAGGTCGTCGTCGGTGACGTCGACGTCGCGGACCACGTCGTCGAAGACGCGGGCGACCATGAGCTGGTTGCGGATCTCGTCGAGCACCTGCTCCTCGGTGGCGCCCATCTCGCCGAGCGCGGCGATGAAGGCGGGACGCCCGCCCTCGGCGTAGCGCTCCTCGACGATCGTGTCGAGGGTGTCGGTGACCTCCTTGTCAGCCACGACGATGGAGCGCTCTGCAGCCTCGTCTTCCAGCATCACCTGCACGGCCATCGACTTGGCGGCGTCGCGGCGGAAGGTGTCGAGGCCCTTTTCGTCGGTGGGGACCTCGACGCCGTAGAGCGCAACCAGGGCTTGCACCCGGTCGTCGACATCGTCAGCGGTGAAGGTCGTGCCGGAGACCTGCAGCGCCACGCCCTCCCCGGGTCCGGTGTCGTGGCGCAGCCACCACACGGCGCCGCCCACGACGAGGGCGGCGACGAGCGCGGCGACGACGAGCAGGAGCGGCCGGCGACCGGACCACCGGCTCCCGCTCGAACCGACGGTGCCGGGCGGACCGTCGGCGGCCTCGTCGACGCCATCCGTCTCGGGCTCAAGGCCCGTGAGGTCCTCCACGTGCTCTTCGTCCATCGTCATGCCTCGTTCACGACTCACGATCTCCTCCGACTCTCAGCAGCTCGGCCACGTGGCCATCACGGGCCAGGGCGTCTTGTCCTTCAGGGTCCGCGGCCGCGGCCGCGGGGTCCTCGGGCCCGGGGCGCAAGCGCGTTCCCAGCTCGGCGAGGAGGTGGGCGGTGCCCACGGAGAGGGCGACCGAGGTGACGAGCGCGAGGCCGAGCTCGCGCACGAGCGGCAGGCTGGAGGTCAGGAGCACTCCGTAGCCACCGAGGGACAGCAGCACCGCGAGCAGCACCGACCGGCGCAGGTCGCTGCTGCGCTGACGGGCCGCGGCCAGGAGCAGCACGGTGAACTCGGACCCGATCGCCGCGGTGAGCGCACCCAGCGCCAGGGTCAGCGGGTTGAGCGCTCCGACAGTGAGGACGAGCACGGCCACGGTGAGTCCGGAGGCGATCGCGGCGGCCGCGATCGCGACCAGGGCGTCACGTCGGTGCGGCAGGAGGACCACCAGGGCCAGTGCGGCGGCGAGCAGGGCGATGACGCTGGACTCGTAGCGCTCTCCGCTCACCAGGTGATAGCCGCGCTCGGCGGCGACCGGAAGGCCCGAGACCCCAACGTCGTAGCCGGGCGGTGGCGCGGGCAGGGCCGCGCGGACGTCGGCCACGAGGTCGCGGTCGTCGGCCAGGTCGCTCCACGCGACGCCGTAGCTGCTCAGGGCCTCGGTTTGGTCCGACGAGACGACGGCGGAGGTGATGTAGCCGGGCAGGGCCGCAACCCCGGCGCGCACCTGAGCCTGGGTCGGGTCCTCGCCCAGGAAGCCCAGCAGCTGACCGACGGTCACCACGGGCTGCACGCGGTCGCCGTAGAGGCTCACGATCTCGGTCTGCGCCGCACGTGACCAGGCCAGGGCCTCGGGGGTCAGCACGTCCGCGCCCTTCAGCCGGACGTCCACCTCGCCGCTGTATCCGATGACGTCCTCGACGTGCACGGCATCGTCGAGCGAGGGCAGGCCGGCGAGCAGCTGCTGTGGGTCGGTCTTGAGGGGAGTGGAGGCGAGCGAGACCCAGCCGAACACCGAGACCAGCAGCGCAGCACCGGTGAGCACGGCGAGGGCGGGTGTCGGAAGCCGGCGTCGGATCGCCGCAGGAGCAGCGGGGGCCGGCGTCGACGGGTCCTGTCCGAGGCGCGGTCCGAGCACCCACGAGCCGGCGAGGCTGACGGCGACGACGGCGGCGAGGCCCGCGGGGACAGCCAGGCCGAGGTCGGCGACGAACGGCAGCGGGGACAACAGCAGTCCGGCGAAGGCGCACGTGGAGGACGCCGCGACCGCCAGGACCACCCGCCGGTGTCCGGTTCGTGACAAGTAGACGGGGTAGTAGCTGCCGAGTCCCAGGATGATCGGGAGGAAGGTCGCCGCGCCGAGGGACAGCGGGTCGCCCCGCCAGCCGAAGACGGCGAGCGTGACGGCGGTCGCTACTCCCATCACGAGCAGCGGAGCGAGCTGGAAGCGACGCCGGCGGGCCCAGGGCACAAGGAGCAGCACCAGCGCGACCATGCCGAACGCGGTGGCGGCCAGTCGCGGGACTTCTGCGCGCATCCGATCAGCCAGGCCGGCGGTGACAACCGGGGCACCGGTCACGGTCACCTCGGCGCCGTCGGGAACGGCCTCGGAGTCGGAGACGATGGTCTCGACCTCGGTATGCAGCAGGGCCGCTGCGGCAGCGTCGAGGCCCTCGCGCGGACGCAGGTAGACCGCGACCGCGCCCTGGGCCGGCAGATACTGGCGCCACTGCGGCTTCGGCTTCTCGGTGACCGGGTCGAGGACCACCGAGCGGACGAAGTTCTCGTTGCTGAGCGTCGGTAGCCCGGCCGGTAGCGCCTGCACGAGCAGCGAGCCGTAGCGGGCCTCGAAGGCCGCGAGCTCTCGGGTTCGGCCGGCCTCGGCGAGGGCGTCACGACGCCCGCTCAGCTCGGCTAGAAAGCGCTTGAGCTGCAGCACGGTCTGGTTGAGGGTCGTTGCGGGTCCATAGGTCGCCACCACGCCGTCCACCGCGGAGAGCCGGCCCTCGAGCTGGAGCAGGGCCGGCAGCCGGTCCGCAGCCAGCGGGTCGCCCGAGCCCTCGACCAGGACGACCACGGGATCACCGCCGAAGGACCGCGCCATCGCGTCGAGCTCAGAGACCGACGGGTCGTCGGCTGGAAGCAGTGAGTCGAGGTCGCTGTCGATCTCGAGACGGCTCAGGCCCGGGACGGCCCACAGCGCGACGGCCGCCAGGGCGATCACCGCGCTGAGGACCCGCAAGCGGAAGCTCACTCGGTGTCGCGCTCCACCCTGGGGTAGGTCCCGTTGAACGGACCGGGGTCGCGGGCTGCGCCCGGTACCGGGTAGGCGTTGGACTTGTCGAGGACCGAGGTGTTCAGCGGGAAGGGGTTGCCCTTGACCGAGCCCTCGTTGAGGACCGGGAAGATGCGCAGGAAGTGTCCGTTGACGTCGGAGTCCTGCAGCATCGCGTTCCAGCCGGCCATGAAGCCCGCGAGGTCGGGGCCGTAGGGCTTCATGTAGGCGAGCATCGGGTTGAGGTCGGCGAGAGTCGCCCTCGTCGTGGGGATGACCGCCGAGGCGGCCGTGACAGTGCGGGGAACCCGGTTCAACGTCGCGGGTGCGCGGTCGAGGGTCTGGTCGAGATCGGGGAGCAGGCCGCGCAGGTCGCGGGTCGTGGCCGGCAGCTCCTGCAGGGCCGTGTTGAGTGATGGCGCGGCGGCCCGCAGACCGCGGGCGATCGGACGCAGGTCGGAGGCCAACGTGGAGAAGCTTTCCGTGGCGGTGCGCGCCGAGCGCAGCACCCCCGGCAGGGCTCGCACCGTGTCCTCGACCTGCTCCTGTTCACTGGCCGTGACGCTGGTCAGGCCGTCGGCCTGCTCGACGAGGTCGACGATCTGGCCCTCGCCGGTGTCGAGCGCAGCCATCACCTCCGTCGACGTCGCGACCAGGCGTCGCAGGTCGGCGGACTGCGCCTCGAGCGCGTCGAGGACGTCGTGTCCCTCGCGGCCCAGCACCCCCAGACCGGTCAGGGTCTGGTCGATCTGGCCGTTGGTCTGGTTGGTCGCCTCGCCGAGGTCACGCAGCATCACGCTCAGGTCGCGGCGGGTGGGCTCGTCGAGGCTGGCCAGGATGTCGTCGAGCTGCACGCTCTTGACGACAGATGCGGCGGGGAGGGTCGAGTTCTCCGGCAGCTCGCCGCCCTTGCCGTCGACGATCTCGACGTAGGTCTCCTCGATCAGCGACTTGGACCGGAGCCTGATCGTGGCGCCCTCGTGCAGGGGCATCACCGACGTGTCGTCGATCTGCAGGACCACCTTGGCCGACCCCTCGTCCTCGTCGAGCTGGCGCACCTTGCCCACCCGGACGCCGGCCACCATCACGTCGGAGTCGTAGACGAGGTTGTCGACATCAGGGCTTTCGAAGGCCACGCGGTAGCCGTCGGAGGACACGATCGGTAGGCGGCCACCCATGTTGACCCAGAGGTAGCCGAACATCAGGGCGCAGCCGGTCATAAAGACCAGGACGGTCATCAGGCGCAGCCGCGGGACGGCACTGTGTGGGACGCGCATCAGCGGTTGTCTCCCGTCGAGAGCGGCAAGGTGGTGGTGTTGATGCTCGCCTGGCCGCGGAGGATCCCGCCGTTGGCGTCCTGCAGGCTGACGACCGAGGCGGTGTTGTAGACGAAGGCCTGAAGGTCGGCGAGCCGCGAGGTGAGTACCCGGGTGCCGGTGTCGAGACGCTGCGTGATCGGCTCGACGTCGGCCAAGGTGGGCCGCAGGGCGGCCACGAACGGACGCAGGTCCGCGACGAGCGGACGGAGCTGCTGGACCGTCGGGCGGGCCCGGACGGCGACCTGCTCGAGCTCGGTGGCGAGGGCGCCGAGCTCTGACAGCGCCACCGGCAGCTCGCCGGAGGCGTCCTGCAGGTTGCGCAGCGCGGGGTCGAGCTGGGTCGTCAGGTCGCGGACCGACCGGGTTGCACCGCCGAGCTCGGTGGTCACGCCTGGCAGGGCGTCGAGTGCCGCGCGGACCTCGTCGTCACGCTCGGAGAGCGTGGCGAGCGTGGTCGCCAGCGAGCCGACGAGTCGACGCAGCCGCTCGTCGTCCTGACCAGCGGCCGAGGCGATGTCGCTGAGTGCAGTGACCAGCTTGGCGATCGTCGCGCGGCGTGTCTGGAGCTGCTCCACGACGGGGCGGAAGGTCTCGACGTTGTCGCTCGCTTTCGCGAGGCCTGCCGGCAGGGCGGTCGGGGCGCTGGCCAGTGCGGCGTCGGACTCGCCGAGCAGGGTCGTCAGCGCGTTGCGCGTGCGTTCGTCGAGGTGACCGAGGACTTCGTCGAGCTGGATGGGGTCGGCGGTCTGCCCGACCGGGATCACGTCGTCGCCGAGCTCGCCGGCGGCCTCGGTGCCCGGGTTCATCTCGACGTACATGTCGTTGAGCGGGGTCTTGGGCCGCAGGACGAGCTTGGCGTCCTTGTAGACCGTGTGGTCAGGGTGGATCGCCAGCGTCAGGCGGGCTCGGCCCTCGTCGGTGACGTCGGCCGCTGAGATGCGTCCGACGGTGACCCCGGCGATGCGGACCTCCTGGCCGTTGCCCGGTGCGATGCCCGGCGCGCTGCGGAAGTCGGCCTGGAAGGTGACCTCGTCCTTCCAGGGCCAGTTGACACGCTGCTGCGACAGGATGAACCCCGCGACCAGCAGGCCGAGGATCATCAGGCCGACGATCGCGCCGGCGTCGCGGCCCAGGCCGGGTTCGTTGCGTGCGCGCTCCCACGCCTTGCCCAAGCGGATCACGGTGCTCCCTCCGGGTTGATGAGCTGTGCGAAGAGCTGTTCCAGGCTGAGAGGTGTGCCGGACAGCGAGCCGACGCCGAAGCCCGGCTGGAAGTGGATCACCGAGCCGTTGCGGTCGGTCATCTTGCCGGCGTTGCTCATGCCGGCGATCAGGTCGCCGAGCTCCTTATAGAAGATGCTGTCGTTGCCACCTCGGGCGTACTGACCCGTGCCGTGCCAGTCGGAGTTGACGACGTCGAGGATGGGACCGCGGACGCGGTCGAGGGGCGCGCCGTCCACGTCGTCGAGGATGCGAGTGCCGGCCTGCGCGGAGGGGACCAGGTCGTCGAGCATCGGCGTGAGGTCGACGAGCGCGGGCCGCAGGTCGCGCAGCACCGGCTGGAGCTGGTCGAGTGCCGGCTCGAGCTTGGTCAGGGTCGTGCTGAGCTCCCGGGCGGTGGGGCGGGCGTCGTCGGAGACCGTGCGTACCTGGTCCAGGGTGTGGCTCAATGCATCGAGCCCCGCCCGGGTCGTGCCCAAGGTCGCGGGCAGGTCGTCGATCGCGGCGGCGACCTGGGGGCTGGTGTCGGCGAGCACGCGGCTGAGGGCCACGAGCCCGGTGACCACCTGGTCGAGGCGGCCGGGGTCAGCCGTGGCCGCGCGAGCAGCGCTTTCCATGGACGAGACCAGGCGGGTGAGGTCCTGCTGGGGGCGGGTGCCCTGCAGGGCTTCCAACACCTGGCCGGCGGGCTGCACCGACTCGGGCGACTCGTCGAGGAGCCGGCCGAGGGCAGCCTGCCCGTCCTCGTCGAGGGTGGAGCCCAGCGACTTCACCGTGCGCTTCAGGCTGGTGCGGGCGGTGGGCTTGAGCACCTCGAGCACGCGGTCGAGCTCGACCGGGACCGAGGTCCGCTCGGTCGGGATCGACTCCGTCTCGCCCGGGTCGCCGCCCGGGGCGAGCTCGACGTAGTAGTTGCCGCCGAGCAGGGTGGTGGGCCGGATGGCCGCGCGGGGCTCGCTCCGCAGCTTGTCACGCACCCCCTTGTCGAGCTTGAGCGTCGCCGTCGTGGTGCCGTCCTCGCGGTGGTCGACACCCGTGACGACCCCGACAGGCACCCCGGCGACCTTGACCTTGGTGACGTGTGCACGCAGCTGGTAGTCCCGTGCGAAGGACGCCTCGATCTCGTCGCCGCGTTTGATCGTGTCGCCGATGCGAGCCTTTTGGAACAGGGCCACGCCGAGCACGAGGATCAAGGTGATGATGATGGCGCCGACGCGTGCGGACGGCAGCTTCTCGAAGCGCCGCAGGTGTTTGCCGATCATGACTGTCCTCCGATGAGGTCGGTCGCGCGGTCGGAGTCGGCCGTGCCGGGCGCCGGGTAGGGACGGCGGTGCACCAGCGGATCGCGGATGGGCACGGTGCCGGTGATGCTCTCGGGGCGGATGATCAGCGCGATCCGCAGGTAGTTGCCGGACTTGTCGCCGTTCTGGTCGGCGCTGTTCCAGCGCTCGAAGAAGCGGATGAACTCCGGGGTGTAGGGCGCCAGCACCGCGGTCGGCTCCTTGGTCGACGCGAACGTGTCTTGCAGGGTCGCGGCGAGGGGTCGGGCGTCGGCCATCAGCGTGCTGAGGTCCTGGACGGCGGGGACGGCCTGGTCGGCTACGCCGGGGACCTTGGCCAGAGGCGCAAGGGCTTCGCGCATGGCGCCGCGCAGGGCCGGTGTCGCGTCGCCGAGGGAGCGGGCGCCCGGCAGCAGGGTGGTCATCGCGGCGTCGAGGTCGACGAGCGGGCCGCGGATCTCGCGCATCGCGGTACTGGTGGACCGCAGTGCGCTTGGCGCTTCCTGCAGGGTCGCGTCCAGCGGCTCGGCGTCGTCGACGGCGACGGCCTCCACCGTGGTCGTGAGGCTGCGCACGAGGCGGCCGACCTGCTCGGACCGGCCGTCGAAGCGGCCGGCGAGGACCTTCGACTGCTGCAGCATGCCGTCGAGGTCGGTGCTCTCTGCGGCCAGTGCGGTGGCCACCTGCTCGAGGTCGGCGACCAGGTCGGGGGCCACGACGAGCAGGTCGTGCAGGTCCTGGCTGTGTCCGGCTGCGCCGGAGCCCACCTCGCGCAGCGCGCCGGCGGCGGCTTTGCGCGTCGGCGCGTCCAGGGCCGAGAGGACCTGGTCGAGGTTGACCGGCGACACGATGCCGGAGTCCTTGAGCTGGCCACCTTCGGCGAGCTCGCCCGCCGCGGGTGCGCCGGGGTCGACCATGACGAAGTTCTGGCCGAGTGCTGATCGGGACACCACTGCAGCGCGGGCGTCCTCGTAGAGCTGCTCGCCGCTGTCGAGCTGCAGCACGACGCGGGCCTTGCCGTCCTCGAAGCGGATTGAGCGGACCTGGCCGACCCGCGCGCTGGCCGAGCGGACGTCGTCGCCCTCGCGCAGACCGCCGACGTTGTCGAAGTCGGCGCTGGCGGTGCGGAACGACTGGCCGGGCAGCCCGGTGCTTGCGGTGAGTGAGAGGTAGAGCGAGCCGACGAGGACGAGGATGACGATCAGTCCGGTCAGCATGGTGGCGTTGCGGGAGGCGAGTCTCATCGGTCACTCCCCTCCGATCAGGTAGGTCATCAGTGACTGCTCTTGCGTCGCGCTGAGCCCGGTGGCGCTGCCGGGCGTTGCTCGGCGGGGGCCGCCCTGCCTGTCCAGCAGGCCGCCGAGACCGGTTCGGCCGGCGTCTGCGCTGCGACCCCCGCCTGTCAGCCCATCGAGCACGCCGGGCAGGTTCCCGAGCCCGCCGGGGAGGTTGCCGAGGGGGTTCTCGAGAAGGTCGTCGATGCCCAGGTCTGGCAGGGCCGGCAGCTCGGGCACAACGTCGGTGTCACCGGGGACGAGGCCCCCGACGATGTCGGTGGTGACCACGACGTGGGCGCGGAAGTAGTGCGACAGGCCGTCGCTCCCGTTGGTGGTCAACGCCCAGTACTTCACGAAGTCGAGCACCGTGGTCAGGTTGTCGAGCACCCCGGTCGCGATCACACGGCCGTTGCGGGCCGTGGCCCGCATGTCGCCAGAGGACGCACTCAGCGATCGCGCGACTGGCCGAGCCCGCTCGAGCAGCACGTCGGCCTGGTCGAGGACGGGCTCGAGACTGTCGAGGGCCGGGCCACCGGCTGCGGCGAAGGCTCGCAGCTCCCGGCTCAGTTCCAGCAGGTCGTCGGTCGTCGGTCGCAGGGCGGCCAGGACAGGTGTGGTCGAGTCGGCGGCCCCGGTGAGGGCCGCGAGCGTCGACTCGGTCTCGACCAGGGCGGACGGAAGCCGCGCCATCGTGCTGTCCAGGTCCTCGTCGTTGCGCGCGGTCGCGGACAGGGCGTCGTCGGCAGCACCGACGAGCCGGTCGAGCTGAGCACCGCGCTCGGAGCCGAGCTGGGTCGCGACCGGCTCCACGGAGTCGAGGAGCTGGGCTAGCACGCTGTTCTGGTCGGCCAGGATCGTGCCGAGCCGGTCGGTGTCCTGCAGGGCCGGGGCCAACGCCTTGATGGCCGCGTCGGCGTTCTCGCCCTGGCCCGGGACGCCCTCGCCGAGGGTGGTCAGCAGCATCGCCAGGGCGGTACCGGTGGGTGCGTCGACCATGTTGAGTACCTCGTCGAGGTCGGTCGCCCGGCCGGACTGCTCGAGCGGGATCACGTCGCCCTCGTCGAGCACCGGGGCGTCGCCGGTTCCTCGCTCGAGCTCGACGTAGCGCTCGCCGAGCAGCCCGACGGGGCGCACGAGGGCTGTCGCGTCGTCGTGCAGGGGCAGGACCGCGTCGTCGAGCACCAGGCCGACCTTGGCCAGCCCGTCGTCGACCTCGATGGACCCGATGGTGCCGACCTTGACGCCGGAGGCCTTGACGTCGTTGCCCTTGATCAGCGGGCTCGCGTCCTCGAAGTAGACGTAGACGTCGGGCTCTTCGTCGGAGAACGCCTTGGCGGCGACGCCGCCGGAGATGGACATGCCGATCGCAGTGGCCAGGGCCACGGCGACGATTCGACCCTTGGAGAACTGGCTCAGCACGCTGGGCTGCTTGGATTTGGTTTTGGTCATTGCATCGCGCTTCCGTGGGCGTCGGTCCAGGGCTGGCCCTCGTTCTCACCAGGGAGCCTGGTGAGCTTGCGCTCGATGCCCGGGGGAACGACGTTGGGCAGGGTCACCGGGCTGGTCGTGCCTTCGGTGATGAAGGCGCGGAGGTATCGGCCACGGGCATCGAAGTTCGCTGAGGCCGAGCCCCAGTTCGAGAGCCAGCCGATGAGCTCGGGGGTGTAGGGACGCAGGTAGCCGAGTGCCGGCCCGAGATCGGTCAGCACCCGGTCCGCTTGGGGGAGCACCGAGCCGGCTCCGTCGAGGAGGGCAGGGGTGTAGGCGAGCAGCTCGCGCAGGGAGGCCAGGGTCGGCCGCAGCTGGGCGATGGTCGGCCGCAGATCGGTCAGCACCGGCGCCAGCTGCCGCGAGACCTGCGGGAGCTTCTCGACGCCAGGCCGCAGGTCGCGCAGCAGCGGGCTCGCGGCGGCGACGGTGCCCGGCACCTTCGCGAGGGTGGTGCGTGCGACGCGCAGTGTTTCGGGCAGGTCCTGCAGCGCCTGCTGGAGCTGTTGGCGGTGGGCGCCGATCGTGCCGGCGGCCGTGTCGAGGTCACGGATGGTGCCGCCGACCTCGGAGTCACGTTCGGCCAGCGTGGTCGTCAGCGCAGCCAGGCGGGTCACCAGGTTGCGGATCGCCGGGCCGTCGGTGCCGACGGCTTGGATCACCTCGCCCAGGGCTTCGACGGCAGGCCCGGTGGTCTGCAGCGTCTTCTGCAGGTCGCGCTCGTTGCCGTCGAGGGTGGTGGAGAGCCGGCCGACCAGGCTGGTCAGGGCGGCCCGGGTGGGTGCGTCGAGGGCGGCGAAGACCTGGTCGAGCTCGACCCGGTCGAGCGTGCCTTCGACGAGCGCACCGTCGGCGAGCTCGGCGCCCTCGGCGGGGGGCTGCAGCTCGAGGATGCGCTCACCGAGCAGTGCCTTGTAGGAGACGCGCGCGGTGGTGCCGTCCTTGAGCGGGGCGTAGTCGTCGTCGAGCGCCACGGTCACGACGGCCTTGCCGTCGCGCACCGAGAGCTTGTCGACCTTGCCTGCGGTGGCGCCGCGGATCTCGACCTCGGACCCCGGCACCAGGTTGGTGGCGGCAGGGAGGACCACGTCGATGGTGTAGCCGTCGTCGACGACGGCACGGATGCCGGCGACGGCGAGGACGGCGGCGAGCCCGAGGCCCACCACCTTGAGGATCCGCATGTCAGTCCATCCCCAGCGGTCCGGCCGACTCGCCCGCCAGGAACTGGCGCACGAACGGGTCGTCGCTGGCGAACGCCTCTTCGGCGTCGCCGTAGTGGACGAGCTTGCCCTGCCAGATCATGCCGACGTAGTCGCTGCACGAGCGCGCGGCGGAGATGTTGTGCGTGACCAGCAGGTAGGTGCCGCCGTGCTCGGCGTGCATCTGCTGGATGAGGTCGCACAGCAGGCTGGTGCGGACCGGGTCGAGACCTGAGTCGGGCTCGTCGAAGAGCACGATGTCGGGGTTCATGATCAGGCCACGGGCGAACCCGGCGCGCTTGCGCATGCCGCCGGACACCTCGGTCGGCAGCTTGTGGGCCGAGCGTTCGAGGCCGACCTCCTGGAGCCGGGTCATCACGAGGTCGGCGATCTCGTCCTCGCGCATGTCGGTGTGCTTGCGCAGGGGGAACGCGACGTTGTCGTAGATGTTCATCGAGCCGAACAGGGCGCCGTCCTGGAACAGCACGCCGAAGCGCTTGCGCAGCTCGTAGCGCTCGGCCTCGGTGGCCTTCCAGATGTCCTGGCCGAAGACGAGCACCTCGCCCTGGTCGGGCTCGAGGAGGCCGACGAGGTGCTTGAGCAGCACGCTCTTGCCGGTGCCGGACGGGCCGAGCACGGTGGTGATGGCGTCGTCGACGAACTCGATGTCGAGTCCTTGGAGGACCTTGAAGTCACCGAACTGCTTGTGCAGGTTGCGCACCTGCATCGTCGCGGTGCGGGGCGCCGGTGCGGGCGTGGTGAGGCCGGCGCCGCCGACTGCGGGCGCGAGGTCGACGAGGGTGGTGTCCATGACAGAACTCCTGGGGAGACGAGCGGTGACGAGACGGGAGGGACCGGGCAGCGAGCAGCGTCGAGGTCGCTAATTGGCGATCGGCGCGTTGGGCGAGAGGCCCCAGAAGAGCTGTGTGGTCAGGAGTCCGATCACGTGGATCAGGACCATGTTGACCATCATCGACTTGGCGGTGTTGATGCCCACCCCGACCGGCCCGCCGCGTGCGGTGTAGCCGTAGTAGGTGCCGACGAGCACGATCACCGTGCCCATCAACATCACCTTGACCAGGGAGTAGGCGAAGTCGAGCGGGTTCTGGAACAGCCAGAAGATCAGGGAATACCCGCCGGGTGAGACGCTGCCGTACTGGAAGACGACGACCAGCCACTGGGAGAGGTACATGAATCCCAGGCCGACGAAGTAGAGGAACGGCATCGCGATCCAGGCGGCGACCAGGCGGGTGCCGATGAGGTAGGGACGGGACTTGATGCCCATGACCTCCATCGCGTCGATCTCCTCGGCGATGCGCATCGAGCCGATCTCGGCGACCAGGCCGCAGCCCACCTTGGCCGCCAGGATGTAGCCCCACATGTAGGGAGCCATCTCGCGCAGGCTGCAGTAGGAGGTGAAGACACCGGAGTAGAGGGGTGCGCCGATCGCACGCAGCGTGTAGTTGGCCTCGGTCCCGCACACGGTCCCGATGACGAACTCCATCATCCAGATGATCAGCCCGCTGGCGAGGATGAGGATGCCGCACTGCCGGATGACTTCGGTGGTGTAGAGGCGCACCTGGGGCAGCTCACGGAAGGTCTGCGCCGAGAACTGGGCGATCTCACCGGCGGTCGCGAAACCGGCCCTGATGCTGGAGGCGACCGAGGACATGCTGACCTCGATGTCCTCCTTCTGCGGAGGGGCCGGCGGTGGGGGCGTGGGCGGGCGTTCGTCGAAGAGCGTCATGGGAGCACATGCCCTCTTACTTGTAGACCTGCATGTCGGGGTTGAGCCCGAGCAGGATCGAGGTGAACAGCGTGTTGATGATGAAGATGGCGGCGAAAGAGATCACGACCGCGTGGTTGACCGCGCGACCCACGCCCATCGGTCCGCCCTGGACCGTGAGGCCCTTGTAGCAACAGACGATCGCGATCACGAGGCCGAAGAGGGTCGTCTTGACGACGCTGCCCCACAGGTCGGTGACCGTTGCGTTGGCGAAGAAGCTCGAGAAGAACGCGCCCGACTCGGCGCCGAGGATCGGGACGGCGGCGAGGTAGCCGCCGACGATGCCGAAGCTCAGCGCGACCAGGTCGAGCAGGCCGGTGATGATGGTGACGGCGATGACTCGCGGGACGATGAGATCGCGGATCGGGTCGATCCCGAGGACCTCCATGGCATCGATCTCCTCGCGGATCTTACGGGCGCCGAGGTCGGCGGTCATGGCGGCGCCGACGACGCCGGCGACGACCATGGCGTTGATCCACGGGGCGAACTCGCGGACGCTGGCCATGATGAAGAAGGATCCGAGACGCTCGGGGATGCCGAAGAGGTTGTAGATGTTGCCGCCCTGCAGGCCGGGAGCGCCGAAGCCGAAGGCCACCGTGGAGATGGCCATCGGGATCCAGCAGAGCTTGAGCATGCTGTACATCTGGTCGCGCACCTGGCCCCAGTAGCCGATGGGGTGACGCACCGCGCTGACCACGACGACGACCAGGAGCATGCCCATCTCGCCGGCGGGGGTGAAGACCAAGCTCACGACCTTTGGGACCCGCCGGGGGGACGAGTGGACGCGCGGCGGCCTGCCTCCCGCGGGTGGCTTGCCTCCCGTGGTGATCGGGGGCGGGATGGTCGCCGTCATGGCTGTCCTCCGTGTTCGACTGAACCGTGTGGTCCGCATCACCAATCTCGGGCCACGGAGGGGGGGTGGGCATCCCCCCTCAGGCAGACCCGGGTCCCCCGTGTGGCCCTGACCACTTCCGGTCAGCCGTGCCCGTCAGCCCGGATGCGCCGGCTCCGGGCCGGCAGCTCGCGTCCGCTCCCCGACCGGTCGCAGCGCGCGGATCGGCCGCACGGTCATAAGCGCGGACGGCGCCAGGGCGACGTCGAGAGGGGTCAGGCCGCGAGTTCCTTCAGGGTCACCGCGAGGTCGCCGATCCGGTCGGCCGTGACCGGGACGCCCTGGTCGATGAGCCTCTTGGCCACCATGAAGTCCGGCGAGCTGTTGACCGTCTCGGCAGCGACGACACGGTCCCCTGCGAGGTGGAAGACCGAGAAGCGGCCCGTTGCCGGATCACCTCGGACCACCGAGCGGGTGCCGGCCGCGACGAGCCCCGCGATCTTGATCTTGAGGTGGTACTGGTCGCTCCAGAACCACGGCACCTCGGGGCGCGGGGTGGGGGCACCCAGCAGGTGCGCCACGACGCACTTGGCCTGCTCGACGGCACTCGGGATGCTCTCGAGCCGGTGCCCACCCTCGAAGTGGTGCAGAGGGCGGCGCGTCACGTCGCCGATCGCGAAGACGGCGTCAGCCGAGGTCTGACCTGCGAGGTCGACGAGCACACCCTGGTCGCAGCTGATGCCCGCGGCGTCGGCGAGCGCCGTGCGCGGGACGGCGCCGACACCGACCAGGACCACGTCGCACGGGATGCGAGTGCCGTCGGCGAGCTCCACCGCGGCCACCGACCCACGGGCGTCGGGCAGCAGCGCCCCGACGTCGGCGCCGGTCAGGACCGTGGTGCCGTGGGCGGCGTGCTGGGTGGAGAGGAAGCTCGCGAGCTGCTGGCTGGCGACGCGGGCCAGGGCCCGCTCCTCGCGCTCCAGGACCGTCACGGCGCACCCGAGGTGGGACGCCGAGGCAGCGACCTCGAGACCGACGTAGCCCCCTCCGATGACGACGAGGCGACGTCCGCGCTGCAGGCTCGCTCCGAGCGAGCGCGCGTCGTCGTGGCTGCGCAGGTAGTGCACGCCCGGCAGGTCCGCCCCCGGCGCGGGGAGCGCGCGGGGCGCGGCGCCGGTCGCCAGCACGAGGGCGTCGTAGTCGACCCGTGTGCCGTCGTCGAGGACCACCGTGCGCCCGCTGGTGTCGAGCGACGTCACGGTCACCCCCCAGCGGGTCTCCACGCGCTGGGCTGCGTAGAAGTCCTCAGGCTTGATGAGCAGCTCGGTGTCGCCGATGGCTCCCTTGAGGTAGTCCTTGGAGAGCGGTGGTCGCTGGTAGGGCGGGCCCGGCTCGTCGCCCAGGAGGCAGATCTCGCCGGCGAAGCCCTGCTGGCGCAGCAGCGCAGCGACGTTGGCTCCGCCGTGCCCGGCTCCGACGACGACGACGCGACGGGGGTGGATCGGGTTCATGTGCTCTCTCCTTCTGCAGGACGGGCCCTCGGTCAGCAGACCCACTGCGGAATTGCGCAGGCGTCCTTGCCGGCCACGAGGCCGCGGTAGAGGGGGAATATCGGCTCGAGGGCCGGCAGGATCTTCAGCACACGGCTCACGCGCCCCCGGGCGCGGATCGTGCCGTCGGCCAGGGCCCCGACCAAGGAGCACTCGCCGCGGAAGTAGCGGTCGAGCACGTCGGCCGGGCCGGTCAGCTCGACGTCGGCCAGGGCGCCGTCGTTCCAGCCCACCCGCACGGGGTCGCCCATGACGACCGTGAGCCGGCCGGTCGGGTCGTCGCAGATCAGGGCGAGCGTCATCGAGGCAGCCGCCAGCTGGGGACCGACGACGGGATGCACCGCGGCCAGGCGCAGGGCGCCACCGACGAAGCAGTCGACCTCGGCCGGGCTCGTGAAGTAGCTCATGGACGCATCCGGTGCTCGCGGGGGACAGTCCGTGGTGCGGACTGCAGCAGGACGCCCCGGGGGACACACCGCCACCTCGGACGATAGGGAGGGTCGCCGGTTGGGCGAATCAGCCGTGGGGCGGAGCGGCGTCCTCCGAAGGACGCCGGCCGCCAGGGGTGTCGCGAGGGGCCGACGTGGTCAGCGTGACGCCTCGCGCACCGCGCTCCCGGGCGAACGGCGCTCCCCGACCCACGCTGCGATCTGCGAGCGGGAGTGGAAGCCGAGCTTGGTCAGGATGTTCTCGACGTGGCCCTCGGCCGTGCGCTGTGCGATGACCAGCCGCTCGGCGATCGCCTTGTTGGACAGGCCGTCGGCGACCAGGTGCGAGATCTCGTCCTCGCGCTTGGTGAGGCGCACGGTCGTGCGCTCGACCGCGGCCGTGGCCGGCCGCTCACGACCCATGGCGAGGGTGAACGCCTCCTCGCGGGGCATCTGCGCGCCGGACTTGTAGGCGGCGTCGTAGGCACGCCCCAGGTGCTTGCGGCACTGCTCCTCGGCCTGGCGCATCTGATCCAGCCAGTCGTCGGACCCGAAGAGGCGGGCGCCGAAGCTGTCCCACAGGCTGGCCGCCGCCCCGAGCAGGACCGCACTCTCCTCGTAGCGCTCCGCGCCGGCCAGGGTCCAGGCCAGCAGGTCCATGGTGGTCGAGAGCCCGCAGAGGTCGCGGAAGAACCACTTGATCTCCAGCGCCTGCCGCGCCCAGCCGATGCTCGCGGCGGTGTCGCCCTCGATCTTCGCGACGAAGCCGCGCCCGAAGAGCGCGTAGGACAACAGCCAGCGCTCGCCGGTGACCTCGCAGACCTCGACGCACAGGTCGAACTGCTCCTGGGACCGGGCGAGGTCTCCGAGGAAGAGGTGGGCCAGCCCCAGCTGCACCCGCAGACCGATGACGTAGTCGTCACCGACGTCGGCACGCTGGTAGAGGGGCAACGCCTCGAGGAGCAGGTCGACACAGGCCGCGGGGTCCTGGAACAGGGCGCACAGCCCTGAGATGTGCGTGGTGTAGGCCAGGTTGGCGACGTCGTCCAGGTCGCCCGCGATGCGGCGCCCCTCGGTGGAGGCCTCCTCGGCGCGGGTGCGGTCACCTTGCAGCGAGGCGACGTAGGTCAGCGTGGCCAGGGCTCGCGCACGCGAGCTGCTGGGTTCGAGGCACGCCGCCACGATGCGCTCGAGCCAGTGCCGGCCTTCGTCGAGGAACAGCGCGATCCACAAGAACCAAGGTCGTCCCAGCAGGTCGAGGCCGCGGACGTGGCACTGGTCGTGCTGGAGGCAGTGCTCGGCAGCCGCCCTGATGTTGGCGCGCTCCAGGCGCAGCACCACGCACCAGCGCTCCTGGAGCGGGCCGAACCACTGCAGGCTCGCCTGGGTGATGAGGTCCTCGCACCAGGCGAGCTGGCGATGCACGACGTCATCCATGGCTTCCTCGGCGGTCAGCCGACGCAGGCCGTGCTCGCGCAGGGGCTCGAGCAGCTTGAAGCGGACGTGGCCGTCGACCTCGGTCCGCGAGAGCACCGACTTGTCGACCAGTCCCTCCACGGAGTCGAGCACGACGTCTCGAGGCAGCGAGTCGTCGGCGCACACCCACTCGGCTGCCTCGATGCCGAACCCGCCCGCGAAGATCGAACTGCGTGCCCAGAGCAGGCGCTCGTCGGGGGTGCACAGCTCATAGGACCAGTCGATGGTCGCCTCGATGGTGCGGTGGCGGGAGGGCCCGGTGCGCCCGGGCTGCCGCAGCACCTGCAGCCGGGCGTCAAGACGCTGGACGAGGTCCTCCAGCCCCAGCACGCGCAGCTTGACCGCGGCGAGCTCGATGGCCAGCGGGATGCCCTCCAGCCGTCGGCACAGCTCGGCGGCGAGGGCCTGGTTGTCGGCGGTGAGCTCGAAGCCGGGCACGGCGGCGGCGGCGCGCTCGCGGAACAGGGCCAACGAGGGGTACAGTTCCACCCCGCCGCTCTCCAGGTCGCCGTCGGGCGGCACCGGGAGGGGCAGGACGGGTACGACCGCCTCCCCCGGCACCCCGAGGACCTGGCGGCTCGTGGCGACGATGCGCAGGTCGGGTGAGTGGCGCAGCAGCTCGTCGGCCAGGGCCGCGACGTCCTCGAGCAGGTGCTCGCAGTTGTCGAGGAACAGCACGACCTTGCGATCACGCACGTGGTGCAGGACCTGGACCCACGTGTCGCGTCCCGGCGCGACGTCGTCGAGCTCCAGAGCGTCGGACACGGCCTGGTGCAGGAGCGAGGGGTCGCGGAGGTCGGCCAGCTCGATCCACGCCAGGTCGTCGGGGTTGGTGCGCGCGATCTCACGAGCAACGCGCAGCGCCAGCCGGGTCTTGCCGACACCGCCGAACCCCGTGAGCGTGACGAGGCGCGCCTCGCCCAGCAGCCGCTTGACCCGAGCCAGCTCGGCGCGACGACCTTCGAAGCTGGTCAGGTCACCGGGGAGACGCCACTCGCGCCTGCGGCGGGGTTCGGGGCAGGAAGGAGCACGACCCGTCATCGCGAACACCTCGTCCCGTGTTGGCGCCGTGCCGCACCGACGACGGGCGAGCCTGGCGCAATTATCAGACCATAGAACCAGATACCTGGAAACCGGGTCCAGGTAGCCCGCGCGGAGCTTCCACGTAGTCGTGGCTCCCGTTCCGGAGGAGGGTGACGCTGATCACAGACTCGTTCCCCCCCACCTGAGCAAGGAGGATCGCGTGACCGTCATGCTCCCCGTGTCACCCGCCCCGACCGTCCTGAACTCCCGCACCACCACCCTGCGCGCTGTGCCGGCTCGACCGGGCCGACCGGCCCGAGCCACCGTCCAGGCGCCGGACAAGGCGCCCGCAGAGGCGCCGGACAGCGCACCGAACGCCGACCGCGTCCCACCCGACGGCGCCGACATGCTGCGTCTGATGTCGCATGCCCTGGCGGACCTCGCCAGCTCGAAGTCGCTCGAGCAGCTCGTCGACCGCGTGCCCACGGCATTGTGCCGGGTCGGCTTCGACCGAGCGATGGTCTCGCGGGTCGCCGACGCACACTGGGTGGTCGAGCGCTTCCACAGCGAGGTCGACCCTGCGGGTGCGGCGTTGATCACCGAGGCTGCGCGCAACGAACCGCTGCTGCTGAACCCGTCGATCCTGGAGCTCGAGATGGTCCGCCGGCGCGTCGCCATCTTGGTGCCCGACGTCAGCAGGGAGCCGCGCGTCCACCCCCAGCTCGCTGAGATGACCCGCTCGTCCTCCTACGTCGCCGCCCCGATCATGCCCCACGGCGAGGTCGTGGGGTTCCTGCACGCGGACCGCCTCGACGGCCGGCCCGTCACGGCGTTCGACCGTGAGGTCATCACCTTGTTCGCG
The DNA here is from genome assembly GCA_025964985.1 of Nocardioides sp. GTDB lineage: Bacteria > Actinomycetota > Actinomycetes > Propionibacteriales > Nocardioidaceae > Nocardioides. The sequence goes on from JAOPXU010000315.1 coordinate 40,722, forward strand.
CACCACTTCAGCGCCCTGGTCCGCACCGCGTGGCTCGAGGAGAGCTTTAAACGGCTGCGCGGCACCGTCGACCACCTGCGCGAGTCGCTCGGCGGCATGGTCGAGGGGTGCGTCCGTGGTGACGTCGGCCTCGCGCGCCAGGCCGAGGAGGCGGTCAGCGCCGGCGCGGCGCCGGGCCAGCACCTCGCCCAGTCGATGCTCGTCGGCTCGCCGGGCGTCGACGAGCTCTTGTCGACCCGCGAGCGGGAAGTGCTGCGCCTGATGGCCGTGGGCGAGACCAACACCCGCATCGCCAGCCGGCTGGTCATCTCGGAGGGCACGGTCAAGTCTCACGTCCGCCACATCCTGCGCAAGCTCAACGCCTCCAACCGCGCCGAGGCAGTCTGCCGCTGGTTGCAGAAGCCTGCTTGACGCCGCGTCGAGGCCCCGGGGACCGATCACGGCTCCGGGGCCTCGTCACGTCCGACCGGCCGCTGCCGCACACGCGGGCCCAGGACCGGGCGAAGGCCCCGGAGTCGAGACCGACTCCGGGGCCTGGGGCCGTGACGCCCGGGGCGAGCGGGCCTGGCAGGGCCACTCGCGCCTCGTCGTCCACCAGCGGAGGCGGTGGACGGAGGACAGTTGAGTGGGTCAGTCCCCGGGAACGGCGACGCGCACGCCGTCGTGGGAGGCGTCCACGAACAGCTGGCACGCCAGGCGCGACGTGGGCTGGACGCCGTCGGCGAACTCGAGCAGCTCGCGCTCCTCGTCGGTCGCCTCGTCGAACCGATCGGCCCAGGCGGCGTCGAGGTGGACGTGGCAGGTGGCGCAGCTGCAGCTCCCGCCGCACTCGGCGACGATGCCGGGCAGGTTGTTGCGGACCGAGCCGTCCATGATGCTCTGTCCGAGGGGGACGTCGACGGTCTGCTCGCTGCCGTCGGCGAGGGTGTAGATGACGGTGGGCACGGGCTGCTCCTGGGGTTCGGTACCGGCAGGTCAGCCGTCGAGGGGACGACTGACCCGCCCTGGACGGGTGCGGTCAGCGCAGGGTGAGCGCGACCGGCAGGTTCTTCAGGCCGCCGACGAAGTTGGTCTGCACGACCTTGCGGTCGCCGACGATCTCGAGCTTCTCGATGCGCGGCAGCAGCTCCTCGAACATGATGCGCAGCTCCTGCTTGGCCAGGTGCTGGCCGATGCACATGTGTGGGCCGTAGCCGAACGCGATCTGCTTGTTCGGGTGGCGGTGCACGTCGAAGGTGTCGGGCTCGTCGAAGACGTCCTCGTCACGGTTGGCCGACTGGTAGAGCAGCATGAAGCGATCGCCGGCCTTGACCGGCACTCCGCCCACGGTGGTGTCTTGCGTGGCTCGCCGGGCGAAGTGCTTGACCGGGGAGGCCACGCGCAGCGCCTCGTTGACGAGCTGGTCGACCAGCTCGGGCTTGGCCTGGACCTCGGCGAGCTGGTCGGGGTGCATCGCGAAGCGCTCGATGGCCGTGCTCAAGGTGCTCGACGTGGTGTCGTGACCCGCGGTCGCGATGGCGATGAACCACCCGTACGCGAACGTCTTGGGGTAGTACTCCCCGTCGGGCTGCTTGGCCACGGCGATGATCGTGGCGAGGTCCTCGCGCGGGTTGGCGCGGCGGTCCTCGACCATGACGTCGAAGTAGGCGTAGAAGTCCTGGATCGCAGCGGCCCACTGCTTGGCGGCGGCGTCCGGGCTCAGCGGCTCGACGTCGGCGCGGGTGCTGTCGGGGTCGGCGGTGCCGAAGAACTCCTGGGTCAGCACCATCATCCGCGGCTCGTCCTCCTCGGGGACGCCGAACAGGGTCATGATGACGTGGAGCGGGTAGTAGACCGCGAACTCCTTGACGAAGTCGATCTCGTTGAGCCCGGGCTTGAGGAAACGGTCAATGGCGCCCAGTGCGAGGGCGCGGATCTCGTCCTCCCACTTCTTCAGCTGCACTGGGCGGAACCAGGCCGCTGCGATGTCCTTGACCGCCGTGTGCTCCGGCGGGTCGAGGTAGGTCACGGTGTCGAGCACGCGCAGGCTGCCGCCCAGGAGGCTCTTCGTGAACTCGTCGCCTGCCTGGTTCTGGAAGATCGGGTTGTGCGAGCCCTTCTCGTCCCCGCCGCCGGAGGTGAAGACGTCGGGCTGGCGCTCGATCTCCATGATGTCGGCGTGCTTGCTCACGAGGTAGACGGGGTCGTAGCCCTCGACGACGGCCTGGGCGAGCGGCGCGTTCTCGCGCAGCCATCGGTAGGCCTCGAACAGCTTGACCTCGTCGCGGTGGCCCTCAGGCAGCACGATCTGGCGCGCGATGTGGTCGGGAAGGGTGGTGACGCGGGACTCTTCGGTGATGGTCATGGGGGTCCTGTCTCAGCTGGCCGCGGTCGGCGGGAGGTAGATGGTCTTCAGGTTCTGGAAGGCGCTCAGGCCCTCGGGGCCCAGCTCGCGTCCCATGCCGCTGGACTTGATGCCGCCGAAGGGCGCGGTCGGATCGTTGGTGTAGTGGTTCAGCCCGATCGTGCCGGTGCGCACCTTGCGCGCGAACGCCTCGCCGCGCTCCAGGTCGGCGGTCCACACCGACCCGCCGAGGCCGTAGTCGGTGTCGTTGGCGATGCGGACCGCCTCGTCCTCGTCGCGGTAGGGGATCACCGCGAGGACCGGTCCGAAGATCTCCTCCTGCGCGATGGTGTGGTTCGGGTCCACGTCGGCGAAGACCGTCGGCTGCACGAACCAGCCCTTGTCGCGCTCCTCCGGGCGACCACCGCCGGCGGTCAGGCGGCCACCGTCGGAGCCGCCCTTGGCGATGTAGGACTCGACGCGGTCGCGCTGGCGTGAGGACACCAGCGGGCCGACCTGGGTGCCGCGGTCGAGCGGGTCACCGATGACCAGGTTGGCGGCCAGGCCGGTGACCGTGTCGACCACCTCGGCGTAGCGGCTCTGGGGGGCCAGCACCCGCGTCCCGAGCCAGCAGATCTGGCCGTTGTTGAGCAGGGTCGAGGCGAAGAAGCTCTCGATGTTGCCGAGCAGGTCGGCGTCGTCGAGCACGATCGCGGCCGACTTGCCGCCCAGCTCGAGGGTCACCGGGCGCAGCAGGCGGCCGCAGGTCTCGGCGATCGCCCGGCCGGCGGCGGTCGAGCCGGTGAAGCTCACCTTGTCGACGCCGGGGTGGGAGACGAGGTAGGCACCGAGCTCACGTCCACCGGGGACGACGTTGAGGACGCCGTCGGGCAGTCCCGCGGCCTTGGCCGCCTCGGCCATGAGGAACGCGTCGAGGACGGTCTCGGGAGCCGGCTTCAGCACGACGGTGCAGCCGGCCGCGAGGGCCGGTGCGATCTTGAGGAAGGTGATGCCCTGCGGCACGTTCCACGGGACGATGGCCCCGACGACGCCGATCGGCTCGCGCAGCACGACAGCGGTGCCGCCGAGCATGCCGGCACGGCGCTCCTCGGCCTGGTCGACGACCATCTGGCTGTAGTAGCGCAGCAGCAGGGGCGGGAACCCGCCCTCGAACTGCTCGGCCACGACGATGGGCATGCCGTTCTGCTGGGTGACGCGCGACGCGGTCTCGGCAGCGCGGGACTCGAGCTCGTCGGCGAAGCGTGCCAGCACCTCCTGCCGTCGGGCGGGCTCCCACGAGCCCCACGCGTCGGGGCCGTCAAAGGCCAGGCGGGCGGCATCCACCGCGGCGTCGATGTCGGCATCGCTGCCTTCGGGGACGGAGCCGATGAGCTCCTCCGTGGTCGGCGAGTGGACCTCGATCGTGGCGGTGCCGCGCGGCTGCTGCCAGTCGCCGCCGACGTACAGCTGGTCGTAGTGCATCGTGCTCATGGGTGCTCCTCGGGGGTCTGTGCGGGTCGGCCGGTCTGGGGGGTCACTCGTGGACCAGGACGACCTTGATGGCCTCGCCCCGGGCCTGGGCCGCGACGGCCTCGTTGATCTGCGAGAAGGGCATCGTCGTGATGAGCTTCTCGAAGGGGAACTTGCCCTCGGCGTGCAGCGCGAGGAGTTCGGGGATGAACTCGTCGGGGTTGGAGTCGCCCTCGACGATCCCGACGACCTTGGCGCCGAGCACCTGCGCACCGATCATCGGGACCGGCATGACCGCCTCGGGGTCGGAGGGGACGGCGATGAGACCGATCGTGCCGCGGTGCGCCAGCGAGGCGAAGGCCTCCATGAGCACCGGCACGATGGCGGTGGTGTCGAGCACGTAGTCGACGCCGCCAGGCACGATCTGGCGGACCTGCTCGGACAGCGAGCCGGTGGCGGGGTCGATGACGTGAGTGGCGCCGAGCTCCAGGGCGAGGTCGCGGCGCGCCTGCACCGGCTCGACCACGATGATGGTGCCGACCGAGCGGGCGGCCGCGGCCATGACGCCCGACAGGCCGACGGAGCCGCCGCCGGCCACGAGGAGGGCCGACCCGGGCTCGCAGTCGAAGGTGTTCATGACGGCGCCGGCGCCGGTCTGGAAGCCGCAGCCGAGGGGGCCGACGAGCCGGAGGTCGGCGTCGGCCGGCAGCTTGACGACGTTGCGCTCGTTGGCCATCGCGGCCGTGCCGAACGACGACTGGCCGAAGAAGTTGCTGCCGAGGGTCGCCCCGTCGCGGGTCAGCGCGGAGCTGCCGTCAGGACGGACCCCGCCGAAGTTGAGACCCATGAACTCGTGGCAGTAGCCCGGCTCCGACTTCTTGCACGAGGCGCACTGCCCGCAGCTGTTGAAGGTCAGGCCGACCTTGTCGCCGACAGCGACCTTGGTGACGCCGTGGCCGATGGAGCGGACGGTGCCGGCACCCTCGTGGCCCACGACCCCGGGCATCGGGAACGGGAGGTGGCCGTGCTGGGCGGCCAGGTCGGTGTGGCACAGGCCGACGGCGACGATGTCGACGAGGACCTCACCGGCCTGGGGGTCGCCGATCTCGGCGTCGACGATCTGGAAGTCCGCACCCACCTCGGGGATAACGGCGGCCTTGATCTGCATGGGGGTTCCCTTCGGGACGAGAGCTGGAGTGGCCGGCTCACGGGGTCCGCAGCCTGGCCGGACCTCGAGTGTGTGCGCCGTCACGCGGCCGCGGCATCCTCCGTAGGACAGACCGGCATACCCCGAAGGGCTCCTCCGCGAGCCCGGTCGGACTAGCGCTCGGCACACGGTGGCGCGCTCGACCCCGGGCCTGTCCGACGCCGTCACGCCGTGGTGCAGACAGGTCTCAGCGCAAGCGCCACACGGGCTCGCGCTTGTCGCGGAACGCCGCGACGCCTTCCTGGATGTCCTCGGTGGTGAAGGCCAGGGCGAGCTGGGAGCGCAGTGCGGAGAGGGCGTCGGGCAGACTCATGTCACGCGTCGCGTCGATGGCGTCCTTGCCCAGGCGCATCAGGAGCGGGGACTTCGCTGCCACCTTGCGGGCCCAGGCGTCGACGGTCGCGTCGAACTCCTCGGCCGGCACGACGACGTTGACGATGTCCATCCGCGCAGCCTCGGCCGCGTCGATGGGATCGCCGGTCATCATCAGCTGGTTGGCGCGCATCCGCGGCACGTTGCGGTAGATCAGCGCGGAGATCATGAACGGGAAGACACCGACGTTGATCTCGGGACAGCCGAACCGCACGCCCTCCCGGGCGATGACCAGGTCGCACGCCAGCGCGAGACCGAACGCGCCGGCCAGCACGTCGCCGCCCGCCGCGCAGATCACCGGTCGGCCCAGGCCGCCGATGGCCTCGTAGAGACGCGGGAAACGGTCGAGACCGGCGTACTTGGTGAGCACGGGGACGTCGCTCGCAAAGGCCTTGAGGTCGCCGCCGGCCGAGAAGATCTTGTCGTGCGAGGTGCGCAGCACCACCACGCGCACGGCGTCGTCGGCGCCGGCACGCTCGAGCGCGGCGAGGAGCTCGTCGAGGAGCGCGTCGCTCAGGGCGTTGCGGGTCCCCGGCGAGTCGAGCGTCACCGAGGCGACCCCGTGCTCGTCGACCTCGTAGCGGACCAGGCTCATCGGCTGGCCTGCGTCGTGTCGAGGACGATCTTGCCGAAGGCCGTCCCGGACTCGAGGTGCCGGTGGGCCTCGGCGGCCTCGGCGAGGGGCACGACGCGGTCGACCACGGGGGGCCGGACGTCGCGCTCGCGCATCAGCCCGAGCAACCCGGCGAAGTCGAGCGGGCTCCCCATCGTGGTGCCGAGCAGGTCGTACTGACCGAAGTAGTAGGGCCGCACGTCGAGGGCGGCACGATCGGACCGGTTGGCGCCGAGGACGACCAGACGACCGCCGGGGCGCAGGGCCCGCAGCGCCTCGGGCCAGGCGCCGACGGCGTCGAGCACGACGTCGAACCCGCCGGCTGCCCCGCCGACCAGGGCGCGAGCGTCCTCCGGCCAGGTCGGTGCGGCCTCGCCGTCGTAGCGCACCCCGTCGACGGCGCCAAGCTCGCGCGCCCGCTCGAGCTTGTCGTCGGTCGACGAAGTCACGACAACCCTGGCGCCCAGGGCGGTGCCGAGGGTGACCGCCATGGTGGCGACCCCGCCCCCGGCTCCGAGCACGAGCAGCGACTCACCGGAGGCGAGGCGGCCTCGGCTCACCAGGGCGCGGTACGTCGTCAGCCCGACCAGCGGGAGAGCCGCGGCCTCGGCCCAGGAGAGCCCCGCGGGCTTGGGTGCCACGCAGTCGCGGGGCACCAGGACCCGCTCGGCGTAGGTGCCTGGCCGGTGGTCACCGAGGATCTCCCAGCGGGGGCCGGGAGCAGCCTCGCGCCCACCCCACCACATCGACGGCAGGACGACGACCTCCTCACCGGTGGCGAGGTCGATGCCGGCCCCGTCGGCGCCAGGCGTGTGGGGCAGCGGCGAGGCGTAGGTGCCTCGCCGCACGAGCACGTCGTGCCAGTTGAGTGCCGCGGCGCGCAGCTCCACGACGGTCCAGCCGTCGTCGGGGGGGACTGGGTCGGGCACCTCGGCGACCTCGAGCACCCCGGCGTCGCCGTAGGTGCGTTGGACGACCGCCCTCACGCGAGCGCCCTGGCGTCGGCGCCCACCAGGTGACGGCGTACCTCCCCGGACAGCTCGATCGCCTCGTCGACGGTCTCGGAGACGGGGATGAGGGTGAGGGTGCGCGCACCGGCGTCGACGTAGGGCTGCAACGTCTCGGCCACGTCCTCGGGCCGGCCGGCGGCGGTGATGTGCTGGAACTTCTCGGGCGGCAGATTGTAGAGGCTCGACATCTGCTGGCCCAGACGCTCGCGAGCGCTCGCCTCGTCGGCACCGAGGCCCACCCAGATGTTGAGGCCGGCGAAGGTCGGCTCGGGGCGGCCGCGCTCGGCGCAGGCCTCGAGGATCTGCTGGTGCGTCGTGCTGTAGCGGCGGGCCGAGCACCACATGCCCAGCCAGCCGTCGCCGTGCTCCGCCGTGCGCCGGACCGCCACCTCACCGCCCCCGCCGATGACGATGGGCACCCGCGGGTCGGGTGCCGGCGCGATGCGCGACTGCTCGAAGGAGTAGAACTCCCCGGCGTGGTCGGCCGCCTCGCCGTTGGCGATGACGCGCAGGACCTGGAGCGCCTCGTCGGTGCGCCGACCGCGCGAGGCGGGGTCCACGCCCATGTTGGCGACCTCGGTGCGGTCCTCGCCGGCGACGCCGACGCCCAGCGTCAGGCGCCCGGGGGCGACCTGGCTCAGCGTCGCGAGCTGCCGCGCCGTCGCCAGCGGGTGCCGCAGCGCCAGCAGGTAGACGCCGATGAGCACCTTGAGGCGGTCGTGGGACGCGAGTGCCGTGGTCGCGGCGACGAAGCCGTCGAACCCCGTGCCGCCGTGGAAGCTGATGTGGTCGCCGACAGTGAGGTGGTCGAGACCGGCCTCGTCCATCGACTCGAGGATCGATCGGCGCCGGGCGGCGTCCGGCACGAGCAGCTCGTCGTTGACGGCGATGCCGAGCTCGATCCCGGACGTGGCGAGCGGGGACGCGGAAGTGGTCACCCACTGCATGCTGCCCCACGGGCTGACCTCGAGCAATGAAAAGGCCAGACCATTGATGGTGAGACCTCCACCGTCCGGTCCGACCCGGGTTGCCAGACGCCGTCGAGCTCACTTGGGTGGAGCGGTGACGACCCGAGGCATCACCGTGCTCGCCGGCGGACTCCGCGAGACCGTCGACACCACCCGCGCCGCCGAGGCCGCCGGCTTCGACGCCGCCTGGTCCGGCGAGTTCCTCAACCGCTCGGCCATCGTGTCCGTGGCCGCGATGGCCGCGGCCACCGACCGCATCGGCGTCGGCACCGCGATCGCCTACGCCGTCGGCCGCTCGCCGCTGGTGCTGGCCAACGACGCCCGCTTCCTCGACGAGCTGAGCGGCGGCCGGCTCACGCTGGGCCTCGGCACCGGCACCAAGGGGATGATGGTCGGCTGGCACGGCGTCACTGACCCCGACGGTCCGGCGACCCGGATGGAGGAGCTCATCCCCCTCCTGCGACGCCTTTGGCGCCTGCACGAAGGTCCGGTCGAGCACGAGGGCCGTTTCTACTCCTGCAACATCACGCCCACCGCCGACATCGAGGCGCCGCTGCGCACCGAGATCCCAATCTGGACCGCCGGCGTCAACGCCCGGATGGTCGAGGTCGCCGGCCGCGTCTCCGACGGCCTGATCTGTCACCCCACGCTGACCGACACCTATCTCGCGCAGGTGGCACGGCCCGCGATCGAGAAGGGCGCCGCCCACGCCGGGCGCGATGCCGCCGCCGTCGCTCTCAAAGGCGTCATCATCACGGCCATCCACGACGACGTGTCGGTCGCGCGGCGCGAGGCGGCCGCGCAGATCGCCTTCTACGTCGCGCCCCGGGCCTACGGACCGGTGATGGAGGCGTCCGGGTTCGCCGACGAGACCGCTGCCGTCCAGTCCGCGTTCCGTGCGCAGGACCACCAGGGCATGGTCGACGCCGTCTCGGACCGGATGCTCGACCAGATGGCTGCGGCCGGCCCGGCCGACGAGGTGCGCCAGCGGGTCGCTGTCCTCGAGCAGCGCTACGACCACGCCGCGCTCTACTCACCCAGCTTCACCCTCGACGCCGAGCGCGTGCGCGAGAACACCACGGCGATCCTCGAGACGTTCTCCCGCACGGGCTGAGCACCGGGACCCGTCACCGGGCGTGATCCGAACGGGCGATGCGGGCGTGCCCCCGGGCCGATGCCGCGGACACCGCCACGGACCTAGGTTCGCGAGCATGTGGATGAACATCAGGCACGCGCTCTACGTCGGTCTCGGTGCTGCCGCCCTCGTGCTCACCTGGCCCTACGCCTTCGACTGGATGGACGCCGGCGGCAACATCCTGGACCCCTCGGCCTTCTTCGGCGACGCCATCAAAGCCGGCGGCACGGCGTCGTTCCTCAGCATCGACATGCTCATCGCCTGGGCGGTGTTCATGGTCTGGGTGGTGACCGACGCGACGCGGATCGGGCTGGGGACCAGGTGGGGCGTCGCTTTCGTGCTGCTGTCCTACATCGGGGTCTCGATGGCTTTTCCGGTCTACCTGGTGACCCGCGAGCGGTTCCTCCACCGTCGCGGGGCGACGGCCGTCGACGCGGCCCCTAAGCCGGTGACGGCTCAGGCAGCCGGATAGGTCAGGTAGATCGACTCCGCGACCATCGCCGGGCGCTCCTGGCCGCGGACCTCGATGGTCAGCCGTACGCGGTACTGCACGCCCCCGTCGTCGCGTCGCCGACCCTCGGTGACGGTGGCGGCGAGCCGGACGTCGGCCCCGACGGGGACAGGTGCCGTGAAGCGCACCTTGTCCAGGCCGTAGTTGGTGCCGCGTCCGTGGTCGGTGATCGTCATCAGCTCCTTGAGCATCGCCGGGACGAGCGCCAGCGTGAGGTATCCGTGCGCGATGGTGCCGCCGAAGGGACCGGCTGCCGCCCGCTCGGGGTCGACGTGGATCCACTGGTGGTCGTCGGTCGCGTCGGCGAAGGTGTCGACACGCTCCTGCGCCACGGGGCGCCACGGCGACGCCCCGAGGTCGAGGCCGCGGACCTCGGCTAGCTCGGCGACCGTGACCGGTCGGGGGGCGTCGACGGTGCGGTCATCGGTCGCGCTGGGCTCGGCGGGCATGGCCTCATGCAATCGGCCGCCCGCGCAGACCTCAACCCCGGTGCCGACGACGGATGTGGCACCCGACAGCGACGCGGCACGACGAGGGTGACGCCGGCATGCCCATCTGCCTACCGTGCGCGGATGAGCACCACGCCCGCGGTCGCCCAGGTCCCGCTGCCGACCTACGCGCAGGCCGCCTCACTCCCGTCCCTCGTCGACGGCCACGTGCCGGAGGACTTCATCGACGCCAACGGCCACATGAACATCCGTCATCACATCGACCTCGGCGCGACCGCCGCCGACATCGTGTGCCACGAGATCGGCGTCGACGACGACTACCGCTCCCGGCGCAGGCTCGGCGTCTTCACCGCCGAGCACCACCTGCGCTACCTCGGCGAGCTGCGGCTTGGTGACCGGTTCACCGCACACACCCGGGTGCTGGACCGCTCGGTCACGGTGGCCCACCTCGTCTCGCTGGTGCTCGACCGCACCCGTGAGCAGGTCGCCTGCGTGATGGAGATCGTGCTGGTGCACGTCGACATGGGCACGCGCCGACCGGCGCCGTTCCCCGTGGACGTCATCGAGGGGCTCGACCGGTGGATCGCCGCGTCGGTGGCGCTCCCCTGGCCCGCGCCGGTCATCGGCCGCATGGGCGTGCGGCGTTGACCTCACCGGGCCACCCGACACCGGCCCCGTCGGGTGGGGTCGACCGGGTCACTCGGCGGTGACCCGGGACACCGTGCACAGCCGACCGTCCGAGTAGCCGCGGACCTCGGAGAGCCACAGCGAGCGACCCGCGTGGACCGTCTCGACCCGGAGCTCGTAGGGCGTCTCGACCGGCACCGCACGCACCTGCGCGATGTGCACCGACGACGTGCGCAGCGCGCTGCCCGCCGCGAGCCGGTACGTCGACGCAGCGAGCTCGGAGGCGGCGAACGAGATCCCGCCGTGGACGACGCCGCGCGGGTTGGCCAGCACGAGCGACGGCGCGACGACGAGCTGTGCGGGTCCCACGGGCTCGGCGCCGAGCGCCGCTGCCAGGCTCACGGCCGGCGCCAAGCGGGTCGGGAGCACCGGGGTCCCAGGGGTCGGCCCGTCTGCGATTTGACGACCCCGCTCACGCACCACGGCGACCAGCGTCCCGTCCTGGTCGTGCACCTGGCCGGAGGCGAACGACCCGGGCTGCAGCGCCGCGCCCCGCGCGACCAGCGTGCCGCCCGTCGTCGGCAGCGGAGCGACCACGTCGACCCAGATCTCGGTGCTCACGGTCCACGACCCCGGCGGCAGGCTCGCGATCAACGAGTAGCCGAGGACCTCGTCGACGAGGACCCCGAGCGCACCGACCGCCGGCGTGCCGTCCGGGCCGAGGACCGGCCCGGACCACGGCATCGTCCCGACGAAGCCAGAGCCCTCGCCCTGACGAACGCCCACGTCGAACAGGTCGTCAGGGGCGCTGCGCACCGGCGTCACGGCACTCGCCACGTCGTGCCTCCACATCGTCTTGCGCCAGACCTTGCTAACGATCGTTCACACCGTCTAACGTGCTAATGGTCAGGCCAAAGTCGGCCGGACGTCAACCACCCGAAGCACGAGAGGACACCGCAGCCCTCATGGACGAGTTCACCGACATCACGTACGAGGTCGAGAACGGCCTGGCCTGGATCACCATCAACCGCCCGGAGCGCTACAACGCGTTCCGCGCCCAGACCGTCGACGAGCTGGTCCTCGCCTTCAAGCGGGCCTGGGCCAGCAACGAGGTCGGCACGATCTGCCTCACCGGCGCCGGCGACAAGGCGTTCTGCTCCGGCGGCGACCAGAAGCAGCGGATGGAGACCGGCGACTACGGCCCGTCGGTCAGCGGCCTGTTCGAGGTCGAGGCGCTGCACCGCGTGATCCGCGACGTCCCCAAGCCGGTCATCGCGGCCGTCAACGGCATCGCGATCGGCGGCGGCCACGTGCTGCACGTGATCGCCGACCTGACGATCGCCGCCGACACCGCGACGTTCGGCCAGAACGGCCCCAAGGTCGGGTCCTTCGACGCCGGTCTCGGCTCGGGCTACCTCGCCCGCGTCATCGGCGAGAAGCGTGCTCGCGAGATCTGGTTCATGCTGCGCCGGCTCACTGCGGAGGAGGCGTTGGACTGGGGTCTCGTCAACAAGGTCGTGCCCGCAGCCGACCTCAAGGACGAGGTCCGCGCCTGGGCCGAGACGATGAACTCCTACTCGCCCACTGCGCTCAAGGTGCTCAAGCAGTCCTTCAACACCGACACCGAGCACTTCATCAGCGTCGGCAGCATGGCGATCACGACGCTAAAGATGTTCGGCGAGACCGAGGAGTCCAAGGAGGGCATCACCGCCTTCAACGAGAAGCGCAAGCCCGACTTCTCCGCCTACCGCGGCAACTGACGGACGGGGGACGGCATGAGGCTCGACGCCGAGCGTCTCGAGTTCGCCCGCGCGGTCGCGGACTTCTCCGCCCGTGAGTGCGGCACCCAGGCCCAGCTCGACGAGCTGACCCAGAACGAGACGCGTGCGCACAGCCCCGAGATCCTCGCCAAGCTCTCGGGGCTCGGCTGGCTCGGCGTCTCCCTGCCCGAGCAGTACGGCGGCGGCGGGGCCGGCTTCGTCGACGAGTGCGTCTTCATCGAGCAGGCACACCGCGGCCTGCTCCCGGGGCTGCTCGCCTACACCACCGGCCTCACCGCGGCCCAGACCTACCTCAAGTGGGGCAGCGAGGAGCAGAAGAAGACGATCTGCTCCAACCTCGCAGCGGGTCGCACCGAGGCGATCGCCCTGTCGGAGCCGGGCACCGGCTCCGACCTCGGTGCCGTCCGCACGCGGGCCCTGCGCGATGGCGACGAATACGTCGTCGACGGCCAGAAGACCTGGATCTCGGTGGCCCACATCGCCGAGCACATGCTGGTCCTGGTCCGCGAGGACGCGTCCGGCCCCAAGCACGACGGCCTGACGCTGCTCATGGTGCCCACCGACACCGCGGGCATCGAGATGCGCGAGGTCCGCACCATGGAGGCACACACGTGCAACGACGTGTTCTTCACCGGGGTGCGAGTGCCGGCCGCCAACGTGGTCGGCACGGCCGGCCAGGGCTGGGGGCACCTGATGCGCGGACTCAGCGTGGAGCGGATGATCATCGCCGCCTTCTCGATCGGCGCGGCGCAGCGCTCGCTCGACGACGCCATCGCCTACATGGGGAAGCGTGAAGCCTTCGGCCGGTCGATCAGCGAGTTCCAGGCGTTGCGGCACCGCGTCGCAGACCTCGCCACCGACATCGCCACGACCCGCTCGTTCGTCTACGACGTGGCGCAGGCCATCGACGACGGACACGAGGACGGCCTGGCCGCCGAGTCGGCGATGGCCAAGATGCGCGCCACCGACGTGGCCAAGAACTCCGCGCTCGAGGCGATGCAGCTGATGGGCGGCGCCGGCTACGCCCGCGAGTACGGCATGGAGTTCCAGGTGCGCCGCGCCCTCGCCCCGCCGATCTTCGGCGGCACCAACGAGATCCAGCGCGAGATCATCGCCAAGTCCCTCTTCTGACCCCTCCGTCCGCCCGGATCGGCCCCCCGCGCCGGGCGGACGGTCAGGTGAAGATCGGGCCCGGGCGGCCGCCGTCGAGCGTGACGACCGCGCCGTTGGTGAGGGCCGCGCGGGGCGAGGCCAGGAACGTGATCGCCACGGCGACCTCCTCGGCGGTGATCGGACGTCCCAGGGCGTTGGCCGAGGCGGTCTCGCGGTAGGCCTCGTCGCCGTCGTTGCGCTCGGTGAGGGTCAGACCGGGGTGGACGCAGACGACGGAGATGCCGCCGGGGCCGAGCTCGTCGGCCAGGCTCTTGCTGAGGGCGACGACGCCGATGTTGCGCACCGACCCCGCGAGGTAGCCGGTCGACCGCGCGTTCATCCCGCTGACGTTGACCACCGCTCCGCCACCCGAGGCACGCAGGTGAGGCGCGGCCGCGCGGACGACGCGTGCGTAGCCGAGCACCTTGGTGTCGACGTCGGCCAGGAACGATGCCTCGTCGAGTCCCGCGAGACCGGGCGCCTGGCCCGGGGTCGCCCGCGGTGCGGCGCAGTTGACGACCACGTCGAGCCGACCGAGTGTCGCGGCCGCCTGGTCGACCGCGGCGCGGACCGCACCGTCGTCGGTGGTGTCGGCGACGACGTACAGCGCCCCCTCGAGGCCGGCTGCGGCCGACGCCAGCGCCACGCCGTCGCGTCCCAGCAGTGCGACCCGGGCACCCTCGGCGGTCAGAGCACGCGCCACTGCCAGCCCGATGCCACGGCTGCCGCCGGTGACGAGCGCGGTCCTGCCGACGAGCCCGAGATCCATGCCGGCCTAGATCGACGGCCGGTAGGAGTACGACGAGGACCGCGAGAGCGCGAACTCGAAGATCCCCGAGCCGGGCACGCCGCCCCAGCGGAACGAGGCGAGCCGGTCGGTGAGCGAGGAGTCGAGGGTGCGCTGCGTGATCGAGCCGTCGAGCGGCCAGACCTCGCCCTCCACGTGGTTGACACCGAGGTCGGTGCCGTGGTGGCCGCCGTAGCCCCCGCCCGACATCAGACCGCCACCGGCTGAGGCGTCGGTGTCGATGTCGAGCACCTCGCCGGACGCGGTGGTGACCCGGACCAGGCCGGCTCGGAGGTCGAGCTGGTCGTCGAAGACGAGGTCGTGGCGCACGTCGACGATCGGGTCGAGGCCGCCGTCGGTGTGCATGACGGCGCCCTCCAGCAGCAGCCGCGAGCCGTCGCGCCCTTCGACGAGGAGGAAGCCGACGGAGCGATCCGGGAAGTTGGCCTGGTACCACACGTGGAGCCCTTGGCCGCCGGCCATCGTGCGGACACCGCGAGAGCGGTCGCGCTGGCTGTACCAGCGCTCGACGCGGCGGGTCTGACCGTCGATCGAGAGGGTGCCGGAGGCCCAGCCCGACTGGAAGAGGTGGGCGAACGACGTCGTCGTGCCTGATGCGTTGGTGACCTCGACGTCGCCCCACCACGGCGGGGTGCGGGCCTCCCACAGCAGGTCGAACTTCATGCCGGTGGGGTTGTCGCGCAGGGAGAGCCGCCAGGTGCGGTTGGGGTCGAGGACCTCGTAGGAGAACGGACCGCAGGTGTCCCACGAGGTCGCGGAGAGCCGGGTCGAGTAGCGGGCGTTGCGCTGCTCGCGGTCGGTGCTGACGATGGCGAACCCGTCGACGGTGTCGCGCACGGGGTGCAGACCGAGGCCGAAGAGCACCGACGGCGTCGTGGCGTCGGCCGGGTGGAGGTTGAAGACGAACCGGTCGAAGAACTTCTCCGGCAGCCCCGACACCTCAGCGGGCGTGATGACCGGGTCGTGGAAGGTCTCGCCTGATCGGTTGCTCATGGGTGCTCCGAGGTGGGGTGGGGTGCGAGCGGCAGGCCCGCGGTGCGGTGGGCGTCGTCGAGGAAGGCCTGCACGAGGGACTGGTCGGCGTAGTAGAGGTCGCCGACACCGCGGACCGCTCGGCGCCGGCCGTACTCGTAGAGCACGGCCAGCTTCCAGAGCGCGAGCGTGGTGTACCAGCGCAGCTGCGACAGGTCGGCCCCGGTGCGGGCGGCGTAGCGCGCAGCGAGCTCGTCGCGCGTCGGCCAGCCCTCCTCGAGCATCGCGACGCCGAGCTCCTCCGTCGGGTTGAAGGGGGCCGTGACCGGCACCGACGCCAGGAAGTAGCCGAGGTCGAAGAGCGGGTCGCCGATCGTGGCCAGCTCCCAGTCGAGGACGGCCTCGATCTCGCCGGGCCGATCGACCGACAGCACGACGTTGCCCAGCCGGAAGTCGTTGTGCACGATGGCCGCACCCGACTCGGCGGGCACGTGCGCCGCGAGCCACTCGGCCACGACCGCGAAGGTCGGCGGAGGGGCGCCGGCGTCGTCCGCGACCAGGCGGCCCATGCGCGTCAGGTGACGGCCGTTGAACCCCTCCGGTCGACCGAGGTCGCCCAGACCGGCGCCCCGCCAGTCGACCGCGTGCAGGTCGGCGAGCGTGTCGACGAGGGAGTCGCCGATGCGACGCCGCAGGGCCGGCGTGTCGAGCGGCGCGGGGGTGGTCGTGGTGACCACGGGGCCGCCGGCGAAGGACATCACGTAGAACGCGACGTCGAGCACGTCGCCCTCCGCGGCCGTCGCGAGCAGGTCGGCCACGGGCACGGGCGTCGCGCCGAGCGCCCCGACGAGCCGCGCCTCGCGCAGCATGTCGTGGGCGCCCGGCGGGGTCGGTGGCGGTGGCGGTCGTCGGACGACCACGCGGCGCCCGTCGGCGTCCTCGACGAGGTAGGTCAGGTTGGAGTGGCCGTCGCCGATCGCCCGCGTGGTGACGCTCCCCCGGGTGAGGTCGTGACCGGTGAGGAACTCCGCCAGCCGGGCGCGTTCATCGTCGCTCCAGTCCCAGTCGCTCACGAGCCGGTGAACCTGGGCTCGCGCTTGTCCTTGAACGCCGCCAACGCCTCGGG
Organism: Nocardioides sp.; assembly: GCA_025964985.1. Lineage (GTDB taxonomy): Bacteria > Actinomycetota > Actinomycetes > Propionibacteriales > Nocardioidaceae > Nocardioides. The sequence continues at coordinate 57,246 of JAOPXU010000315.1, forward strand.
CATGTCGGCGGTGCGGGTCATCAGGGCCTGGCCCCGGTTCTCCAGCTCGAGGGCGGCGGCGTAGGACGTGACCTCCTGGTTGCGCTGGATGGCCCGCTTCGACATGCGCACTCCGGCCGGGCTGTTGCGCGCGATCTCCTGCGCCAGGGTGACGGCTGCGTCGAACAGCTCATCGGTGGGCACGACGCGGTTGACCAGGCCGATCCGCTCGGCTTCCTCGGCCCCCACGAGCCGACCCGTGAAGCCGATCTCGGACGCACGGGCGGGACCGACCAGGCGGGTGAGGTTGTAGGAGGTGCCGAGCTCGCCGCACGACAGGCCGACCTTGACGAAGGCGGCGCTGAACTTCGCCGCGGGGTCGCACAGCCGGATGTCGGCGGCGAGGGCGAGCGCGAGGCCTCCCCCAGTGGCCGGCCCGTGCACGGCGGCGATGACGGGGAAGGGCAGGAACCGCAAGCCCTGGATGCCACCGGTGGCGGTCTCCTGGAACTTCAGGAACTCGCGCACGCCCATCTCGGCGATGACGTGGACCTCGTCGATGTCGAAACCGGCGCAGAACGCGCGGGTGCCGGTGGCGGTCACGATGAGCGCTCGCAGGGGTGCGTCGCGCAGGGCGAACGCCGCCTCCCCGAACTCGGTGAACATGCGCACGGTCTGGCTGTTGGCCCGGTCGGGCCGGTTGATCCGCAGCACGCCGACGGCGCCGGGCAGCACCTCGAAGGTGAGCTCCTGCAGGTCCGGGAAGTCGATCGTGGGTGTCTCGGTGGCGGTCATCGCTCTCACTCCCCCGTGAATACGGGACGGCGCTTCTCCTTGAAGGCCGCCAGCGCTTCGGGCATGTCGGTGGTCCGGGTCAGCAAAGCCTGCCCGCGGTTCTCGAGCTCGAGGGCGGCGGCGTATGAGCCGACCTCGAGGTTGGCCTGGATCGCCCGCTTCGACAGCTGGACGCCGGCGGGGCTGTTGGCCACGATCGTGCTCGCCAGTGCGAGCGCGTCGTCGACGGCCCCGCCGGGGGCGCTGAGCGAGTTGACCAGGCCGATGCGCAGGGCCTCGTCGGCGTCGATCATCCGACCGGTGAAGGCGATCTCGCTCGTCACTGCCGGACCGACCAGCCGCGTCATCAGCCACGAGGTGCCGAGGTCGCCGGCCGACAGGCCGATGCGGGTGAAGGCCGCGTTGAACTTGGCCTCCGGGGCCCCGATGCGCACGTCGGCTTGGAGGGCCAGGGCGAGTCCGCCGCCGGCCGCCGCGCCGTTGACCGCAGCGATGACCGGGGTCCGGACCGAGCGGATCGCGAGCAGTGCCCGGGCGGCGCGCTCCTGTTGGTCGAGCATCCCGATCGCCCCGAGTCCGGCCAGGCCGTCGGCGTCGTCGAGGTCGTAGCCGCCGCAGAAGGCGCGACCCGCACCGGTCAGCACGATGACGCGGAGGTCGTCCTCCTGCCCGAGGTCGAGGGCGGCGCGCTCGAACTCGACGAACATGGTGTTGGTCATCGCGTTGTAGCGGTCGGGCCGGTGCAGCGTCAGCAGCACCACCCCCGGGCTGGGCTGCTCGAGCAGCAACGTCTCGTAGGGACGGTCGAGGGCCTTCACACTGTCTCCTTCTCGTGGTGCTGGCGTACGACGCCGCCCTGTTCCCAGGCGGCGACGAGGTCCGGCGGGGCGCCCCACTCCGTGAGGGCCTCGCGGGTGTGCGCACCCGGGGCCGGGGGTGGCCGGTCGACCTGGGCGGTCGTCCGGCTGAAGCGCGGCTGAGGGGCGGGCTGGGTGATCCCGGCGACGTCGACGAAGGTGCCGCGGGCGACGTTGTGCGGGTCGCTCCAGGACTCCTCGACCTCCAGCACGGGCGAGACGCAGCCCCGGCCGGCGGCCCGGTGCACCCACTCGTCCCGGGTGCGGGTGGCGACCGCGCCGGCGATGACTGCCTTAGCCTGGGGCCAGCGCGCGTGGTCGTCCTGGGCCGGGAGGTCGTCGGTACCGAGGCCGAGCACGTCCAGCAGCTCGGCGTAGAAGTGGGGCTCGATGGCGGCCACGGCCAACCACCGGCTGTCGGCGGTCTCGTAGACGTCGTAGAACGGGGCGCCGGAGTCGACGACGTTGGTGCCGCGGGCCGTGCGCCACGTGCCCCCGCTGACGAACCCGTGGAAGGCCGCCGCGAGCAGGGCGGCGCCGTCGGTCATCGCGGCGTCGACGACCTGGCCCACGCCCGAGCGCTGCACCTCCCAGACCGCGGCGAGCAGGCCCAATGCCAGCACCATGCCGCCGCCCCCGAAGTCGCCGACGAGGCTCAGCGGGGGCGTCGGCGGCTGCCCCGCGCGGCCGATGAGGGAGAGCACACCGCTCTGGGCGACGTAGTTGAGGTCGTGCCCGACGGCCTGGGCCAGCGGCCCGTCCTGACCGAAACCGGTCATCCGCCCGTAGATGAGCCGGGGGTTGACCGCGAGGCAGTCGTCGGGGCCGACCCCGAGCCGCTCGGTGACCCCGGGTCGGAACCCTTCGAGGAGGACGTCGGCCGACGCGACCAGCCCGAGCACCACGTCGCGGCCCTGGGGGTGCTTGAGGTCGACGGCCACCGAGCGGCGGCCGCGGTGCAGCACCTCGGTCTCGAAGTCGGTGTTGGGACCGACCAGCTCCGCACCGGCGGCGCGGTCGACCCGGATCACGTCGGCACCCAGGTCCGCGAGCAGCATCGCGCAGAACGGGCCGGGGCCGATGCTGCCCAGCTCGACCACCTTGAGCCCGACCAGGGGGCCCGTGGGCCGCACCGGGTTCTCCGTCATCTGGACACCTCCGGCGTCACTGTAAGGCGGGGTCGATTGGCCAGGCCAAAGATCACGTGGCGGGTGGTGGAGGTAGTTCCAGGGGCGTGCCGGCGCTACAGGGCGATCTGCTCCTGCACGGCGCGGTCGGTGAGCTGGGCGACCGGCCCGTCCCCGACCAGGCGCCCCGCCCGGAGCGCGAGGTAGCGCGTGGCGACCCGCTGGATCATCGAGATGTGCTGCTCGACGAGCAGCAGCGCGGTGCCGCGCGACCGGATCTCCTCCAGCGCCACCACGATGGCGTCGATGATCACCGGGGCCAGGCCCTCGGTGGGCTCGTCGAGCATCAGCAGGGCCGGCTCGGCCATCAGGGCCCGTCCGATCGCCAGCATCTGCTGCTCGCCGCCGGACAGGGACGTACCGGAACGGTCGCGTCCGCGGCCCAGGTTGGGGAACAGCTCGTAGACCGCATCGGGCGTCCACGAGCCGCGGCGCCGCGAGGCCCGGCCCAGGAGCAGGTTCTCCTCGACCGTGAGGTTGCCGAAGATGCGCTTGCCCTGAGGCACCAGGGAGACCCCCAGCGAGGTCGGCTTGTGCGCCGGCGCGCCGGTGACGCGGGTGCCGTCGACCCGGATCTCCCCGGTCACCCGCGGGACGCCGTAGACGGACAGCAGCGTGGTGGTCTTGCCGGCGCCGTTGCGTCCGACGAGCCCGACGGTCTCGCCGGCAGCGATGGCGAACGAGACGTCCTGCAGGATCACCGCGCCGCCGTAGAAGGCGTGGACGCCCTCGAGCTCGAGGACGGGTACGTCGCTCATGCTGCACTCCCGAGATAGGCGCGGACGACGCGCTCGTCGGCGCGCACGGCGGCCGGCTCGCCGGTGGCGATGACCGTGCCGAGGTCGAGGACCGTGATCACGTCGCAGGTGCGGAACACCCCGTCGACGTCGTGCTCCACGAGCAGGGCGGCGACGTCGCGCTCGCGGCACAGCTGCCGGATGTGGTCGAGCATCCGGGCGGACTCGTCGGCCACGAGCCCGGCGCATGGCTCGTCGAGCAGGACGACCCGGGGTTGGCCGATGAGGGCGATGGCGAGGTCGACCGAGCGCTGGGTGCCGTAGGCGATCTCGGAGCAGACCCGGTCGAGCAGCGGTCCGAGGTCCAGGGTGTCGACGATGCCGGCCAGGTCGGGCTCGTGGTTCTTGCGAGCCACCAGGTCGAGCTGGTCGCCGACCGTCATCGAGGCGAAGACGCTCGTGCGCTGGAACGAACGGGACACCCCGTGGGCGCGGCGCCATCGCACCGAGCGCCGGGTGATGTCGGAGCCGTCGAGCAGCACCCTGCCCTGGCTGGGCCGGCGCCGGCCGGAGAGCGCGTCGATGAAGGTCGACTTGCCCGCCCCGTTGGGCCCGATCACCCCGTGGACGATGCCCGGCTCGAGCACGATGTCGACGCCCTGGAGGGCGGCGACCGCGCCGTACTTGACGCCGAGGTCGCGTCCTTCGAAGACCGTCACCGCAGGGACCCCTTACGCAGTCGTTGGTAGCCCTTGCGGGCTGCACCCGTGATGCCACCGGGCATGAAAACCAGCACCACGATGAGCGCGAGGCCGGTGAAGAGGTGCAGGTTGCCCCCGAAGTTGAGGTTGGCCTGGGCGTAGACGAACAGGAACGTCCCGAGCACCGGTCCGAGCAACGTCCCGAAGCCCCCGATGAGCGCGGCGATGAGGGAGTCCCCAGCACGGGCGAAACCGAGCACCTCGGGCGAGACGTAGCCCGCGTTGATGGCGAACAACGCACCTCCGAGCGAGGCGACGGCGCCCGACAGCACGAAGGCGATGAGCCGCGGCCCGAAGGTGTCGTAGCCCGAGAACCGCATCCGCTCCTCGTTCTCGCGGATGCCCTCGAGCACCCGTCCGAAGCGCGAGCGTCCGGCGAGCCAGAGCACGACGGCGGCCAGCACTAGGGTGATCCAGACGAAGGGCCAGAACAGGCCCGGGTTCATCACGTCGGCCTGGGACAGGCCGAGGAACGTCTGATCGCGGTCGTAGGCGAGCAGCTTGCCGTCGTAGGCGCCGGTGAGCGGGCGCAGGGAGCGTTGCACGCAGAGCTGGTAGAGGGCCTGGGACAGCGCGAGGGTCAGCATCAAGAACCCGAAGCCGGAGGACCGCACGACCAGCACGCCCATCACCAGCGACACCCCGGTGCCGAACAGGACGGCGAAGCCAACGGCGGCGGTGGGACTCCAGCCCCAGTTGGTGGTGGCGACGCCGACGGCGTAGGCGGACGCGCCGAAGAACGCGCCGTGGCCGAGGCTGATGAGGCCGAGGTGGCGGGCCAGGAATCCGATGCCCAGGGCCATCAGGCTGAGGATGCTGGCGTCGATGACCAAGCTCATCCGGTAGGTGTCGGTGACGACGTAGGGCACCCCGAGGCCGGCGGCCAGGACGACGGCGGACACCCCCAGCCCGATCAGGGTGCCACGGCGAGTGGCCCTCTCGGCGGCGGGCGGCGGGGCGAGGGCGTTGACCTCGTCGGTGTCGGGGGCCACGGGCGTGGTGGTCATGAGACCCGCTTTCCGGCGAGACCCGTGGGTCGCCACAGCAGTACGACGGTCAGGGCGAGGTAGGGCACGATCACGGCGAAGCTGGGTGACCAGACAGTGCTGACGTTCTGGATGATCCCCAGCCCCATGCCGGCGGCCATAGCCCCACCGATGCTGCCGATGCCGCCGATGACGACGACGATCAGCACGATGATGAGGAAGGCGTTGCCCATGCCGGGGTCGAGCGAGACGTAGGGCGCCGCGAGGGTGCCGGCCAGGCCGGCGAGAGCGGCACCGAGCATCACGACGACCAGGCTGACCCGGTTGACGTCGATGCCCATGATGGCGGCGGTCTCGAGGTCCTGGCTCGCCGCTCGGATGTGCAGGCCGAGCCGGCTGCGACGCAGCCACCACGTCAGCCCGCCGGCCATGCCGAGGGCGACGACGATCAGCGCGAGGCGGTAGGTCGGGTAGTCGACGCCGAGGAACGACGTCGTGCCCTGCAGCATGTCGGGCGGGGTGACCCGCAGCGTGCGCTCGCCCCAGACCAGCACCACGACCCGCTCCGCCATCAGGGCCAGGCCGAAGGTGATCAGGCCGAGCTCGATGTGCGAGCGGTGCTGCAGCGGTCGGAACACGGTCAGCTCCAGCACGGCGCCGATGAGGGCCAGCGCGAGTGGGACCACGATGAGAGCCGCCCAGAAGCTGATCTGGTCGGTGACGGTGTAGGCGATGTAGGCCCCGCCCATGTAGAGGGCGCCGTGGGCGAAGTTCGTCACCCCGCGCAGGCCGTAGATCATGGCCAGGCCGGAGCTGAGCACCATGAGCAGCGACCCCAGGGCCACTCCGTTGAGAACTTGTGCAGCGTTCACGGCTGTCGTTCCCTTCCCACGAGATGGCGCCCGCCCTGGTGAGCGGGCGCCATCTGGTGTGCGACGAGCGCGGTCAGAACGAGCAGGCCGGGTCGGGCTCGGGGGACGTCACGTCGGGCGTGGTGTTGGTCAGCACCTCGAAGGCCATGCCGCCCTCGCCCTCGACGACCTCGCCGAGGTAGGAGTCGCGGAGCAGCTGGTTGTCAGCGCCACGCATCGTCACCTCACCGGCGATCGTCTCGTAGGTCAGGTCGCCCAAGGCTTCGGCGACGGCGCTCGGGTCGGTGCTGTCGGCCTTGTCGATGCCCGCGAAGAGCGTCTGGGCTGCGATGTAGGCGTCGGCGGGCACGTAGTAAGGCGCCGTGCCGGTGTCCTCGGTGTAGGCGTCGATGAACTCCTGGTTGAGCTCGTTGTCGACGGCCCGGTCGTAGCCGACGTTGTTGTAGTAGCCCATGATGCCCTCGCCGAGGACCTCGAAGAGGGGCTCGGAGACCATGTTGAGACCGAGCACGGTGTCCAGCTGCGCCTCGAGGTTGAACTGCTCGGCCTGCTGCACGAAGGCGACGCCGTCGGCGCCGAACTCGACCGCGAACACGGCGTCTGCGCCGCTGTCCTTGATCTTGGTGATGTAGGACCCGAAGTCGGTCGTGTTCAGGGGCGCGAACTGCGTGATCACGACCTCCTTGCCGGCCGCCTCGACGGCCGCGGTGAACTCCTCCGCGGCGCTCTGTCCGGTGGCGTAGTCGACCGCCTGGATGGCCCACTTGTCGCCCGGCAGCTCGGCGAGCGAGGCGGCCAGTGCGGTGATGTCCATGCCGGTGGTCTGCACGATGTGGAAGGCATTGGGCGAGCACTGCTCGCCGATCAGCGCGTCGTCCTTGCCGAGGCTGTTGAACGACAGCGCGCCGAGGCCCTCGAGCTGGGCGTTCAGCGCGGCGTGCTCGGGCGAGGTCATGACCGACCCGATGAACTGGGCGCCCTCCTGGGTGACCACCTCTCGGGCCACGCGCAGGGTGGTGGCCGGGTCGGCGTCGGTGCCCTTGACGACCAGCTCGACCTCGCGGCCGTCGATGCCGCCCTTCTCGTTGATGAGGCGGACGGCGGTCTCCCACCCGGCGGCCGAGTCGGTACCGAACTGGGCCAGTGCTCCGCTCGTCGGCGGGATGAGCGCGACCTTGATGGGGCCCTCGCCCTCTGCGCCGTCGCCCTCGTTCGAGCTCGAGCTCGCTGAGCCGCACGCGGCCAGCGCCGTGGTCAGCGTGATGGCTGCCAGTCCCGTGGTCAGTCGCTTCATGCCTGATGTCCCTCCGGTCGCCCGCACCTGACTGGTGTGGTCCAGGTCACGAAGTATGGTCTGACCTTTACCGTTATTTCGTCCCACTTAAGGGGCATCTATCTCCCCCTCCTGGGTGAGGCCGGTCACACCATGGGCCGACGGAGCGCCTCAACCTGTGTCCGCGCCGGGCGGCGTTCACCGCCGACCACCAGCACCACGGCCACGACCACGACACCACCGCCGAGCACGATCGCCGCGTCGACGGGTTCGCCGAGCACGGCCCAGCCCAGGGCGACGGCCACGACCGGGTTGACGTAGGCGTGGGTGGCGGTCACCGACAGCGAGACGTTGCCGAGCAGCCAGACGTAGGCCAGGTAGCCACACACCGAGCACCCGAGCACCAGGAACGCCATCGCCGCCCAACCCCGCGTGCTGAGGGTGAGGTCGAGGGACTCCCCGCGCGACAGCGCCAGCAGCGCTGAGCAGCATCCCGCCACCACCTGCTGGTAGGCCGCCACCGCGACGAGGTCGCGCGGCATGGCGAGCACCCCCTGCAGGTAGGAGCCCAGGGTCCAGGTCAGGCTTGCCACGAGGCACAGCAGCACGCCGATCAGGGGCAGCCGGTCGCCCGTGCCGCTGCCCAGCACCACCAGCAGGACCAGGCCGCCGAAGCCGACGACGACCCCGGCCACGGTCAGCCCCGCCGGCCGGTCACCGGTCGCGGCCCGCAGCAGCACCGCCCAGACCGGCACCGCCGCGACCACGAGAGCTGCGACACCCGAGGGCAGTCCCTCGTGCTGGGCCAGGGCCTGCAGTCCGTTGCCGAGGCCGAGCAGGAGCACGCCCGTCACGACCACGACACCCACCTGGGGCCGGGTGAGGCGCAGCACGCGCCAGCCGCGGCGGGCCACCGCGACGACCCCGAGCACCAGGCCGGCCAGCAGGAACCGGACGGCCATCGCCTGGAACGGTGCGACCTCGTCGATCACGAGCCGGATCGCCAGGTAGACCGAACCCCACAGCACCCACACGGCGACCAGGCAGACCACCAGCAGCCGGGTGTCGCGGTGGGTGGCTTCAGCCACCGCGCGTCACGCGAACCTGGGCGCTCGCTTGGCGACGAAAGCCGCGATGCCCTCGGCGGCCTCGCCGTGCTCGAAGAGGCGCTGCTCCTGCTGGGCCTCGAACGCCAGGCCCTGCTCCATCGGCAGCTCGAACGCCGCGTCGACGGAGCGGACGACGGCCAGCTGGGCCGGCAGGGAGGAGCGCGTCAGTCCGATCGCCAGCTCCAGGGCGGCCTCGACGACGTCGCCGTCGGTGACGCGGTCGACCAGGCCGATCTCCAGGGCCTCGGCGGTGCCGACCTGACGGGCGGTGAGCATCATGTCGAGGGCGCGGCCGCGGCCGACGAGCCTTGGCAGTCGCTGGGTCCCCCCGGCACCGGGGATCAGCCCGAGCCGAACCTCGGGCAGACCCAGCTGGGCACGCGGGCCGGCCACCCGCAGGGTGCAGGCCATGGCGAGCTCGAGCCCACCGCCGAGCGCGAGCCCGTCGATGGCGGCCACCGAGATCCACGGCGCCGCCGCGAGACGGTCGTTGACCGCACGCATCTGGGTCCCGTAGGCCAGGAACGACTCGGCGTCGATGGTCGACATGTGCTTGATGTCGGCGCCGGCGGCGAAGAACCCGTCGAGCAGGGAGCGCACCACCATCACCTTGACGTCGCCGGCGTCCTCGGCGGCGCCGATGGCATCGTGCATGCCCTGGAGCAGAGGGATGCCCAGTGCGTTGGCGGGAGGTCGCTCCAGGGTCACCAGGGTGATGCCGGGCGCGTGGGTGGTCCAGGTGACCACGGGGGTGTCGGGCATGGGGGCTCCTTCGGGCGGCCGCTCAGGGGCGGCGGGGGAATGTCGAGAAGTCGGGGGTCTGCCGGGCCTTGAACGACTCACGTCCCTCGCGGGCCTCGTCGGTGCCGTAGAAAAGCAGGTTGGCGTCGTGGGCGAGCTGCTGGATACCGGCGTAGCCGTCCTCGTGGGCGTGGAAGCTGAGCTTGGACATCCGCAGCGCCCGGGGGGACAGCGCGAGCATCTCCCGGCACCAGCGCACCGTCTCGGCCTCGAGGTCGGCCAACGGCACCACGGTGTTGACCAGCCCCATCTCGAGGGCCTGCGCGGCGTCGTACTGCCGGCACAGGAACCAGATCTCCTTGGCCTTCTTGGGTCCGACGAGGTCGGAGAGGATGCTGGAGCCGTAGCCGCCGTCGAACGAGCCGACCCTGGGGCCGACCTGGCCGAAGACCGCGTTGTCGGCGGCGATCGTCAGGTCGCAGACCAGGTGGAGCACGTGGCCGCCGCCGATGGCCCACCCGGCCACCATGGCGACGATGGGCTTGGGGCAGCGACGCATCGCGACGTGGAGGTCGGTGACGTGGAAGCGTCCGGTGGCGGCGTCGTCGAGCTGGTAGCCACTGTCGCCGCGGACCCGCTGGTCGCCACCGGCGCAGAAGGCCCCGTCGCCCGCCCCGGTCAGGATGATCGCGCCGACGCGCTCGTCCTCGCGGGCGAGCTTGAGGGCGCGGTCGACCTCGACCAAGGTCTGGGGGCGGAAGGCGTTGTGCACCTCGGGTCGGTCGATCGTGATCTTGGCGATGCCGTCGTCGGTGGTCTCGTAGCGGATGTCGGTCCACTCACCGGTGGCGGTCCACGGGGTCGGGTCGTCGTCGGTCATGGTGGCGCTCAGGCCATCGTCAGGCCGCCGCTGACCGACAGCGTCTGCCCGGTGACGAAGCCGGCCCCGTCGGAGGCGAAGAACGCGACGGCCGGACCGACGTCCTCGGGGGTCCCGAGGCGCTTCATCGGCACCGCGCTTGTCATGCCGGCGATGACCTTCTCGGCGTCGCCGCCACCGGCACCGTCGGCGAACTTGCGCAGCGCGGGGGTGTCGGTCGGGCCGGGGCAGACCGTGTTGGCCGTGACGCCCTTGCGTGCGACCTCGCGGGCCAACGTCTTGGTGAAGGCGATGATGCCGCCCTTGGCCCCGGAGTAGACGGCCTCCATCGAGGAGCCCACCCGGCCGGCGTCCGAGCCGATGTTGACGATGCGGCCGAACCCGCGCTCCATCATGCCGGGGGCGGTGGCGTGGATGACGCGCAGCGCGCCCTTGTAGTTGATGTCGAGGATCTTGTCCCAGAACTCCTCGGTGGTCTTGACGAAGGGCATGAAGTCGTCCCAGCCGGCGTTGTTGACCACGACCTCGATGGGACCGAGCTCGGCCTCGATGGTCGCAACGGCTGCCTTGACCGACTCGGTCGACGTCACGTCGATCTCCACTGCGATGGCCTCGCCGCCGGACGCGATGATCTGCTCGGCGGTCTCCTCGGCGACCGCGAAGTTGAGGTCGGCGACCGCGACCCGGAAGCCCTCTCGGCCCAGCGTGGTGGCGATGCCCTTGCCGATGCCCTGGGCACCTCCGGTGACCAGTGCGACGCGGTTGCTCATGACTCTCCTAGCGATGGTGGGTGCGCACGCGGATGACGTGCGCAGGGGTCAGACGGACGGGGACCAGATGACGGGCCCGGCCACGATCGAGTGGCTCGTGAGCTTGCGGCCGAGGGTGGCCTGCGCCTCGGCGGCGGCCTCGATGATGCGCTCGAGATCGAGACCGGTGTCGACACCCATCTCGTGGAACATCGAGACGAGGTCCTCGGTCGCGATGTTGCCGGTCGATCCCGCCGGTACCGGGCAGCCGCCCAGCTCCCCGAAGCTCGACTCGAAGCTCGTGCAGCCGGCCTCGAGCGCGGCGTAGGCGTTGGCCAGGCCCTGGCCGCGGGTGTTGTGGAAGTGAGCGGTGATCTCGACGCCAGGAAGGCGCTCGATCGCCGCGGCGAAGAAGCGTGAGGCGTACGCCGGGTTGCACATGCCGGTCGTGTCACCGAAGCCGATCTCGGTCGCCCCGGCCTCGGCGAACTGCTCGGCGATGTCGAGGACGCGGTCCATCTCGATCCTGCCCTCGAAGGGGCAGCCGAACGAGGTCGCGATCACCGAGCAGAAGGTGAGGTCCTCGGCGAGGATGCGCTTGCCCATGGCCGAGACGTCGGTCATCGTCTCTTCGATCGTGCGGTTGATGTTGCGCTTGTTGTGGGTCTGCGACGCAGAGACGAACAGCGTCGCCTCCTCGAAGTACTCGCGCTCGTCCAAGGCGTTGTCGAGGCCTCGGCTGTTGGGGACGAGCACCATCCGCGCGACGTCGTCGGGCACGTCGATGGCGTGCAGGACCTGGACGCCGTCGGAGAGCTGCGGTATGACGTCGGGCCTGACGAAGCTCGCCACCTCGATGCGCTTGAAACCCGCGCGTCCGAGCGAATTGATCAGGCGCACCTTGTCGGCGGTGGGGATCGTCTCGGGCTCGTTCTGGAACCCGTCGCGGGGTCCCACCTCGCGCACGTGGACGGTTCGGGTCTCGCCCCCGTTGGCGTTGGGGAAGCGGTGCAGGTCGACCATCAGAACTCCTCATCGGCGAGGCTGCGTTGCAGCCACTCGCGGTGCTCGGGGGCGGCGACCTCGATCAGCCGCAGCGCGCGTTCAGCGACGGTGCAGCCGGTCAGCATGGCCACCCCGTGCTCGGTGACGACCGCGTCGACGTCGACGCGGGCGGTGGTGACGACGCCGCCCCGCAAGGACGGGACGATCGTGGACTCGGCGTCCTCGCCGGCGCCGCGGGTCGAGCGCAGCGCGATCACCGAGCGGGACCCGGTGAGCGACGCGGCGCGGCTGAAGTCGACCTGGCCGCCGACGGCGCCGATCTGCACGCCGCGGGCCATCTCGGCCCCGACCTGGCCGAGCAGGTCGACCTCGAGCGCCGAGTTGAGCGAGACCAGCGAGCGCAGCTCCGACAGGACCTTGGGCGCGTGCGTGTAGGACGCGGCGCGGAACTCGACGGGGTACTCGTGCAGGCGCTCGTAGGCCTGGGCGGTGCACAGCGCGGCGCCGGTGATGACGAGCCCGGCATCGATCTCCTTGCGGGCACCGGTGATCACACCCTTGTCGACCAGTGCGAGCACGCCGTCGGTCATCATCCCGCTGTGGAAGCCGAGGTCGCGGTGGCCCGACAACGCCATCAGCACCGCGTCGGGCAGGGTGCCGACTCCGATCTGCACGGTCGACCCGTCGTCGACGATCGAGGCGACGTGGCCGGCGATCGCGTCGTCGACCTGGTCGGGGGTGCCTACGGGCCCTTCCGGAAGCGCCCGGTCGGTCTCGATGTAGGCGGCGAACGCGCTCATCGGCAGGAGCGGACCGCCGACGGTGCGTGGCATCCGCTGGTTGACCTCGGCGATGAGGGTGCGGGTGTGCGGGATCGCGTCGGCGACGTACTCGACACCGGTGCCGAGGGTGACCATTCCGGAGGAGTCGGGCGGGCTGACCTGCACCAGGCCGACGTCGTTGGGCAGCTGGCCGGTGGCGAACATCCGCGGCAGCGCCGAGTAGTGGCACGGGACGACGTCGAGGCGTCCGTGGCGGCTGAGCTGCCGGAGCCGGCCCAGGCCGCCGTAGGACACCACGGTCAGCTGGTCGGGCAGGTCGCCGGAGAGGCGGTGGTTCCAGGTCAACCCGGAGAAGGCGCGGATCGGACCGATGGAGTCGACGGCGTCGAGCACCTGGTCGACCAGGGGCGTCGGCTCTGCGCCTCCCTGGCCCCACCACACCCCGTCGCCGGGGTGGAGGAACGATCCGACGTCGATCACGGTCGCCTCAGACCCGCTGCAGGAGCGTCGCCGTGCCGAGGCCGCCGCCGCAGCACATCGTGACCAGCCCGAGCTCTACGTCGCGCCGCTCCATCTCGGCGAGCAGGGTCGCGACGAGGCGCGATCCTGACGCACCGACGGGGTGGCCGAGCGCGATGGCGCCGCCGTTGACGTTGACCCGGTCCATGTCGGGCCCGAGCTCGCGCTCCCACGCCAGGACGACGGACGCGAACGCCTCGTTGACCTCGACCAGGTCGATGTCGGACATCGACAGTCCGTTGCGCTCGAGCAGCCGCTGGGTCGCCGGGATGGGTCCGGTGAGCATGATCGCGGGGTCTACGCCGACCGTCGTCTGGTCGAGCACCTTGGCCCGCTTGGTGAGCCCGTGGCGTGCGACCGCCTCGTCCGAGGCGACCAGCACGCCGGCTGCGCCGTCGGTCAGCGGCGAGGAGCTGCCGGCGGTGACCTGGCCGTCGTCTGGTCGGAAGATGGTCTTGAGCCCGGCCAGGCTCTCCAGGGACGTGCCGGGGCGGATGCCCTGGTCGGAGGTGCGCACCTCGCCGTCGAGCTCGAGGGGGATGATCTCGCGCTCGAACCGGCCGGCCCTGACGGCCTCGTCGGCGAGCCGGTGCGAGCGCACCGCCAGCTCGTCCATGTCGGCGCGCGAAAGGGCCCACCGGTCGGCGATGCGCTCGGCGGCCTCGCCCATGGCGGGGAACTCGTGCACCGCGAGCAGCTCGGCGGGCCATGCGGCTCCGAAGAGGCTCTCGGTCTCGGCCACGGCGGTCATCGGGACGTGGCCCATGTGCTCGACCCCGCCTGCCAGCACGAGGTCGTGGGTGCCGGAGGCGACGAAGGAGGCGGCCACCTCGACAGCGGTCTGGGCGGAGCCGCAGCGACGGTCGACGACCGTGGCGGGGACCTCGGGCGGGTAGCCGGCCTGGAGCCAGGCATTGCGGGCCACGTTGCGCGACTGCTCGCCGAAGGGTGCGGTGCAGCCGATCACCAGGTCATCGACGTCACCCGGGGCGACCCCGGTGGCCCCGAGCAGGGCGCGGTAGACGTCGCCGAGCATCACGTTGGGGTGCACGTCGCGGTACCAGCCCTTGTCGGGGTGGGCCCTGCCCATGGGGGTGCGCAGTGCCTCGACGATCCAGGCGTCCCGGCCGAGGAGCGGCATCAGATGACCGTCCCGCCGTCGACGGGCAGGACCTGGCCGGTGATGTAGGACGCCGCGTCGGAGGCGAAGAAGACGAAGGTGGCTGCGATCTCGTCGGGCTGGGCCCAGCGGCCCAGCGGGATGCGCGCCAGCGTCTTGGCCGCGAGCTTCTCATTGGCGCGGATTCCCTCGGTCATCGTGGTCGCGGCGAGCGGCGCGATCGCGTTGACCGTCACCTGCCTGCGAGCCAGCTCCTTGGCGAGCGACTTGGTGATGCCGATGACCGCTGCCTTGGCGGCGCCGTAGTTGACCTGGCCGATCGTGCCGACCAGGCCGGCGGCCGAGGTCACGTTGATGATCCGGCCGGTGCCGTCGTCGGGCAGGTAGGGCAGGGCGGCTTGGCTGACGGTGAAGGTACCGCCGACGTGGATGGACAGGACACGGTCGAACGCCTCTCGGGTCATGTCGCCGAACATGGCCGGCGCGATCGCGCCGGCGTTGTTGACCACGACGTGCAGGATGCCGCCGGTCAGGGTGGCCGCCTGCTCGGCTGCTGCGGCGGCCTGCGCCGCGTCTCGCACGTCGAGTGCGGCGGACTCGGCGCGCCCACCGGCCTGCTGGATCCTCTCGGCCACCGCGGCGGCGGCGTCCTTGTCGAGGTCGGTGACCAGCACGGCGGCTCCGGCGGCGGCGTAGGCCACGGCTACGGCCGCCCCGATGCCGTTGCCGGCCCCGGTGACGAGCGCCGAGCGACCGGCGAGGGAGAACGGGGTGGTCATCAGTAGCTCCTGGGCAGGCCGAGGACGTGGGAGGCCAGGAAGTTCAGGACCATCTCCTGGCTGATGGGGGCGATCCGGGTGAGCCGGGCCTCCCGGAAGTAGCGGGCTACGTGGTACTCCTCGGAGTAGCCCATCCCTCCGTGGGTCTGCAGGGCGCGGTCGGCGGCGTCGAAGG
Source organism: Nocardioides sp. (assembly GCA_025964985.1). Taxonomy (GTDB): domain Bacteria; phylum Actinomycetota; class Actinomycetes; order Propionibacteriales; family Nocardioidaceae; genus Nocardioides. Next base: position 72,552 of record JAOPXU010000315.1, read on the forward strand.
CGGCGTCGGCGCAGAGGTACTTGGCGGTGTTGGCCTCGCGCCCGCACGGCAGCCCGCGGTCGTAGAGCCAGGTCGACTTGCGCAGCATCAGCTCGGCGGCGTCCAGGCGGGCCAGCGAGTCGGCCAGGGGGAACTGGATGCCCTGGTTCTTGCCGATCGGGCGACCGAAGACCTCGCGCTCGTTGCCGTAGCGCACGGCAGCCCGCAGGGCGGCGCGGCCGATCCCGAGTGCCTCGGCCGCGACCAGCGACCGCTCGGGGTTGAGGCCGTCGAGGATGTACTCGAACCCCTGGCCCTCCTCACCGACGCGGTGCGCCTCGGGGATGCGCAGGTCGTCGATGAAGAGCTCGTTGGACGTGATCGCGTTGCGACCCATCTTGCGGATCGGACGGACGTCGACGTGGGCGCGGTCGAGGTCGGTGAAGAACAGGGTGAGGCCGTCGGTCTTCTTCGCGGAGTCCTCGAACTTCGCTGTGCGGGTCAGCAGGAGGATCTTCTCCGACTCCATCGCCTTGGAGATCCACACCTTGCGACCGTTGACCACGTAGTCGGTGCCGTCGCGCTTGGCGAAGGTGGTGATGCGGGTGGTGTCCAGACCCGCCCCGGGCTCGGTCACACCGAAGCAGACGTGCAGGTCGCCGCCGGCGATGCGGGGCAGGTTCTCCTGCTTCATCTCGTCCGAGCCGTGCACGATCACCGGGTGCATGCCGAAGATCGACATGTGCATCGAGCTGGCGCCGTTCATGCCGGCCCCCGACGCGGCGATCTCCTCGAGCAGGATCGACGCCTCGGTGATGCCGAGCCCGGCACCGCCGTACTGCTCGGGTGTGGTGACCCCGAGCCATCCACCCGCGGCGAACGTGTCGTAGAACTCGGTCGGGAACTCGTGGGCCTGGTCCTTCTCCAACCAGTACTGGTCGTCGAACTTGCCAGCGAGCTCGGCGACCGCCTTCTTGATCTCCGTCTGGTCCTCGGTCAGGTCGAAGTCCACGATCCGTCCGTTCTCTCGTGGCCGTCCATCGATGCGACGGCTAAAGGTGTGGCTTTAGTTAATGGTAAGACCATTTAAGCCGTCAACCCCAGACGGGTGGCCAATCGTTCGTTCCAGGCCGGAGGAGCCCCCCACAGGGCCTCGTCGAGCCGGGCGCGCTTGTAGAGCAGGTGCAGGTCGTGCTCCCACGTGTAGCCGATCGCCCCGTGCATCGTCAGGGCCGTGTCCGCGGCCCGCGACGCCGCGGCGGTCACCTGGGCCTTGACGGCTGCCGCGTGCATGGCCCGTTCCTCGTGGCCACCCTCGACCGAGGCCGCAGCGAAGTAGACGCCGGAGCGGCCCGCCTCGACGTCGACGAGGATCGAGGCCGCGGCGTGCTTGACCGCCTGGAACGATCCGATCGGCACGCCGAACTGGTGACGCTGCAGGCTGTAGGCCACCGCCATCTCGAGCATCCGCTCCATGGCGCCGAGAGCATCGGCCGCCACGAGGACGCCACCGAGGTCGGCGGCCCTGTCCAGTGCCGCCGTTGCGTCGACGTCGACGACCTCGGAGGGCACCGCATCGAGGACCACGTCGGCGACCGACCGCGACCGGTCGAGCAACCGACGCGGTGTCACGGCGGCCGAGCCCGACGCGATCCGTCGCAACGCGGGACCACCGGGGCCCGTGACGACCGCCAGCAGCACCTGGGCGCCCTCGACTCCCAGCACCTGGTCGACGCGACCGCTCACCCGGCCGTCGACGCCGATCTCGAGCGGACGGGCGGACCCGGGCAGCGAGCCGCTGCTGACGAGCAGCGCCGCCCCCCCCGCGAGCGACTCCGTGACCAGGTCGGGACTCCGGCCGAGCGCGGCGACAGCCGCCATCGTGGCCAGCCACGACCCGCTGGGCGCTGTGGCCCGACCGAGCTCCTCGGCGGACAGCGCCAGCTCGACCACGCCGCCGCCCTGTCCGCCGAGGTCCTCGGCGACGCCGACCCCCGACATCCCGTCCTCGGTCATCCGGGCGTCCAGGTCCGCGGCGGCCTCCAGGGCCGCCCCGGCCAGCGGCGACTCCCACCACAGGCGTACCTGCTCGGGCGAGGCGACGTCGCCGAGCCACCCGCGCAGGGCCCCCTGGTAGGCGACCTGCTCCTCAGACAGCTTCCAGTGCATCGGCGGTGTTCCTCTCGGTGTGGGGATGTCCAGCGGCGACCTGGCGGGCTGCCGTGCGACAAGACGTCGGACTGTTAAGTTGGGCCTGACCACAACAGCGCACGGGTGCACGACGAACGGGGAGACCGATGGCGGTGGGCGAGGTCCCCACGGACGGCATCCGGCGACCGGTACAGCTGTCGCCGATGCAGGTGCCCAAGGCGTCCGACGTGCTGGCCGACGACCTGCGTGAGCGCATCCTGCGCGGCGAGTTCCCCGAGGGCACCGCCCTCCCGCCCGAGCGCGAGCTCGTGCTGCAGACGCGGATGAGCCGCACGACGGTGCGCGAGGCCCTGCGAATCCTCGAGGTCCAGGGCCTGGTGCAGATCCGGACCGGTCGCGCCGGTGGCGCCTTCGTGCAACGACCCGGTGAGGAGTCGATCGCGAGCTCGGTGACGCTGATGATCCGCGGCCGGCGGATCCGGATGGCGGCGCTGCTCGAGACCCGGGAGACCATCGAGCCGGCATGCGCGATGTTCGCCGCCCGCAGCCGCACCGACGAGGACCTCGAGGCGCTCGAGGAGGCCAACCGACGCATCGCGATCGAGGGGCCGCTGAGCGAGTTCCTCAAGGCCAACGTCGACTGGCACATCGCCGTCGCCATCGCCTCCCACAACGAGCTGCTGACCGGGTTCATGCTCGCGCTGTCGCGGGCCATCTACGCCTCCACCGACAACCAGGGGTTCATCGACGCCGCCGTGCGCCGCACGACGGTGCAGGCGCACGGGTCGATCACCAAGGCGATCCGCGAGCGCGACCCCAACGCCGCGGTCCGACGGATGCAGCGCCACGTGCACGCGTACGCCGAGGCGGTGCTCGAGGTCGAGCCCCGCACCGCCATCGACGTGCCCTGAGCCGCAGGGGCCACCAGCACCCTCGTCATCGCAGGTCCTTGACCCGCTCGCGGATCTCGTCGACGGCCTGGGGGTTCTCGGCCCCCGAGAGGTCCCCGGCGTCGATGTCGAGCACGGCGGCGCGGATCGCGCGGCGCATTATCTTGGCCGAGCGGGTCTTGGGCAGCTGCTCGACGCGCACCACCCGACTCGGCGCGAACGGCTTCCCGACGCCCTCCGCGACGCGGGCGCGCAGCCGCTGCGCGACCTCGGGCTCCTGCGCCTCCTGGGCGCCGCGGTCACCCTTGCCGACGTAGAACACCCACACCGCCTCGCCCTTGGTCGGATCGGGCACCCCGACGACCGCGGACTCCGCGACCGCCTCGTCGGCAGCCACGACGGACTCGATCTCGGCGGGGGCCACCCGCTTGCCGGCCACGTTCATCACGTCATCGGAGCGCCCGAGGATGAACCAGCTGCCGCTGTCGTCGACCAGGGCGAAGTCGCCGTGGCGCCACAGTCCCTCGAACGTCGACCAGTAGGCCGCGTGGTAGCGCTCCCCGGTCGCGTCGTTCCAGATGCCCTTGGTCATCGCGGGCCAGGGCTGGCGACAGACGAGCTCGCCGATCTCGCCGCGCACCGGCCGCGCCTGGTCGTCGACGACGTCGACGTCCATCCCCAGCGCAGGACCGCCCAACGAGCAGCTGGTGATCTCCTCGACGGGGTAGGGGCACAGGAACGACCCGCCGACCTCGGTGCCGCCGGAGAAGTTGATCACCGGGACCCGGGAGTCGAAGACGTCGCGGGCCAGCCACTCGTAGGACTCGGGGTCCCATGGCTCGCCGGTCGAACCGAGGACCCGCACGCTCGACAAGTCGTGCTCGGGCAGCCGGCCCGCAGCACGCAGCGTGCGGATGAGCGTGGGGCTGACGCCGAGCATCGAGACCTGGTGGCGCTCGACCATCGACCAGAGCCGGTCGGTGTCGGGCACGTCGGGCGATCCCTCGTAGAGCAGCAGGGTACCGCCGGTGGCGTGAGTGCCCAGGATCGACAGCGGGCCCATGATCCAGCCCATGTCGGTGATCCAGCAGAACGTGCGGCCGGGCTCCATCTCGAAGCCGTAGGCCACCTCACACGCGGTCTTGACCACGAAGCCGGCGTGGGTGTGCACGGCGCCCTTGGGCCTGCCGGTCGTGCCGGAGGTGTAGGCGAGCAGCAGGACGTCGTCGGCGGCGGTGTCGGCCACCTGGTCGTCGGGGTCGTGGGCCAGCAGGCTGCTCCACGCCACCTCGGACCCCGCGAGGACGGGCTCGGCCTCGAGGTTGCCGACCACTACGACGGTCTCGACGCTCGGGCACGATGCCAGGGCGGCGCGCAGGTGCGGCAGCAGCGGGGTGCTGCGCCGCCTGCGCACGGTCCCGTCGGCGGTGATGATGGCCCTCGCCGCGGCGTCCTGGAGCCGGCTGGCGATCGCGGGGGCGGCGAAGCCGGAGAAGAGCGGGACGAGCATCGCGCCCAGGCTCGCCACGGCATAGGTCGCCACCACGGCCTCAGCCGTCATCGGGAGGTAGATCGCAACGGCGTCGCCCCGGCCCACGCCGTGCGCCCGCAGCCCGGCGCGCACGCGGGCGACCTGGTCGGCGAGCTCAGCGAAGGTCAGCGAGTCGATCGTGCCGTCCTCGGCCTCGTGCACGACGGCCACGGCGTCGGGGGTGCGTGCGACCCAGGTGCCGAGGCAGGCGTCTACCGCGTTGAGCCGTCCACCGGGGAACCAGCGGGGGTGCGCGGCGCCACCGGAGGCGTCGAGGACCTGGGTGTAGGGGGTGCTGAAGGGGATGGCGAGGTCGTCGACCACGGTCTCCCAGAAGGCGGCCACGTCGGCGACCGAGGCCGCGCGCAGCTCGTCGACGGTGTCCACGCCCATGCGGCGCATCAGGCGAGCGACGTTGCTGTGCTCGAGGTAGTCGGCCGACGGCGTCCACGTGTAGGTCACGACGCCCCTCCGGTCGCGACCCGCGGCATCTTGAGGATGCGCTCGGCGGCGATGTTGCGCTGGATGTAGGTCGAGCCGCCGGCGATGGCGGTGCCCCGGGCCTGGTTGGCCAGGCGGAGCCAGGACCGGACGTCGATCGACGCGTCGTCCTCGAGGTCGAGCTGGCCACCGAGCGGGGCCATCGAGAGCCGGAAGTCGGCGAGGTCCTCGACGAGCGGGCAGAAGTAGAGCTTGCCGATCGAAGTGACCGGTCCCGGCGGCACGCCGGCGTCGGCGCCGGTGATGACGCGCTGGCTGATCGCGTGGTGGATCATCGCGCGGCCCCACAGGTCGGCGACCTTCTGGCGTACGAGCGGGTCGTCGCCGAGCGGTCGCCCGTCGGCGTCGAGCGCCCCGCGCACGTCCTCGACGATCTCGGCCACGGCCTTGGTGGTGTTGACCCGGCCGGTGGCGATGGCGACCCGCTCGAAGGCCAGGGTGCCCATGGCGACCTGCCAGCCGCCGTCGACCTCGCCCACCACGAGCTCGTCGGGGATGAAGACGTCGTCGAGGAAGACCTCGTTGAACTCCGCCTCCCCGAGCATGTGGCGCAGCGGACGCACGGTGATGCCGTCGGAGTCCATGGGCAGCAGGAAGAACGTGATGCCGCGGTGGCGCTCACCGCCGCCGGTGCGCGCCAGCAGGATGGCGTGCTGGGCGATCTGGGCGCGACTGGTCCAGATCTTCTGGCCCGAGACCTGGTAGCCACCGGCGACCTTGACGGCCTTGGTGCGCAGGCTGGCCAGGTCGGACCCGGACCCCGGCTCGGAGAAGAGCTGGCACCAGATCGCGTCGCCGGTCAGGATCGGCCGCAGGAACCGCTCCTGCTGCTGCGGGGTGCCGAAGTGGGCGATGGTCGGGCCGCAGAAGTCCTCGCCGATGATGTTGAGCCGCTCGGGCGCACCGGCGCGGTCGCACTCCTGTCCGAAGACCGAGCGCATCCGCTCGTCGAGGCCCTGACCGCCGTGCTCCGTGCCCCAGGTCAGACCGGCCAGGCCCTCCTCGAAGAGCATCCGCTGCCACTGCTGCCAGAACGCCTGCTTGGCCTCGAGGTCAGGAGGCTCGGGCCAGGACAGCTGCGGTAGCGCCTGCGCCAACCAGCCGCGTACACGCGCCCGGAACTCGGCCTCGTCCGGCGCATCGGCCAGGTCCATCGCGACTCCTCCACACCCCGGCGCGGCGCGCCGCTCCAGTCAGAACCCGGCCGACATTACAATGGTCAGACCATAAGAGCAATGGAGGGTGTCACTCGTCGTGTGCCCCGATGGTCAGGCGCAGGTAGGTCGAGATCGCCTCGGCCCGGTTCTCCACGCGCAGCTTGCGCAGCACCTGCTTGACGTGCGACTTCACCGTGGCGGTGGCGATCACCAGGCGTTGCGCGATGCGGTCGTTGGTCGCCCCGGTGGCCATCAGCGCGAGCACCTCGAGCTCGCGCTGCGTGAGCAGCTTCTCCAGCATCGCGGGTCGCTCGGCGACCAGGGGCCGCAGCGGTCGGGTGACGGCCACCGCGGTGGGCTCGTGGTGGGTGGCCAGCTCGATCTCGCTCGTGGCCAGCGCCTCGAGCACGGTCTCGACCGTACGCATCACGCGCAGCACCTCGGCGCGTTGGTCGCGCAGGCGCGCGAGCAGGACCGCGCGCTCGTAGACCTGGGCGAAGCCGATGGCGAAGGACCACAGGATGTCGCGGTCCAGCGGGGTCACCTCAGACCCCCGGTTGTCGGCGTGCAGCAGGCCGATCACCCGCTCGCCCGAGATGATCGGGGCGGCCACGTAGGACCGCAGCTCGGAGGCTTCCGCCAGCGGGGCGTAGACCCGGGGATCGCGGGAGGCGTCGACCACCATGACGCCCTCGCGGCGGCGTACGAGCTCGCTCTCGAGGACCATGTGGGACAGCTGGATGCTCGGCACCTCGCGGATCCACTCGGCGAAGCGGCGCTCCGCGCCCGCCATCACGGTGGAGTGGCTGCGCCACGGGCGCCACACCCCGTCCTCGACCCGCGAGAGCATCACCCGCTCGAACCCGCCAGCGCGGGTGCCCAGCTCACAGGCAACCTCGAGCAGCGCGTTCTGGTCGGTGATGCGCCGCAGTTCTTGCAACCCGCTGTCGAGCTGGTCGAGGCGCCGCAGGCGCTCGTTGCCCAGCAGGTCGTGGATGCCGAAGCGCACCTGGTGCAGCTCGTGCAGCACCTGGCTGTGCTCGGCCACCTCGGTGCGGTCCAGGGCGACGTCGACGTCGCGCAACCGCTCGCGTAGCAGGCCCTGCAGCACGGCCAGCTGGCCGTCGAGGGTCCGCAGGTCCGCGGCCGGCGTCGCTCCGGCCTCGGCCACGTCGTCGGGATCGGCCGCGGCCGGGCCGGCGGCAAGGAGGCGCCGCGCCTCCCCGTGCACCGCCGCGCCCGTCCTGGCCAGCTCAGCGCGCCGCTTCGCCGCCACGGCCGAGGTGCTCTGCGTCATGTGTCCGTCCTCGTCGGTCCACCCCGTCGCGGTGTGAACGATCGTTCCGCCCCGCTGCTAGTGTGCCCTGGATGGGCAGGGAGCGACAGATCCTCGACGCCGCGGCGCTCGCTTTCCATGAGAAGGGCTTCCACGGCGTCGGCATGGACGAGCTCGGCCAACGGTCGGGGCTGAGCGGCCCTTCGCTCTACCGCCACTTCGCTGGCAAGGACGCGATCCTCGCCACCCTGCTCGACGAGGCGCTGGACGAGCTGACCAGAGCGGCTGCCCGCCGGGAAGGCACTCCGGGAGAAGACCTCGAGCGCGCCCTGCGCCACCACGTGCGCTACGCCGTCGACAACCGGGCGCGGGTGACGCTCTACCAGCGCGAGGCGCGGTCGCTCCCGACTCCGCTGGCGCGCTCGTTCGCCGCGAGACGCAGTCACTACACGCGCCTGTGGGAGGAGCTGGTCCGCGACGCCCTGCCCCACGTCGGACCTGCCCACGTGCCGGCGGTCACGCAGGCCATGCTCGGGCTGGTCTTCTCGGTGGCAGCGTGGCCACGTCGGGCACTGGGGGTCGAAGACCTCGAGTCGCTGGTGCTGGGCCTCACGCTGCGAGGCCCGACCGCCTGACACGGGGCCTCACGACGTGGACCGGAAGCCCCACATCGAGGCAGCGATGCGCCGGTACTGCAGCTCGTCGGAGCCCTCGGTGATCCGGTAGCGCCGGTGGTGACGGTAGATGTGCTCGAAGGGCAGGTGCCGGCTGTAGCCGACGCCTCCGTGGATCTGCATGGCCCGGTCGGCCGCGTCGCAGGCCAGCCGGTTGCCGCGGACGTTGACCATCGAGACCTTGTCGCTGACCGACGTGCGGCCATGGGCGTCCATCTGCCACGCGGTGCGCATGATCGTGTTGCGCACCAGCTCGGCCTCCGTCTGCAGCTCGACGAGCTGCCACTGGATGCCCTGGTAGTCGCGCAGCTGCTGGCCGAAGAGCCGACGCTCCTGCGTGTAGGCGACCGACCGGTCGATGCAGAACTGTGCCGCTCCCAGCGAGCTGGCCGCCTGTCGGATCCGGTTCTCGTGGACGAACAGCTGCGCGCAGTCCAGGCCCCGGCCCTCCTCGCCGAGCATGGCCGAGGACGGCACCCGCACGCCGTCGAGGCGGACCTCGGCGTGGTCCGTTGGCATGTTGAACGTCCACCAGTAGAACGGCACCTCGAAGCCGGGCGCGTCCGTCGGCACCAGGAACGCCGAGATGCCCTCGGCCTTGCCGTCCTGACCGCTGGTACGGGCGAAGACGAGGTCGACCTCGGCCACGTCCACGACGCTGTTCCAGCGCTTGGCACCGCTGATGACCCAGTCGTCGCCGTCACGCACCGCGGTCGTCTCCAGCCACGTGACGTCGCTGCCGTGGTCGGGCTCGGTGAGCCCGAAGGCCATCTCCATGTCACCGGACACCAGGCGCTCGAGGTACTGCTCCTTCTGCTCAGGCGTGCCGTACTCGTGGAGCACCAGCGCGAGCGGCGCGTTGGCCACCATCGAGGCCTCGTGGCTGAGCTCGGCGTGCAGACCGGGCCCGCGCCCAGCGAGGGCCTCGCGGATCACCGCCATCGCCACATTGGTGCCGTCCTGGCCGCCGAGTGCCGCCGGCAGCGGGTAGCGGTAGAAGCCCGCCTGGTCGGCCAGCACCCGTGCCTCGTGGAGGATCTCGCGCCAGCGCCGGGTCGGGATGCCCCCGCGCTCCACATCGGTGCGGCTGAACTCGCGCCGGTGGTCGAAGTACTCGGGATTGGCCTCCTCGATCGGCTTGATCTCGGCGTCGATGAAAGCGTTGAGCTCGGCGACGAAGGTCGTGACGTCGGCGGGGATGTCAAGGTCCATCCCGCGACGCTAGGAGCGTGGAGGGACGTACGCCCGAGCCCGACGCAGGTGGTGGTGTGGAGTTCTCCACCTCGTCGGCGCAGCGTGGTCGCCCCGGCGGCGGGCACCGGCGTTGGCTGGGCCCATGGTCTCCGTCCACGGCATCCCGGCACTGCGCGCGCTCACCGGCACCAGGCTGGGCATCAGCGCCTGGCACGAGGTCACCCAGGAGCGGATCGACGCGTTCGCCGACGCCACCGAGGACTGGGAGGGCCTCCACGTGGATCCGGCCCGCGCCGCGCGGACGACGTGGGGCGTGACGATCGCCCACGGGCTCTACACCCTCTCGCTCGGGCCCAAGTTCCAGTACGAGGTGCTCAGCATGAGCGGCTACTCACTGCCGCTCAACTACGGCTTCGACAAGGTCCGCTTCACCTCGCCCGTGCTGGTCGGCTCGCGGCTGCGGATGTCGATGGACCTGCTCGGTCACGAGCCGCTCGACGGTGGCTCGCGCTTCCGCAGCCTGCAGACCTTCGAGGTCGAGGGCCAGGACAAGCCGGCCTGCGTGGCCGAGTCGGTCTTCGCCTACTTCGACTGAGCCCCTCGCGCCGTGTCGAGGGCGGTGTGGCCGGCGGCCAGCACCTCGTCGAGGTGCGCGGCGGCCGTGACCAGCTTGGGCTCGGGCCGCTCGGCGCGGCGCTCGCGCTTCCAGATGACGCCGATCGTCGATGCGACCTTGAGATGGCACAGCGCCACGAACCACCCCAGGTCGGTCGTGACGTCGTCGACGTCCTGGCCCGCGCCCCTCGTCACCCGCTCCTCGCGGTAGACGTCGAGCAGCTCGGGGACGCCGGGGAGGGCGCGGCTCGAGACGCGGTCGGCGACCGGCCGGTCCTCGTGGAAGACGTGGGCGGGCGCGGCGTGCATGAGCAGCCAGGCGAGGTCGACCCGCGGGTCGCCCACCGACCAGATCTCCCAGTCGATGACGGCCTCGAGCGTGGTGCCGGTGAAGAGCATGTTGGCCAGGCGGTAGTCGCCGTGCAGCAGGCGGGGCTGCAAGGGCGACGGCGGGGCGGCACGGAGCCGGTCGGCGAGGGCGTCGCGACCGGGGGCGATGTCACGGTCGACGGTGTCGAAGAGCCGGCACCACCGGTCGAGCTCGTCGGCCGGGCAGCCCGGCTCGTCGTCGAGCCCGAGCGCCACGGGCCGGTGGGCCTGCAGGTGGGCCAGGGCCCGGGTCGCGACGCGCATCCGCTCGGCCGCGACCTCCGGCGTCGGCGGAGCGGGGGCGACGTCGAGGCCTGGTTCGTAGGACACCCCGGCACACAGCTCCATCACGAACAGCGGCGGCACGTCGGGCGGGTCCCCGCCGTCCTCGAGGAGCACGCCCGGCACCGGGAACGGGGGGTCGTCGGCCAGCGTCCGCAGCAGCCGCGCCTGGCGCAGAACGTCGCGGTTGCGCACGGGTGCGAGGCCCGGCGGCGCGGCCTTGACCACCACGGGACGCTCGGTGCCGTCGAGGCGCAGGACAGCGGCGTAGGTCAGGCTCGAGACCCCGCCCTCGAGGCGGCGCAGCGAGTGGACCTCGGCGTGGGCACCGGCACGACGAGCCGCCACGGTCACGCGGCGTCGTAGGTCGTCGTGGTCGAGGTCAGGCACCCGCCCAGCCTGGGCACCGCCCGGTGACCCGACAACCGACTCGCGGCGCCGCGGTGGAGAGGCCCACACCGCGGCGCGCCCCGCCCGGTGGGCGGGTGGGTGCCGGACGGCGTACAACGAGGGCGTGAGCACCCCGGACCCCGCCGACCCCTTCGAGGCCGCGGCGTGGCGCTCCCGGTTCCGGCTCGAGGGCAAGGTCGCTGTCGTGACCGGCGCCTCCAGCGGGTTGGGGGTCGCGATCGCCCTGGGCATGGCCGCCGCCGGCGCCGACGTCGCGATCGGCGCGCGCCGCCTCGACCTGCTCGACGGGACCCGGGCCCGCATCGAGGCACTGGGGCGGCGCTGCGTGGCGGTCGAGACCGACGTGACCCTCGTCGAGCACTGCGACCGGCTCGTCGCCGCTGCGGTCGACGAGCTCGGCGGGTGCGACGTGCTCGTCAACAACGCCGGCACGGGCGGCGACTACCACCCCGCGACGCAGGACCCGCCCGAGCACTTCCGGCGCGTGGTGGACGTCAACCTGCACGGCTCCTACTGGATGGCGCAGGCCGCCGGCCGCGTGATGCCTCCGGGCAGCGCCGTCGTCAACATCTCCAGCGTCATGGCCGTCACCACGGCCAAGATGCCGGCGACCGGCTACAGCGCCGCCAAGGCCGGCGTGCTCGGGATGACCCGCGACCTCGCCGCCCAGTGGGGCGAGAGAGGCATCCGGGTCAACGCGATCCTGCCGGGCCTCTTCCCCACGGAGGCCACCGCCCACTACAGCCCCCGCTACCAGCAGGCGATCATCGACGCCCGCATCCCCGCCGGCCGGCTCGGGGACCCCGCCGAGATCGCGGCGTGCGCGGTGTTCCTCGCCAGCGCCGCCGCCGGCTACGTCACCGGCGCCGCGGTGCCGGTCGACGGCGGCGTGCTCCTGCTCTGACTCATGCAGTGAGGTCGACGACGACCTTGCCGAGCGCCTCGCGCCGGTCCAGGACGCCGAGCGCCTCGGCCGCGCGCGCCAGCGGCAGCACCATGCCGACATGGGGGCGCAGGCGACCGGCGGCCGCGGCCTCCTCGAGGGCGGCGACCAGCATCGCGGCATGGCCGGCGTGACGCTGCTGCCAGGGGTCGAGAGCCACCCCGACGACCGAGAGGTTGCGCAGCAGCAGACGATTGACGCGGACCTCGGGGATCGACCCGGCGGCGAAGCCGACGACCATCAGCCTGCCGCCGACGTCGAGGCTGCGCAGGGAGTCAGTGAACCGGTCGCCCCCGACCGGGTCGACGACGACGTCGACCCCTCGGCCGGTCAGCGCGCGAGCCGCGGCCGCCCAGTCGTCGTCGGTGAGCAGGACCTCGCCGGCGCCGCAGGACCGCGCCACGGCAGCCTTCGCCGTCGAGGACACCACGGCGATCGAGGGTGACGCGCGCGAGCGCAACAGGTCGAGGGTCGCCGTGCCCACGCCGCCGGCCGCGCCGTGCACGAGCACGGCCTCGCCGTCGCAGAACGCCGCCCGCTGCAGGGTGAACCACGCGGTCGCGTAGTTGAGGAAGAGCGCCGCGCCGTCGGTCCAGGACACCTCGTCGGGCAGGTGCACGGTGTAGCGCGGGATCGCCAGGACCACGTCGGCCACCGCACCCCACACGCAGAAGCCGGCCACGCGGTCGCCCGGTGCGAAGCGCGACCCGGGCGGCGACGCGACCACGACGCCGGCGTACTCACCGCCTGTGACGTAGGGCGGCGGCGCGCCGTGCTGGTAGGCGCCGCGAGTCTGCAGGAGGTCGGGGAACGACACGGCCGCCGCGCGCACCTCGACGAGCAGCCGCTCGCCGTCCGCCCAGGGGTGGGCGCCGAGCGGCTCGGGGACGTCGGCGCGGAGCGTGACGACACCGGGGCCGTCGAGCGACGGCACGACGAGCCCGCGCATCAGCCCGCGGCCGGCCCCGAGCGCGACACGGAGCGCGTCACCGAGCGGAGGTTGAGCTCGTCGCCACCGTCGATGGTCAGCAGCTGGCCGGTGACCATGCCGGACGACTCGGCGGCGAAGAACGAGACCGCGTTGGCGATGTCGTCGGGGTCGACGAACCCCTGGGGCAGGGTCTCGAGCCACGCCTCGCGGATCTCCTCGGGCATGCCGAGGATGCCGGAGGAGGCGGTCATGCCCGGCAGGACGCAGTTGACGGTGATGCCCCGGGTGACGTTCTCGGCCGCGACCGTGCGGGCCATGCCGATCAGGCCGGCCTTGGACGTGGCGTAGGAGACCTGGGCCGGCATGCCCTGCGTGCCGGCGGTGCTGGAGATGACCACGATGCGGCCGTAGCCGCGCTCGCGCATGCCGAGCAGGCACCGCTGCACGACCTTGAACGTGCCGGTGAGGTTGACGTCGAGGTCGAGCTGCCACTTGCCGAGGTCGAAGCTGTGGGCGCCGCCGAACAGCGTGGTGATCGCGGCGTTGGCGACAAGCACGTCGACCTCGCCGAGGTCGGGCAGCTCGTCGCCCGTGACGTCGACCTGCCACGTGCAGCCGGGCTCCTTGTCGAGGGTGACGACGTCGAGCCCGTCGGCGCTCAGCCGCCGCACGATGGCCTGCCCGATGCCACCCGGGCGCGCGGCTCCGGTGACGAGGGCGCGCCGCGTCACGCCGTACGCCGTCCGGGCGCGGGTTCGGGGGCCGCGTGCCGCTCGTCGAAGGTCGGGACCGCTGGGTGGCCCTCGAGACGCAGCACCAGCAGCGCGGTCTGCGCACCCAGCTGGTCGTGGGCGTCAGCGGCGACGTCGAGGCCGGTGAGGTCGTGGACCTTCGCCAGACGCAGCCGGACGGTGTTCTCGTGGATCTTCAGGCGCGACGACGACTCCCGGACGCTGCGACCGGTGTCGAAGAAGCACTGCAGGGTGCGCAGCAGGTCGGGCGTGCCGGGGGCACCGGTGAGCAGGGCCCCGAGCACGTCGTGGACGTAGCGACGCACCGACTCGACGTCGCTGTTGGCGACGAACAGGCGGGCCGGACCGAGGTCGTCGACGGCGATCACCCGGTCGGCGCCACCGGCGAACCGGTCGACGCACTGCACCACCTCGCGGGTCTCGCGGTAGGCGCGCTTGAGGGCGGCACCCGCCGACACTCCCGAGACCCCGACGACGGCTGTCGGCACACCGGCGGCGGCCACGGCGTCGCGCGCCGCGACCTTGACCCGCTGGACGAAGTGGGCCGGCTGCTCGCCGTCCGGGGCCTCGAGCAGCACGATCGCGCCCTCCTGCCCCCGGGCGGCCAGCACCTCGACGTCGAGAGCGCGCCCGAGGTGAGCGGCGACCCGGCGTTCCGCGACGGCATCGCGTCCGTCGGCCACGAAGACGATGACGCGGTCGGCGTCGACGCGCACACCGAGGTAGTCGGCGGCCGAGGCGATGTCGTCCTGGCGTCCGGTGCCTCGGACGAGCTGACGGGCGAGGTCGGCGCGGGCGTTCCACGACGAGCCCGCGACCCGTCGCTGCACGGCGTACTCGCTGGCGAGGTGGAAGGCGCCGCGACCGGCGAGCCAGACGTCGGCGGGGCCCAGGCGGCCCATGACCTCGGCCAGCACGATCCACCCGAAGACGACCTCGTCGCGCACGACCGGCGCCACCAGGTGACGCCGTACGACGCCGTGCGCGGGGGCGGCGGCCAGGACGACCGGCTCGCGGGGGGCCGCACCGGTCTCGCGCCGCCGCTCGAGCAGGGACTCGAGGTCGGGGGCCCGGAAGTCGGAGCCACGGGCGCGGCTCGAGCGGCCGACCAGGCGGTGGCGGTCGTCGAAGAGCCACAGGGGGTTGGGCGTCAGGTCGGCGATCGCGGCCACGAGTCCGAGGACCCCGGAGCCGGCGGCACCCACCTCGGCGAGCCGCAGCTCGAGGCCGAGGCGGCGTCCGAGCTCGTCGTGGCGCCGGCGCAGCCCGGCGACGTCAGCCCCTGCTCCGCCCAGGGTCACGACCCCGGGCGCGTCCGGCGCGATCGTCATGACAGCTTGGACGCGATGTCGGCACGCAGCAGGTGCTTCTGCACCTTGCCGGTGGCCGTCATCGGGAACTCGGTGACCAGCTCGAGGCGCTCGGGGAGCTTCTGCGTCGCGACGCTGTGCTCCATGAGGTAGGCCGTGAGGTCTTCGAGGGTGAAGGAGTCGACACCGTCGGCGAGCACGAGGTAGGCACAGACCTTCTCGCCCAGTCGCTCGTCGGGCATGCCGACCACGGCGGCGTTGGCGATCGACGGGTGCGAGAGGAGGTGCTCCTCGAGCTCGCGGGCGCTGATGTTCATGCCGCCGCGGATGACGATGTCCTTGAGCCGCCCGGTGACGCGGACGAACCCGTCGGCGTCCATCCGGCCCAGGTCGCCGGAGCGCGAGTAGCCGCCGGGGGTGAAGAGCGCTGCGGTCTCCTCGTCGTTGCGGAAGTACTCGATCATGTGGCTCGGACCGCGGTAGGCGATGTCGCCTTCCTCGCCGACCGGCAGCTCGAGCCCGTCGTGACCCACGACGTGGATCGAGGCCCCGGCCAGGGCCGAGCCGTCGGACGTGGCTGACTTCTCCGCAGGGTCGCGCACGGTGCACATGGTGGTGAGGAAGTTCTCCGAGCGGCCGTAGAGGCTGAGCGTCTGGCAGCCGGCGAACAGCTCGCGCGACTTCTCGACCACCGACCCCGGGATGGGCGAGCCGGCGCAGACCCACAGCCGCAAGCTGCTCGCGTCGTGCTTGTCGGGGTCGTAGGCGGCCATCAGCATCTGCAGGAACGGCGTCGCGGTCACGGCCGCCGTGCAGCCGTGCTGCTCGATGCGGCGCAGCGCCTCCTCGGGGTCGAAGGCCTCCATCAGGTAGGACTTCGCGCCGCAGAGCATCGGCAGCAGGACGCTCGTGACCAGGCCGGTGCTGTGGGTGATCGGCGACGGGCCGAACTGCACGTCGTCCTCGGTGTAGTCGAGGCTCGTGGCGATCGCCGCTGCGCTCGACAGGATCGTGTTGAACGTGTGGAAGCAGCCCTTGGGCCGCGAGGTGGTGCCGGAGGTGTAGACGATCAGGAAGCCCTCGTCGGGGTCGACGCGCGGGCCGGCCTCGGCGGCGAGGGTGTCGAGCTCGCCCTCGACGAAGAGCTCGGCGAGCGGCCGGCCGGACCCGGCAGGCAGCGACGCGTCGGCACGGGCGACGTAGACCTCGCGCAGGTCGGGGCACTGCGCGCGCAGGTCGGCGAACATCGCGGCGTGGTCGAAGCCGCGGAAGTCGCCGCAGGTGATGGCGACGGAGGCGCCGGAGTGCTGCAGCACGTAGCCGACCTCGTCGCCGCGGTAGATCGGCATGATCGGGACGATGATCGCGCCGATGCGCGAGGCCGCCACCGACGCCACCACGAACTCGGTCCAGTTCGGCAGCTGCATCGCGACGCGCTCGCCCGGGACGATCCCGGCGCGGCGCAGGCCGACCGCCAGGCGCAGGGCGCTCTCGTGGAGCTCGCCGTAGGTGTAGCTCGTGGTGCTGTCGAAGACGAACGTCGCGTCGGGACGCTCCGCCGCCTTCTCGCCCACCAGCTCGTAGAGGGTGCTCTGCTGCCAGAACCCGGCTGCGTAGTGCGCAGCGATGTCCTCCTCGGAGTAGCGGTCGCGCACGTTCTTCAGCTCCACAGTCATCGCCCTCGTCCTCTCGCGTGCGCCCTCCGTGAGGCGCCGATCACATGTGTCGCAACTTACAATGGTCGGACCATTACGGCAAGGGTGCTTCGGGGGTCGTCATCTGGGCACGGAAGGCGGCGAGAGCACCGCGGTCCACGCCGTGCTGCTCGAGCCATGCCGCAGCGCCACCGCGTTCGCGCAGCCAGGCCAACAGCCGACGGGTGTCCTCCGCCCGGGGCAGCTGCTCCGCCACGGTGGTCGAGGCGAGCATGGCGTCGTACACCGCGTGCGTCCGCAGGCGCGCGAGCACAGGCGTCACCGAGGCCGCGCTCGCGACGTGGTCGGAGACGATCTCGTCGTCCTCGACACCGAGCACCTCGAGCACCAGCGCCGCGACCACCCCGGTCCGGTCCTTGCCCGCCGCGCAGTGGAAGAGCACGGGGTGCCGGTCGACGTCGACGACGTGCCGCACGGCGTCGACGACGGCCTCCGGCCGGTGCTCCAGGTAGCGCTCGTAGGACGCGTGCCACGACGAGCGCCGGCCGGCCGACAGCGAGCAGCGGACGAGGCGCACGCCGTGACCATCCCAGTCGGGCGCCTCCAGGTCGGCCTCGGTGTCCCGGCGCAGGTCGACCACGGTCCGCAGTCCGAGGCGCTGCAGGCCCTGGGGGTCGCGCTCGAGCGCGATCCCGGGGTAGTCCGAGCGGAACAGCCGACCCGGAGCGACGCGCCCTCCGCCGCGGATCCTCAGCCCGCCCAGGTCGCGCAGGTTGTGCGCGCCCTGCCACTCCACCGCTCGGCCCGTGTCCGTCACACGAGCAGCGTGGGCGGGTCTCGGCGGGCCGGCACCTCGTGGTCCTGGGCGCGCTGGAGGATCCTCCAGGTGCGGCGACCACGTGCTGTCGCAGCAACGCCACCCTTGCCACGATGGACAGATGCCCTCGACCGTGCGCGAGTTCAGACCCGTCGTCGACGACGCCGAGATCGCTGACCTGCAGGACCGGCTCGACCGCGTGAGGTGGCCGTCCGCCGAGGCGGCCCCCGACCAGGGGTTGTCGCTGGCGACCGTCCAGCGTCTGGTCCGGCGCTGGCGCGGCGGCTTCGACTGGGACGCGTGGCGCAAGCGGCTCGGCGTGCCGCAGGTGCACGTTGAGGTGGACGGCCTCGACGTGCACGCGGTGCACCTCCCTCCAGCCGGTTCGGCGGCGGCGCCGATCGCCGTGCCGTTGCTGCTCGCCCACGGCTGGCCCAGCACCTGCTTCGAGTTCCTCGACGCGGCCCGGCTGCTCACCGACGGGTCGACCGGGCGCGCGTTCGAGGTCGTGTGCCCGTCACTGCCCGGCTATGCGTTCTCCGGCCCCGCCGCCGGGGTCTGGGACGCGGTGCGCACCGCGGATGCCTGGGTCGCCCTGATGGGCGCGCTCGGTCACGACCGGTTCCTGGTGCACGGCGGCGACTGGGGCGCGGTCGTCGCCACGGCGATGGCCCAGCGCCATCCCGACCGGGTGCTCGGCCTGCACCTCTCGATGCCGCTGGCACGCGTGGGCGAGGGGGACCTGGACGGCGCCAGCGAGGCCGAGGCCCGCGGCGCCGCACGCGAACGGGCCTACCGGCGTACGGGGTTCGACTACGCACGGATCCAGGCGACCCGACCGCAGACCATCGGCTACGCCCTCGACGACTCCCCCACCGGGCTGCTGGCCTGGGTCGGCGAGAAGCTGATCGACTGGTGCGGCCGCGACGAGGCGGGCGACCCGCTGCTCGACGACGATGCCGTGCTGTCGGTGGTGTCGACCTACTGGATGACCCGGACGGCGACGTCGGCGGCACGGATGTACCACTCATCGCTCCGCACGGACCTCGACTCCCCCGTGCCCGTGCCGACCGTGTGCTCGGTCTTCGCCGACGAGGTCATCCGGGCGCCGCGGGCTGCGGTCGCGCGCCGCTACGACCTGCGGGCCTGGCGCGAGGTCGACCGCGGCGGGCACTTCCCCGCGGCTGAGGTGCCTGAGCTGTTCGCAGCCGAGGTGCGGGCCGCCGCAGACCTGCTGCTCGGCGCAGGCCCGGAACGGTCGACCACGGCGGTCGCAACGCCGTGGACGTGATGTCGCGGCGCGTCGGCACGGGCTCCACAGCAGCGTGCACGATGAGCTCATGACCGCCCCCACCACCATCCGGTACGACGTCGTCGACGGCATCGGCCACCTCGTCCTCGCGCGTCCCCAGCGGGGCAACGCGCTGGACCAGGTGGCGCTCGACGAGCTCGACTCCGTGGTCCGCGGCGCCGAAGCGGACCCGCAGCTGCGCTGCCTGCTCGTCAGCGCCGAGGGCAGGTTCTTCTGCACCGGCGGCGACCTGCGTGCCCTCGGCGCAAGCCGAGAGGGTGCTCCGGACTTCGTCCGAGGCGTCACCACCGCCCTGAACTCGATGGTCGCGCGACTGGCTGGGGCCACGGCCCCCGTGGTGGTCGCGACCCGGGCGCCCGCGATCGGCGCCGGTGTCTGCTTCGCCGCGGTGGCCGACGTGGTCATCGCGTCCGATACGGCGAGCTTCGTCGCGGGCTACCCGGCGCTCGGCCTGACGCCCGACGCCGGGCTGTCGTGGTTGCTGCCGCGCCGCGTGGGCCAGCGGGCAGCCGCGTCGTACTTCCTGCGTGACCAGACGTGGACCGCCCGGCAGGCACTCGCCCTCGGGCTGGTCGGCGAGGTCGTCGCCGACGACGACCTCGACGCCCGCGCCCTCGCAGTGGCCACCGAAATCGCCACCGGGTCGACGCCCGCGCACCTAGCCACGCGCGCGCTGCTGCTCTCGGGGAGCGAACGGACGCTGTCCGAACAGCTCGAGCGCGAGGCTGCCTCACTCGCCTCTGCCGTGCAGACCGAGGACGGCTGGCACGGAATCACCGAGGTGCTCGCCGGTCGTGTCCCGTCCTTCCCCGCACCGCCGGAGGCCGGGTGACCTCAGCGGATCTCGACGACGATCTTGCCCACCGCGGTCCGGTCCTCGAGTGAGGACAGCGCGTCGACCGCCCGGTCCATCGGGTACGTCGCCCCGATCAACGGCTCGAGCTGACCGGCGTCGAGCAGGGCCTGGACGCCGAGCCGGACCCGCTCGAGGGTGCCGGGGTGCTCGGTCTCCATCACGTCCATGGTGATGCCGGTGATGGTGAGGTTGCGCAGGAGGAGCCGGTTCATCTTGAGCTGGGGGATCGAGCCGCCCGCGAAGCCGACGATCACCCCGCGTCCCCCGATGCGCAGCGACCGCACGGTGTCGAGGAACTGCTCGCCGCCGACCTGGTCGACGAAGACCTCCACCCCGCGCCCGCCGGTCAGCTCGCGCACCTCGCTCAGCCAGTCGTCGCTCGTGCGCACGACGTGGGTCGCACCCGCCGCTGTCGCTGTCGCTGCTTTCGCATCGGTGGAGACCAGGGCGATCGTGGAGACGCCGAAGGCCGCGCCCAGGTCGAGCAGACAGGTGCCGACGCCGCCCGCGGCGCCGGTCACGAGCACGGTCTCGCCGGGCCGGCAGGCGGCTCGGTCGAGCGCGTACCAGGCCGTCGCGTAGTTCATGTAGACCGCTGCGCCCTCGACGTACGACATGGCGTCGGGCAGCCGGACCAGGTAGTCGTCGATCGCCAGCGCCTGCTCAGCCATCGCGCCCTGCCACACGATGCCGGCCACGCGGTCGCCGACCCGCACCCATGAGTCGTCCGGCGCCTCGAGCACCCGACCCGCCAGCTCGGAGCCGCTGACGTAGGGAGCGGCCACGCCTGCCTGGTAGGCGCCGCGGGTTTGCAGCGAGTCGATGAACGACAGGCCGGCCGCGTGCACCTCCACCAGCAGACGACGCCCGCCGGCGCGTCGATGAGCCCCGACGGGAGACGGGACCTCCCGCACCACTGCGGCGCCAGGTCCTGCGAGCTCGGGGACGACGACAGCACGCATGAGTGGCTCCTAGGGCGATCGGCGACGAACGGTCTCCGTCCCGGTGCCATCGAACCGCCCGCCCGTCTCAAGGCGGAAGTGTCCACGCGCGTGTCGCTGTGGGGTCCTCCAGTTGCGTCAGTCGAGCAGGAGCGACCCCGGTCCTGACCGGATCTACTCACGAGACCGTCTCGTGGAATGGGCCCTGGCACGCACCCGCGACGCCGAGCATCGACCGCCTGCTGCCCCGGGTCGGGCTGCCGCACCGCGGACACTTCGGCGAGTCGGTGAGCGGCCGCTGGTGAGGCGTGTGGAGTTGCGAGATCAGGTGACGGGTGTGTGCAACCACAGCGGCCCTCACCTCCTTAACCCTCAACCTCACCACTTCGTCCTCGGAGAGGTCTCCGGTCGAGATCCCGTAGGTGTTGACGTAAGTCAGCAGGCCATTCGGCTGCGGAATGATGGCGATGCCGTCCGGCGCCAGCGGCGGCGGCGGCATTGGCGCATGACGCTGGACCGTCTGACCCGCCGTGACGGCTGCGCAGTCACGAGCCACCCGACTGGCCCCCCTGCTCGTCATGCCTCACCGCGTGTAGGTGTAGAAGCCGCGGCCGGTCTTTCGGCCGAGGAGGCCTGCGTCGACCATTCGAGCGAGTAGCGGCGGGGCGGCGTACAGCGGCTCCTTGAACTCCTCGTAGAGCGACTCGGCAACGGCCTTGGTCGTGTCGAGGCCGATCAGATCAGCGAGGGCCAGCGGGCCTTGCGGGTGGGCGGCACCCAGCACCAGGCCGCGGTCGATGTCAGCAGCGGTTGCGAAACCTGACTCGAGCATCCGGATGGCGGAGAGGATGAACGGCACCAGGAGAGCGTTGACGACGAACCCGGCGCGGTCCTGGCAGTCGATGGCCTTCTTCGCGAGCGCCCCCTCGACCCAGGCGCGGGAGCGAGCAGTGGTCTCGTCAGAGGTCAGCAACGACGGCACCAGCTCGACGAGTTGCAGTACCGGGACCGGGTTGAAGAAGTGGATGCCGATCACCTGCTGCGGTCTGCTGGTGACCACGCCGAGCTTCATGATGGGTATCGACGAGGTGTTGGACGCAAGGATCGCGTCGGGCGAGATGACGATGCGGTCGAGCGCACGGAACAAGTCGACCTTCGCGACCTCGTTCTCGACGATCGCCTCGACGACGATGTCACGATCGGCCAGGACGTCCAGGTCGGTCTCCACCCGAACGCGGTCGAGGACCTTCTGGGCGGTGCTGCCGCCCGGTCCGTCGAGCTTGCCCTTCGACTCCGCTCGCTCCAACGACTTCTCCATGCGGCTCAGTGCCGCCGTTGCAGCCTGCTGTGAGGACTCCACCACCACGACGTTGAGGCCGGCTCGCGCCGACACCTCCGCGATGCCCGACCCCATCAGGCCGCCTCCGATGACGCCGACGTTCTTCATGTCTGTGCCTTTCAACTGCTCTTTGACGCGTGGTCGGAGTTCGGTCAGGTACGGCCAGCTCGGTCCTCGCTGAAACGGCTCACAGGTGGGAGTGCGTTCGCCGAGCGCAGAGCCGAGATCCGTTCGGCCTCACCGGTGGCGCCTGCGTCGTCCTGCCGTCACGGGCTAGGCGCGCCGCTCTGGCCTGCTCAGCAGTTGCCCGGCGGCCGCCTGCTCACGGCATTTGATAGGACGTCCTACCACTTGATTCGACGCCCTACCAATTCAACCCGACGTGTTGTACGGCCAACGGCATTCGCACAGGCGGCCAGGGACCCGGATGGCGCGCTGTGTGCGGCGCGCCGAAACAGCGCAGGTGCTCGCGCTGCACCTCGACTCAGCCGACGAGTACGATCTCCGAGCGCACTCCGCATCTCGCCGCCGCGCCCCTTGACGTTGAGTCTCTGTGGACATCCGACCGGTCCTCCTGAGACTCAGCCGCTCATTCCGGGAACGGCCTCTCACTGAAATATCGCGCCGAGACCCCCGCTGGCGATCAACGGGTCGAGGACTCGCGAGAAGGACCGCGCGGACGGCTGAGCCCGATCAGCGCACGTCCGAGCGCCCCGCACCGGCTGACTAGCCCGCGATGCCACTGCCGCCGACATCGTCGTGACACCCGGCACCGCCTGACGGCGACGTTCCTCCCCCAAAATCCGAGATAGGAAAGCCCGACACACCTCATGCACTGACGGAGAAGATCCGCGGCGGGTGATCGCCAGGGGGTGCGTTCCCCCCATATCTAAGTGAGATGGTGATGACGGTTCACAAGCTGACGGCTGGCTCGGGTTATGAGTACCTGACCCGGCAGGTCGCTGCCCTGGACGCCACCGACAAGGGCCACTCGGGCTTGGCCGATTACTACGAAGCCAAGGGCGAATCGCCCGGGCAGTGGGTCGGATCCGGCATGACTGGTCTCGCAGGGTTAGAGGCCGGGGATGCGGTGACCGCCGAGCAGATGTACAACCTGTTCGGGCTCGGGTTGCACCCGTTGGCGGAGCATCTCGAGGCCCAGTACGACGCCCGGGTCGCCGAGGGTCGCCGCGGAAACGCACGGGAACGTGAGCGTGCGGGGTGGTTGGGCAAGCCGTACGCCGTGCACACCCGCGACGTCAGCCCTCTGCGGATCCAGGTTGCGCGCCGTGTTGCTGAGGCCGGGAGAGCCGCAGATCCCGAGGGCAGCGGCGCTCCGGTCCCGGCTGAGATGCGGGCGCGGATCCGCACCGAGGTCGCACGCGAGTTCTTCACCGAAGAGCATGGCCGTGAGCCCGGGTCAGAGCGCGAGCTGGCGGGGTTTGTCGCCGAGCAGACCCGGCCCAGGTCGACCGCGGTCGCTGGTTACGACCTGACGTTCTCGCCGGTCAAGAGCGTCTCCGCGCTGTGGGCGGTCGCAGACCCGCACACCGCGCGGATGATCGAGCACGCCCATCAGTTCGCCGTCGCCGACGCGCTGGCGTTCATCGAGAATTACGCCCTATACACCCGTACCGGCGCCGGCGGCGTCCGCCAGATCCAGACGACTGGGCTGGTCGCGGCGGCGTTCACCCACCGCGACTCCCGTGCTGGCGACCCCGACCTCCACACCCACGTCGCGGTCGCGAACAAGGTCCAAGCACTCGAGACCGACGAGCACGGCAACACCGTCGGTGGCCGGTGGCTGGCGATCGACGGGAGGGTCCTGTTCAAGGCCAACGTCGCCGCGTCCGAGACCTACAACACCCGCCTCGAGCACCACCTCAACAAAGCACTCGGCGTCCGGTTCGCGGACCGCCCCGCCCCCGGCGGACACCTGCGCGGCGCGAAGCGAGCGGTGCGCGAGATCGTCGGTGTCGACCCGGCTCTCCTAGCGCGATGGTCGACGCGCAGGCAGCAAGTTGTGGACGTACAGACCGACCTGGCCGGCCAATTCCGGACCGATCACGGTCGTCCCCCGACACCGGTTGAGGCCCTGCACCTGGCCCAGCAAGCGAACCTGGCGACACGCCAACCCAAGCACTCGGCACGCTCCGAGGCCGAACAACGGTCCGGCTGGCTGGAGCAGGCCGTCGAGGTCCTCGGCGGCGACCCCGACCGGGTTGAAGCCATGCTCACCCAGGCCTTGGCTCCCCCGCCGATCAAGGCCGCCCGGGGCGTCGACGCCGGGTGGATACAGGCCACCGCAGCGACCGTCATTGGGGAGCTTGAACAACGCCGTGCGACCTGGCAGACCTGGCACGTGCGTGCCGAGGCCGAACGCCAGATCCGGGCCAGCGACGTCATGGTCGCCGACCCGGGCGCCCTCACCAACCAGCTCGTCGAAGCGGCCCTGACGATGCATTCGGTGTCTCTGGCTGGGCCCGCCGAGGCCGACTTCAACATCACCCCACACCCCGCCCTTTGCCGCGCGGACGGGGCCTCGGTGTACACCGTTCACGGCTCGGAACGGTTCACCTCGCGAGGGATTCTCGCCGCCGAACACCGCCTCCTGACCCACGCCGCCGAGACCGGCGCACCCGTCGTACCCGACCACCACGGACGCCTCGCGGTCCTCGAAGCCGCGGCGAACCGCACCCCACTGAACCGCGGGCAGGTCGCCCTGGTCCAGAACATGGCGACCTCCGGTCGACGGTTGCAGCTCGCCATTGCCGCAGCCGGAACCGGCAAAACCACCGCACTCCGCGCCCTCGCCTCCGCCTGGACAGACGCCGGGGGGAACGTCCTCGCCCTCGCCCCCTCCGCCGCCGCAGCCGGCGCCTTGACCGATGCCCTCGGCACCGTCAACGGGGGTCGCGGGGTCCATGTTGAGACCCTCGCCAAGCTCACCCACACCCTCGACACCACCACCCCCGGGCACCCAGAACAGCTCCCGTCCTGGGTCGCAGCGATCGGGGCCAGCACCCTGGTGATCGTCGACGAAGCAGGCATGGCGGACACGTTGACCCTCGACCAGGTCGTCCACCACGCGGCCACCCAGGGCGCCACCACCCGCCTCGTCGGTGACGATCAGCAGCTCGCCGCCATCGGCGCCGGCGGCCTGCTGCGCGACATCGAGAAGAGGCACGGCGCGCTGCATCTCGACGAGCTCATGCGGTTCGCCGACCCCGCCGAAGCCAACACGACGCTCCAGCTCCGCCGCGGCGACCCGACCGCCCTGGACTTCTACCTCGACCACGACCGCATCCACGTCGGCGACGAACTCTCCATCGCAGGCGACGTCGTCAACGCCTGGCACCACGACCGCACCCAGGGCCTGGATGCGCTGATGCTCGCCCCCACCCGCGATCAAGTCCGCGACCTCAACCAACTCGCCCAAGCCCTCCTGCACCCCGAGGCGTCCGGACCAAGAACGCAGCTCGCAGACGGCTTGACCGCGGGACTCGGGGACCTCGTGATCACCCGCACCAACGACCGGCACCTGCGCGTGAGCGCTACCGATTGGGTCACCAACGGCGACCGCTGGCACATCACCGGCATCAGCGACGACGGGTCCCTCGACGTCACCCACGCCACCAACGGACTCCACGCCCGGCTCCCCCGCCACTACGTACAAGCCTCCGTCGAACTCGGCTACGCCACCACCATCCACACCGCCCAAGGCATCACCACCGACACCGTCCACGGCCTCATCCCCACCAGCGCGGGCACCGGCGCGATGACCCGGCAAGACCTCTACACGATGCTCACCCGTGGCCGACGCGAGAACCACGGCTACCTCCCCGCCGGCGCCACCACCGGCGACGCCCATCAGCTCATCCACCCCGACGCCATCCACCCCCAGACCCCGCGGGAGACCCTCGAGAAGATCCTCGGCAACGACGGTGCCGCGACCTCCGCCACCACCGAGCTTGAAAGCGCACACGACCCCAGCACGCTCCTCCAGCAAGCCCGCGAACGTTACGACGACGCCCTCAACCTCGCCTGCGAACAAGCTGTCAGCGCGACCGTCGTCGACGCTGTCGAGACGCACGCCGAACAGCTCCTCCCCGGCATGACCGAGCAGCCCGCCTGGCCCACCTTGCGACAACGACTCATCCGCGCCGCAGCCGACAACCAAGACCCCATCGACCTCCTCAACCTGGCCGCCGACCGAGGCCGGCTCCACGACGCCCGCGACCCCGCAGCCACCCTCACCTGGCGACTCGAGGCCCTCACCGATTTTCCGGCCGGCGCCGTCGGCGAGCTTCCCGCCCTCGTCCAGCAGCGCCCAACCTGGTGCGGCTACCTGCAGCGACGACAAGCCGTCGTGAGGGAGGCCCTCTATACCGTCACGGAACTGACGAACGTCGATCTCGGGGCAGACTACGAAACCCAGCCAACCGACCACCACCGAGCGCCCACACCGGAGGAACGCCGTCCGGCGCGTGCGCGCCCCATCTCGCCGCCACGTTGACCGAACCAGCACTGCGACAGGAGCTCCGGAACGGGCTCAATCCGGCGCGACTGCGTTTCGTGACGGCTGATGGCCACCTTGAGATCGGTGCCTGTCAGGTCACTCGAGAGCCTGCCGGAGTGCAACTATTTCTGCGAGCGCCAGCTCGGCAGTTTCCGTCGCGATGGCCAATGCCTTGATGAGAGTGGTGATGTCGACCTTTTGGCGTTGGCTCGGGCTACGGAGGGCCTCGTCCAGATCGAGGCCAAGGTCTCCGACGGAGTGAAGTTGGTCTTGGAGCTCTTGGAGGCTGCGATGGCTTATCCGGCCATCGATCCTGACGTTCCGTTCTGCCTGTGCCTGTGGAGTTCTGTTGACCTTGAAGAGACCCATGAGGCACTTCCTTCGATTGTCGGTGGTCCGAAGGTACGCATGTGGCTGCATCGGCACACCGCAGGGTGAGTTGGCAATCAGAGACGGCATCGGCGCTGCAACTGCTGAGCGGCAGTCTGTTGAGCCCGCTGCGGATCCTGCCGTCCACAGGTGCGTCGTTTCGCATTTCGGGGACATGGCTTATCCGCCCGATCATGCCGATGATCGGGGCTGTCGCCCCGCCACCCTTATGGGTGAGTACCAGGCCAAAGGGTGAGCACGGTCGGCCTCGTCTGAGGTGTGATGCCAGTCGCGGAACGCACGGCCGCGTCACTACAACGCGTGCTCGGGACACGTAACGGAGTGAAAACAAGCGGGGCGAGCGCGACCTGGCTCCACTAGCGAGCCAGGTCGCGCGCCAAGTTGCGGATGCCCCCTTCTGCAGTAAGCAAACGTGGCGGGTTCTTGACAGGCAGCACGTCCGAGCAGGGAGGGCTGGGATGGACCCCATCGAACTGCACGCAAGCGTCGAACTGGCAGCGGTTCCGCAGTCTGCGCGTGCTGCTCGACGGTTCATCAGCGACATCTGCAACGCCGCCAACCTGGACGAAGACGAGTGCGCCACAGCCTCCCTGTTAACCAGCGAACTGGTCACAAACGCGGTCCGATACGGCGGCAGCCAAGCGGTCCTCGAAGCCGCTACCCCCGGCGGTGTCCTACGAGTCTCCGTGCGAGACGCGAACCCAGATCTACCGGCAGTCGGGGACAGCCCGGCAGTTACTTCAGAGGGCGGTCGCGGCATGTTGCTCGTCGACTCACTCGCCTCCCGCTGGGGAGTCGAACCTACGGCGGACGGCGGCAAAGCCGTCTGGTTCGAACTTGACCTACCGAGCGCCTAAAAGGCATCGCAGGGTCGCGTCATTGAACCGGGTCGGCCGAGGCAGATCGGCGCTAACGGACCTCCCGATCGTGCCGCCATCCGAGCGCGGTCTTGCCGATGAGCGTGCGCGATGCCAGACCTTAGGGCGGGTGGTCGGTACCTGCGAACGAGGACCTCGACAATGCTCGCTGGATAGCGTGCGCTTGTGATCACCAACGTCCTTGTCGAGCACCCGTGGATCACAACTGTCGCTCTCGTCGCAGCGGTAGTTGTCGGCCCGTGGGCGGCCTATTGCCTAGTCGACCGCCAACGGCTGGCTACGTGGCTCGGACTAGTCAGCCTGTTGCCCGTCGCGGCTCTGACCTTGCTTCCTGCCGGGCGAGACCTTGCTGCGGGATGCGCTGTGGAGTGGGACTTTCCGACGCTGGGAGCAGTCGAGTTGATGGCCAACGTGGTGCTGTTCATCCCACCAACCCTTCTGTTCGCCGTTGCCATACGTCGACCGCTGATGGTCATGGTGGGGGCGAGCGTGGTCTCCGGGCTGATCGAGCTCCTTCAGGCGCTTGCAACTGCACTCGGCCGATCATGCTCGACGAACGACTGGCTGTCGAACACGCTGGGAGCGGTGCTGGGCGCTGTGATCGCAGGCTTTGCAGTCAAGTTGCACGGGTCTCGGACGGATTCGCCCACGTCCTAACGAGTTCGTCCTCTCGTACCGCCCAGCGGGCTCCGCCCGACCATGCCGCGGCCAGGGCGGAACTAAGAACGTGGGCGAGGTGTCAACAGACTGGGTCTCACGAACGTTGAGTCACCATGAGCAACCTCAACTCGAGCTTGACTCGGTCACTAGCTGTCGCCTTCGCCGCTGCATGCATGGTGACCATCTTGCCGGCGTCATCTGCCACAACAGACGGCTCAGCGAGGGCCATGATGTGCCAAGGCAAGCGTGCGACGTTGGTGGGTGACTCGCCGAACCGCACCGTCAGGGGCACGCCAGGCAACGACGTCATCATCGTGAAGAGCGGCAGGGGCGTAGACGCCGGTCGCGGTGCCGACATCATCTGCGTGCGAGGCTCCTACTCCATCGACGCAGGCCCGGGTCACGACTCGGTTGTCAACGAGAGCGGCAGGACGATTGAGGTCACGCTCGGGACCGGAGCCGACCGGTTCAGAGGTGGCTCTGCGTCTGAGCAGGTCTCGGCCCTCGTAGACGGCGAACTGGGCGATGACATCGATACTGGTGCAGGTGGCGACGTTGTGCGGATAGCCCCGAACGCGCGGCGCGGGTCTGTGGTCGTGGGCGGGCCTGGACGAGACACCCTGTACGGCTCAGGATCGCGGGCCTTCAAGAAGGGTGTCCGTCTGGACAACGCTCGGCACCGCATCACCGTTGGGCGCACAACGACGGGCCGTCTGCTCGGCTTCGAGGAGTACTACCTCAGCGGCGGTATCAGCTTCACTGGCGGACCCCAAGCCGAACACGTCATCACCCAGGGCACCGTCGGTGACGTCGACATGGGTAACGGCAACGACCGCATCAGCGTGCAGCCGTACTACCTGAACGTCCGAGGCGCACTGCGTGGCGGCGGTGATGTCGACGAGTTGCTCCTCAGTTCAGAGTATGAAGCAGTTGGTCCGATTCGAGCCGACTTCGCCAAAGGGTCAGTGACGATCAAGGCCGTCACACCTGACAGCCCCACCCAGCGAGACGAGACCTTCGCAGTTGGCGGTTGGAACACGATCCGCATCCACTACTTCACGGTCGCCGTGGTGGGTCGTGCAGATGACGAGGCGTTCGACATCGAGGCGTGTCGCGGAACCGTCAACGGCGGACGCGGTGACGACGACATCCAATTGACCGCGCTGAGGAACGTCCCGGACGCTGGCGGCGACATCGCCTGCGGTGGCGACAATGAGGTGACCGTGGCTGGTGGTGCCGGGGATGACGCTCTCGGTGGCGGCGAGCTGAGGGATGTCCTGGTCGGTGGCGAAGGAACGGACTTCGCCGACGGCGGTGATGGCATTGATGAGTGCGAAGCCGAGACAACCGTCCGTTGTGAATGAGCCAAAGGACCACTGGATCTCGGCGAGGTAATGGCTCCGCCCGGTCATGCCGCCTAGCGGGCTCCGCCCAATCATGCCGACGGTGAGGACGAGCCGTGTTCGACGACGGCTTTGTTCCTGGTCCGTGACGGTTAGGGGCAAGTCGAGGCGAGTTCTACGAGAGACCGAGGCTTTCTGGCGTGACCGGGATCGAGACTGACTCGTCTGCGCCCCATGAGCCGAAGACTAGGAAGCCACACGGGCTGACCATGAGCCGTACGTCGTCTGCTCGGTCGGTGCGGACGATGATGTCTGCGGGTCGCGTCTCGAGGTTGGTGCAGGTGTCCATGCCTGTGGAGTCGGGTTGCTGGGTGATCGGCTGGTTGTTGCGCCAGGCGGCTGCCAGGTCTGCCAGCGCTTGGTCGCGGATGGGGATAGCGGTGGCGTCCTCGGTGGGGCACCACGCTGCTGCGACCACGACCTCACGTTGGGGGCGCACGGGTGCGAGAACTGAGGGCGTGTCGCAGTCCAGCGGCCGATCAGTGGCTCGGGTGTAGTCGAGGCTGTCGCGTTGACGATTCACGGCGTTGTCGAAAGCTTCGGCGAACTGTTGCCCATCGACTGCGCGGTCCTCGACCGTGAGCCGGGTGCACGCCGGGACCGCGACCAGTACGCGCGTGCCGTCATCGAGGTCGAACGCCAGCGAGGCACGGGTCGAAGCAAAGTCCAGCGCTGCGCATCGGTCCGAGTCATAGGACGGTGCCGAGCGCAGTGCCGCGACGAAGCCGTCGATGTCCTGCACGAGGGCGTCGCGGTCAGCTAGCCATGCCCGGTCCTCTGCAGTGATGGTGGTGTCGCCCGTGAGCGACCACGCCAGGTCAGCGCAGAATCGAACCGTCTTGACGCGGTCCAGGTTGGGCACCCGGTAGTTCGCGTCGTCTAGTTCGGGTAGCCGGTCAGGACAGGGAGGGACGTCGTAGGGCGCCGTCGACCCGCTCGTCCTCGCGGGTTCGACGGCGCGGTCGGCATCAGGACGCAGAGTGCTGACAATGCCGAGCGCGATGACCACCACGGCGAGCGTGCCAGCGCCCAGGAGTGCTGTGTGACGTCGCCTTCGTGCTCGACCGGCGGCGATCACTTCTTGCACGTCGCCGGCGCTGACCGGCCGGGTGTCGAGTTTGCGTTGCAGTTCGTTGGTGATCTGGTGAGTGAGGCGGTCGGTCATGTTCGTCCTCCTTCGAGGCGCGGGGTGCCGGTCCGTTCGCGCAAGGTGGCCAGAGCGGCCGCCGCCTGGGACTTCACGGTGCCGGGGCGGATGCCTAGGATCGCGGCGATCTGGGACTCGGTCAGATCTTCGTAGTAACGCAGGACGATGACGGCGCGCTGCCGAGGTGGGAGCGTTCCGATCGCTTGCCACACGTCGAGGCGCTGGGCGGTGGCGTCAACGGCGTCGGCCACAGGTCATCGCGCAGTGCATGTCCCGAGGCCTTCTCCCGGCGCCAGGAGGGGGACCGGCGCTGAGCAAGTGCAGCGTGGATAGCTATGCGTCTGACGTACGCCACCGGGTCGTCGGCGCGCGAGACTCGCCGCCACGATGTGTAGGCGCTCACGAACGCCACTTGGACTGCGTCTTCGGCTCGTTGCTGGTCGCGCGTGACGGCGAAGGTCGTCCGCAGTAGCCGTGGCCGCGTCGCGGCGTAGAACTGCTCGAAGTCAAGGTCGGTCGTCACACAAACAGGATGCGGGAAGTGAGCTGTTCGGTTCGTCTAGGAGCCGCATTGCTTCGGCGGATCGCGTTCACAGCCAATCGGCCTAGCGCTCGTCAATGCGCCCGACCATGCCGCGCTGCGGGCCCTAGAGGGGCACCTCAGCTAGCCCGTTGGCGTTGACCAAGTAAAACCACGGACCGTCGGGGCGCTGTTCGATCACTGTCTCCATGGCCTCCCAGTGGCGCACGAAGCGCGAGAGCCACTCCCAGGTGGAGAGGTCTTGCTTGCCGCCGATGCGAAAGACTCGTAATCCGTGGTCGCGCAACAACTCGCGCTCACCGGGACGGGAGCGAATGTGTTTGTCGCGGCCGATGACGACAAGTCCGCGTGCAGCGACGACCGGCAACCAGTCGGGGTCAAGGGCCCCGATGGGGCACTCGGGAATGAGGATGTGTCCTGCATGGATGGTGTCGCGACGAGCCCTCGTCAGCACCTTGCCAAGTCCCAGCGCACTTTCGTCTACGTAGAATCGGAGGTTCTTCGAATCGACCGCCACGCCTAAGCCCTGACCTAGGCCGACTGCTTCTTGCCGAGCTCGTAGGCGAGCGCAGCCTCAACCTCAGCGCGAGTCAATTCGTATGCCTCAGCGACCCCGTCGACACTCTCACCAGCACGGACGAGCTCTCGGACGACCTCGGTTGTCACGTTGCGGCCCCGAATGACTGGGTCGCCGTAGCCTCGTCGAGGGTCGACCACGACGAGGGGCACTTGGGGGTCAGGCGTAATGAATAGCGGCTCGGCCGTGGCGGCATCATCGGAAGACCAAGCCACGGAACGCTCGAACGTTGAGGCGCGAACCGACCAGTCGAGCACGGTCTGCCCGGTGCGCAGAACAAGGCTCAGCGGGCGGGCCAGGCCGACCTCGTCTTGCACGCGGGCGACCAGCTCGCGGCCCTCAGGGGCCACCCATAGCTGGGCTGAGGCCAGGGGATAACGGGAGTTGGTTAGTTCCCGTAGGCGCTCGACGGCAGGACGCATTCGCTGCAGGGTGACGCCGGCTGTGCGGTACTCGGCAAGCAGGCGGCACTCGACGAACTCGCCCCATGTGGCGACGTCGTCGAACTGACGCTCTTCGCGCACGACGGGCGGGTAGGACTTGGCGCCACGGTCGTAGCCGTCGATCCACCGCGCCGAGGTTCCGGCGTACAGATTGAGAATGTCGTCGATCTGCCGGAAGGAGTAGACGCGCCGCTCCTGCAGGTCGATGACATTGGACATGCGTCGCATGATGCCACCGCTCACCCCCAGGATGCGTGTTCGGACGCGCTCAAACACGTGATCAGTCGCCTCCGACAAGCTGGCAGCCTAGAAAGCACGAACGCCTGTGCTGCCGTTGCGACGCTGCGGGCCCCCATTCGTGCCGCACTGAGTGCACGGGCGTGCCGAACCGAGGGCTCCGCCCGACCATGCCGAGAGCCGGGCACTCGCTCCATGCGGGCTACCGTCGTCGTGTGACGACCGAGGGCCAGTCGCTTCGCGTCGAAGAGTTGCGGTCGGACGACGAGGCGCAGTAGCGCAAGCGGCCTCACTACGTATGGCTGAGTGGGGAGATGAGCCAGGTAGCGGCACGCTGGGGCACTGGGTTGAGCTGACGAAGGCGGAATGTCGACCTAGTGGCGAAGCGAATCTGCCGTTCACGCTTATTGCTCGCGACTCCGGCGGGGACGTCGTGGGCGTAGTAGGTCTGGCGGCGCGTGACCCCGAAGGTCTGCCCGACCGTGGCCCGTGGGTAATGGGCACGGTCGTGTCGAGCAAGGCTCGTCAGCAAGGAATCGGTCTTCGGCTGATGGACGAGCTGCATCAAAGACGTCCCCGCCCCCACTCGCGTGTCTGGGTGGCGACGCAGAAGGCGGAAAGGTTTTACATCAGGTGCGGCTACACCCCGCTGACCGAGACTGGTCCTTTCCTGTTTTGCGACTAGCGGTACAGGACACTTACAACAGCCGCCCGACCATGCCGCATATCGCGCGCGGTCGTGCCGAGAGTCGGGCGCGCAATAGAGGAGCCAGGCGCATACTCACTTCCATGGCGACTACCGACATCGCAACCCCTGCCGCTGGGGTGCGGAGTATCGCTGCCCGTCGTCCACACGCAGTCGCGGCGGGCCTTGCGGTCGCCCTGCTCGGCTGCGTAGTGCTTGGTCCGTGGGCTTGGAGCGCGCTGCATGACAAGCACACCGATGGTCGATGGGAACTGCGGTCGGGTACCACGGTGTTCCGGGGGGGCTCATCATCGTCATCGAAGACCGGGAAGTGGCTGGCTACGGACCGTGCAATCCGTTCGGGGCAGGCTGGTCGCAAGACGACGGCGCTTCGGACCTCGTGAGCGGCGCAATAGGTTGCGAGCCCACGGTCGCCCGCCAGGAGGACGAGTTCTTCCGCCTACTGCTGAGAGCCACGACGGTGGATGTTGACGATGACGAACCCCGCCTGACCGGGGAGGACGGGGCGCTCGTCTTCTCGAGGTTGGAGTAGCCCAGACGGCTCCGCCCGACCATGGCTCCCCTCTGTGTCTAGCAGGGGTGGCGATTGGGGTTCTAGGATCAGTGGTGGCGGGTCCGGGAAGTGACCTATCCGAAGAGCTGGTGTGGGGCTGTGAGCCGGTCGCGCTGGAGTCAGAGCCGTTGCCCCGTTGTCCTCCC
>JAOPXU010000326.1 GCA_025964985.1 Nocardioides sp.
GTCTCGTCGCCGACGGCCTCGCGGCCCTGCCCGGCGATGCGGCGGGGACGGGAGGTGGGCGTGCGGGCGGGCCGCGACGGGCGGCGTGGTGGCTGGCTCATCCGACGAACACCAGGTCGTTGGCGAGCCACGTGCCCTCGACGCGCACGAGCTTGATCTGCAGCCTGAAGTTGCGCGCCTGGGTGTCGCCGCTGGTCTGTGCGTTGGTGACCGTGCCCTCGGTGGCGACCAGGACGCTGGCGCTGTCGGCGTCGATGTCGTCGACCGCGGAGACCGCGACCTCGCCGGTCAGGACGGACTTGAAGGTGGTGACGAGCTCGACGAGGCTGTCGGAGGACGCCTTGTACTGGTCGAGGAACGTGCCGGTGGCCGTGGCCGCGACGGCCTCGAAGCTCTGGTCGGGGTCGCGGTAGTCGATGTTGACCAGGGCCCGGGCGGTCGCCTCGGCGGCCTTCTTGACCTCGCCGTAGCGGTCCTGCTCCTCGAGGGTCGGGGCGCGCTCCCCCGCCGCACCGTCGGCGTCCTGGCGCTCGCGCGCCTCCTGGACGACGAACACCCCGCCCGCCACGCAGGCGCAGGCCAGGACGAGGGCGAGCACGAAGAGCACCGGGACGAGCAGCGGACGGTGGCCCCGGCGCAGAGCACCGCTCACCGGCTCGCCACCGGGCCGATGAGCAGCCACTTCCACGAGTCGTCGCCGAAGATCGACAGGTCGCCGGGGGTGCCGTAGGTGACCGGGCGGCCCGCGGCGTCGACGACGCCGTCGACCCGGCCGGTGGTGGGGTCGTAGGAGCCGGACACGGCAGCGTCGGGTCCGTAGGACCGGGCGGAGGAGTTGTTGCCCGGGTTGCTCGGCGTGCCCGGCACGTTGGGGGTGCCGCGCTGGACGAACGGCGCGCCGCTGGTGCACTCGGCCGGGAAGATCGGGGCGTCGGTGAGCTGGTCGCCGCGGCGCCACTCGCCGCGCGGCTTGTAGCCGGACGTGCAGGGCGGGACGCTGTAGTCGAACTGCAGGTTGACGTGGCCGAACCCGTCGGGCGGCGAGCCGGTGAAGCCACCGGCGATGACGCGCGGGAACGTCACCAGCAGCTGCTCGACGCCGGCCAGGTGCGAGACGACGACCTGGTTGACGGTGATGAGGTCGCTGAGGAGCACCGGGAGCGTCGGCCCGAGCTCCTCGAGCAGCGTCGTGACCTCGCGCACGGCCGGCGGGGTGTCGTCGAGGACGTCGCGGATGTCGCCGTCGGACTCGCGCAGCGCCGCGGTGAGGTCGCGCAGGTCGCGCGAGAACGACGTGATGTTGTCGCCGTTGTCGCGCTGGGTGGCGAGGGCCGTGAGCGCGGACTCGAGTAGCTTGATGGTGTCGTCGGTGTTGGCGGCGGCGGTGTCGATGAACGTGCCGCCGTCGTCGATGAGCTGTTGCAGCGGTCGCCCGGTGTCGGCGAACATCAGGCCGAGCTCCTCGATGAGGACCTGCAGGCTGCTCTGGTCGACGGAGTTGACGAAGCTGTCGAGCTCGACGAGCAGGTCGGCCTCGTCGACGGGCAGCGACTCGGCCGAGCCGGCCATGACGTCGCCCTCGCCGGCGTACGGGCCCTCGTCGTCGGGGGGCTCAAAGTCGAGGTACTGCTCGCCGACCGCGGAGAGGTTGTGCACGAACATCGGGGAGTCGAGCGGCAGCTCGACCTCGTCCTCGATCGCGAGCTCGAGGTCGACGCCTTCACGGGTGGCCCGCATCTCGGAGACCTTGCCGATCTTGAGGCCGCGATAGGTGACCTCGCTGCCCTCGAAGAGGCCGCCGGACGTCGGCAGGGTGACGTGGACGGTGTAGCCGCGGCCGAGCAC
Source organism: Nocardioides sp. (assembly GCA_025964985.1). Classification (GTDB taxonomy): domain Bacteria; phylum Actinomycetota; class Actinomycetes; order Propionibacteriales; family Nocardioidaceae; genus Nocardioides. Next base: position 1,846 of record JAOPXU010000326.1, read on the forward strand.
CTTGTCGACGATGCCGAGGTAGGCCGAGGCGATGTAGACGATGCCGAACGCCGAGAGGACGACGAAGGCCAGCAGGCGGATCCGGACGGCTCGGGTCATCAGGAGCCACCTCCGAAGAGCGTGGTGTTGTCGGCGGTGGGAGCGGGGTCGCCGCTGGTCAGCGCGGCACTGAGCCGGCCGAGGCCCGGCAGGTCGGGGACCGAGGAGCCGAGGCCACCCAGGCCGCCGATGAGGCCACCGACCGGGCCGAGCGCCCGGCACACGCCGCGCGAGCGCCACCGGGGCGTGTCGCAGCGCTCCAGCAGCTCGGGCATCAGGCGCACCGAGCGCAGGACCACGCGGCAGGCCGGCGAGGTGATGTCGCCGCTGCGCAGGCAGCGCAGCACCTGGTCGACGGCGGTGCCGATCGGCAGGCCGGGCAGGTCGGGCAGGTCCGGGAGGTCGGGCAGGCCGCCGCCCTGGGGCAGGAAGTTCTCGAGGCTGATGTCCGCGCGGATCGAGGTGTTGGCGTAGTCGCCCAGCACGATCTCGGATGCCTCCTTGGGGAACGGGAAGCTGACGAGCAGGTTGAGCCCCGGCGCCAGCGCGTCCCCGGCGGCGCTGAGGTTCTTGACGATCGGCCGGAGGTCGCGCAGCTGGGCGAGCAGGTCGTCGCTGCTGGCGTTGATGACGCGGGTGCCGACGACGCCGAGCCGGTCGAGGGAGGACAGCATGCCGACCAGCTCGTCGGTCTGCTGGCCGAGGACGTCGATCGCGGGGCCCGTGGCGTCGAGGGCGTCCTGGATGACCGTCTTCTCGCGGTTGAGCGTCGCGGTGAGGTTGTTGAGCGAGTCGAGCGCCCGGATGATGTCGCCCTTCTGGTCGTCGAGCGTGCCGACGAACCGGTCCAGGGTGCCGAGCAGGCTGCGCAGGTCGTCCTCGCGCCCGCTCATCGCGGCGTTGAGCTCCTTGGTGATGGTGCCGAGCTGCGCCACGCCACCGCCGGTGAGCAGCATCGCGAGCGCGCCGAGCACCTCCTCGACCTCGGGGTTGCGCCCGGTCTGGTCGAGGCCGATGTTGTCGTCGGGGTTGTCGCCGAGCCGCCCGACCGGCTCGACGTCGGTGGGCGCGTCGAGGGCGACGTACTTCTCGCCGAGCAGGCTGACCTGGCGGATCTCGGCGACCACGTTGTCGGGCAGCACGATGTCGTCGCGCACCCGCAGCGTCACGCGGGCGTGCCAGCCGACCCGCTCGACCTCGGTGACCTCACCGACGGTGACGTCGTCGACCATGACCGGCGAGCGCGGGACGACGTTGAGGATGTCCTCGAAGTCGGCGGTCACCTCGTAGGCCTCGTCGGCGTCGACGGGCGAGCCGGGCAGCGGCAGGTCGTAGGCGCCGTCGAAGTCGCAGGCGCTGAGGCCGCCGGCGAGCAGGACGCCGGAGACGACGGAGGCGAGCAGGCGCTTCACCGGGTGCCTCCCGCGAGGAGCTCGGCGAACGACGGGGGCGCCTCGCTGGAGTAGGCCTCGACCTGCGGGCGCTGCGCGGCGGGTACGCCGGTCGCGGGGCGTGGTGCGCCGCCTGAGCTGGTCCGGGCGGCGGGCGGGATGGTCGGCAGCTCGTTGGTGGCCGGCTCGAGGAGCGCGGCGAAGAGCTGGCAGGCGAGGTCCTTGCTGATCTTGGGCAGGTCGGACTGCTGCACGATGGAGCAGAGGAAGCCGTCGGCGTCGAAGGCGTTGCCGCTGATGCCGATGCGCGAGCCGACCGAGCCGGACTCGACGTTGAAGGCGAGCACCAGGTTGCCCATGGCGACCGGGGCCACCTTGAGCGCCTGGTCGAGGCTGGTCTTCTCCGACGCGATGGCGCGCACGACCCGGCTGAGCTTGCGGACGTCGGTGACCAGCGCCTGGCGGTTGTCCTTGACGAACCCGCGCACGCTGCCGACGGTGTCGGCGACCGCGGCCAGCGTGGCCTGCAGCTCGCGGCGCTCCTCGGAGAGCTGGCGGGAGACGCCGGCCAGGTCGGCCATGAACGCCCGGACCAGCTCGTCGTTCTCGGCCAGCGTGGTGGTGAACTCAGCGAGCTGGCTGACGGTGGCGAACAGGTCGCCGCTGCTGTTGCCGAACGTCGTCGCGGCGGCGGCGAGGTTGCGCAGCATGGCGTTGCCGGCCGCGCCCTGGCCCTCGAGGGCGTCGGCGCCTGCGGTGACGAGGTTGTTGAGGGTGCCGTCGGCGTTGACCCCGTTGGGGCCGAGCGTCGAGGCGAGGTCGCGCAGCGAGGAGTAGATCCGGTCGAGCTCGACGGGCACGGCGGTCTCGGCGACGGGCAGGTCGTGGTCGTCGGCCAGCACCTGGTCGCCCTCCTCCCACACGGGCGTCAGCTGCACGAACCGGTCGGCGACCAGGGTGGGGGTGACGATGACGGCCTGGGCGTCGGCGGGCAGCTTGACCTCGCCGTCGTAGGACATCTCGACGCGCACCGAGTCGCCGTCGGGGCTGACCTCGGTGACCTCGCCGACCGTCACGCCGAGCACCCGGACGTCGGTGCCCTCGTAGATGCTGACCGCGCGGCTGAAGTGGGCGGTCAGGGTCTTGTCGGCCACTGCGTCGCTGGGCTCGATGAACAGGAAGCCGGCCGCGATCGCCACGACGATCGCCACGATCGCCGTCTTCGTCGACACCAGGCGCCTCACTGCAGCACCTCCGGCACTCCGGGCACGAACTCGCCGGTCGGGATGGCGAGCAGGTTGACGGCGTAGGCGTCGAACCACGGGCCGGTGCCGATGATGTTGCTGAGGATCTGGGTGTAGGGCCCGAGGGCGGCCAGGGTCGCCTTCAGCTCCTTCTCGCGGCTGATGAGGGTGTCGAGCAGGTCGTCGACCTGGCGCAGGGCGGGCTGGATCTGGACCTGGTTGTCGGTGACCACGCCGCGCAGCTCGCGGGCCAGGGACCGGGCGTCGACGAGCAGCCGGTGGATCGCGTCCTTGCGCTTCTGCAGCTCCTGGAACACGAGGTCGGCGCTGCCCATGAGCTCGACGAGCTCGTCGCTGCGGTCGGCCAGGACCTCGGAGACGTTGTTGGACGCGGCGAAGAGGCGCTGCAGCTGCTCGTCGCGCGAGGCGACCGTCCGGGAGAGCCGGGAGATGCCGCGGAAGCTCTCGGCGATCTCGGGAGCCGCGGAGTCGACGGTCTCGCTGAGCACGTCGAAGGCGGTCTTGAGCGCCTCCTTGTCGATGTCCTCGGTGGTCGTGGTGAGGTCGCCGAAGACGCCGATGATGTCGTAGGCGGAGCGGGTGCGCTCGACCGGGATCGGCTCGTCCTGCGACAGGTCGCCGTCGCCGGACGGCGTGATGCGCAGGTACTTCTCGCCGAGCAGGTTGAGCACCTCGACCGCGGCCGTCGTCTCGGTGCCCATGTCGATGCCCTGGTCGACGGTGAAGGTGACCAGCACCTTGGAGTCGGTCAGCTCGACGTCGGAGACGCGGCCCGAGCGGATGCCGCCGACCTGGACGCTGCTGCCCTTGCGGATGCCGGAGGCGTCGGTGAACCACGCCTGGTAGGACTCCCCGCGGAAGCCGGGGAACTTCGAGAGGTTGAAGGCCGCGGCCATGATCAGCAGGGCCAGCACGAGGGTGACGCTGCCGTAGCGCATGGCGCGGCGCTCGTCGGGGCGGCTCATCCGGGGTCGCCGGGGCGTCCTGCGGTGGTCATCGTCATCTGTTGCACCTCGGGGCGGTGGAGCGGAAGTCGATGCTGTTGAGCTGCTCGTTGAGCTGCTTGATGATCGGGAGCCCGCTGATGACCGGGAGCGTGATCTCCCCGGCGAAGCCGCAGATGTAGTAGTTGTACCAAGATCCGTAGGTGCCGGTCCGGGTCTGGTCGGTCATCGACTCCGGCAGCCGGTCGAAGATCTCGACGACGAGCTTCTTGTTCTCCGGCTTGTTGAGCAGCGCGGCCAGCGTGCGCAGCTCGGCGATGTCGGCCTTGAGCAGCGGGCGTCCTCGCTTGAGCAGGTCGGCGACGACGACGGTGAGGTCGGAGATGCTCGTCAGCGAGTCGCCGATGGTCTCGCGGTCGGCGGCCAGGTCGCCCATCCAGTCGCGCAGCTCGACGACCAGGCGCTCGAGCTGGACGCGGCGAGAGTCGACGGTCTCGAGGGTGGTGCCGAGGTTGTCGACGACCTCGCCGATGAGCTGGTCGCGGTCGGCGAGGGAGTTGGTGAGCGAGGCGGTGTTGTCGAGCAGCGAGGTGATGGTGCCGCCCTCGCCCTGCAGGACCTGCACGATGTTCATGGTCAGCTCGTTGACGTTCTCGGGCTGCAGCGCCTGGAACAACGGCTTGAAGCCGTTGAACAGTGCCGTCAGGTCGAGGGCCGGCTCGGTCTGGTCCATGGGGATGACGTCGTCGCCGTCGAGCGGACCGGCCTCCTTGTCGACGCCCTCCTCGAGCGCGAGGTAGCGGTCGCCGACGAGGTTGAGGAAGCGGATCTCGGCCCGCGACGCGGTCGTCAGCGGGACGTCGGCCTTGACCCGAAAGGTCACCAGGGCGTTGGCGTTCTCGTCGCCGTAGTGGTCGACCTCGCGGACCTCGCCGACGCTGACGCCGGCGACCCGCACGTCGTCGCCCTTCTCGAGCGAGCTCGCGTTGACGAACGCCGCCTGGTAGGTGCGGCCGTCGCCGAAGCCGACGTTGCCCATGATCACCGCGAGCAGGCCCGTCACCACGAGCGAGACCAGCGTGAAGATCGACAGCTTGATGCCGGCGGCGATCGTCGTGCCGTTGCGGTTGGAGGCGCCCGTCACGACGGCTCCCCCGATCCGGCCGAGCCGCGCACGACCGGCCCGTAGAGCAGCGAGCCGAGCGAGCCGTAGGAGTCGGCCGCGCGACCGGTGAGGTCGGCGAGCAGCGCGTTGAGGACCTGCTGCTCCCCCGGCGTACCGGCGAAGCCGCTGGACATGCCGACGCCGAAGCCGCTGCGGCGGGCCCACGCGGGGGCCGGGCGCGAGCGGGGCAGGCCCGGCAGGACCGGGGTGTCGCCCGTCGGCGGGTTGTCGTCGATGTCGGTGCCGTCCTTGAACGAGTTCGGGCCGATCGGCACCGGCGGGAACGGCAGTCCCGCGCACCAGGGGCCGTGGCCGACCTCGCCGTACTCGGGCAGGTCGTCCTTGGTGTAGGCGCCGTACTGGGCGCTGCCGAACTCGATGTACTGCTTGACCTGGTTGCCCTCGAACGTCTTGGCCAGGATCGGGGCGTACCTGGCCGCGCCCTTGATCAGGCAGGGCAGCTCGGGTGAGTAGGTGGCGAGCAGCTTGAGCACGGGCGCGCCGACGCGGCCGGCCTGGATCAGGTTGGCCTCGTTGTCGGCCAGGATCTGGCGACTGGTCTCGGAGAGCCCCGTGAGGTCGGAGAAGAAGACGTCGAGCGACTGCCGCTTCTGCACGATCGTGCGGCTGGTGACCGTCAGGTTGTCCAGCACGCGCAGCAGGTCGGGGGCCGCCATGTCGTAGGTGTCGGCGACGTCGGCGATCAGGCCGAGGTCCTCGCGCAGCGTAGGCAGCGACCCCTCGATGCCGCGCAGGTAGGCGTCGAGGTCGGTGAGGGTGCCGCCGAGCTGGTCGCCGCGGCCCTCGAGCGCGTCGGACAGCGCGTTGAGGGCGGTGTTGAGGTCGGCCGGGCGGATCGAGCGCAGCAGCGGGAAGAGGTCGGCCAGGATGCGGCTGAGCTCGACGTTGGTCTCGACCCGCGACGACGGGATGACCGCGTCGGCCGGCAGCGGCGTCGACGACGGCTGGTCGGGCTCGACGAACGAGATGAACTTCTGCCCGAACAGCGTCGTCGGCAGGATCTGCACCTCGACGTTGTCGGGGAGGCGCCGGGCCTCGGCCGGGTCGAGCGCGACCTCGATCTGCGCCTCGCCGTCGACCTCGGCCACCTCACGGACCTGCCCGATGAGGACGCCGTTGCGGCGCACGTCGCCGAACTTGGCCAGCTGCAGGCCGGCGCGCTCGGAGCGGATGGTCACCGTCGTGACGTCGGCGAACTTCTTGTCGTAGATGGCGATCGACAGCGCGACCAGCAGGGCCATCGAGGTGAGGAACGCGACCCCGGCGACCAGCAGGCGCAGGTGCTCGCGCTTGGTGTCGTGGTGGATGTTGACCAGCATCGGCATCGTCGTCGCCCCCTACCCCGTGATCCGCACGGTGGTCGTCGATCCCCAGATGGCGAAGCTGAGGAAGAAGTCGGCGACGACGGTGAACACGATGCTGGTGCGGATGGCGCGGCCCACGGCCTGTCCGACGCCGGCCGGCCCCCCGGAGGCGGTGTAGCCGTAGTAGCAGTGGATGAGGATGATCGCCGCGGCCAGGAACAGCAGCTTGGCGAACGACCACAGGATGTCGATCGGTGGCAGGAACTGCAGGAAGTAGTGGTCGTAGGTGCCGCTGGACTGCCCGTAGATGTAGACGACGATCAGTCGTGGCGAGAGGTACGACGCACTGAGGGCCACGATGTAGAGCGGGATGACCGCCACGAAGGCCGCGATCATCCGCGTGGTGACCAGGAACGGCAGCGACGGGATGCCCATCACCTCGAGGGCGTCGATCTCCTCCGAGATGCGCATGGCACCGAGCCGGGCGGTGTAGCCGCAGCCGACGGTCGCGGCCAGCGCGATCGAGGAGATCAGCGGCGCGACCTCGCGGGTGTTGAAGTAGGCGGAGATGAAGGCACTGAACTTGGCGACGCCGATCTGGCTCAGCGAGGCGTAGCCCTGGATGCCGACCTCGGTGCCGGCGAAGAACGCCAGGAAGGCGATGACGCCGACGCTGCCGGCGATGAGCGCGAGCGCGCCGGAGCCGAAGGTGACCTCGGCCAGGGTGGCGGTGATCTCGCGCGGGTAGCGACGGATGGCCCGGGGCACCCAGAAGAGCGCGCGGGCGTAGAAGAGCAGCTGGTCGCCGTAGCCCTCGAGGGAGCGACGGGGTGCCGCGACGACTGCGCTGGCCACCGACCCGAGAGAGGCCATCAGAGCACCGCTCCCTTGCGATGGTCGGCGGGTGTCGTCGCCGGCTTCGGCGTGGGTGCGGGGGTCATGGCTCAGATCCCCACCGGCGGCACGATCTGGAAGTAGATCGCCGTGATGACCGCGTTCATGAAGAACAGCAGCATGAACGCGATGATCACCGACTCGTTGACCGCGCGGCCGACGCCGCTGGGGCCGCCGCCGGCGTTGAGGCCCTTGTAGGCCCCGACGACCGCGGCCATGGCCCCGAAGATGACGGCCTTGACGATGGCGATGTAGAGGTCGCTGATCGAGGCCAGCGCGGTGAAGTTGGACAGGAAGGCGCCCGCTGAGCCGCCCTGGACGATGACGGTGAAGAAGTAGCCGCCGCCGATGCCCGCACCGATGACGATGCCGATGATCATCAGCGCGACGAACATGGTGGCCGCGACGCGCGGGGCGACGAGGCGCTCGAGCGGGTCGACGCCGAGGACCTCCATGGCGTCGATCTCCTCGCGGATCTTGCGGGCGCCCATGTCGGAGCAGATCGCGGAGCCGGCGGCGCCGGCGATGATCAGGGCGGCCGCGATCGGGGCCGCCTCGCGCACCACGGCCAGCACAGCGGTGGCGCCGGCGAAGGACTGCGCGCCCAGCTGGCTGGTGAGGTTGCCGACCTGCAGCGAGATGACCGCGCCGAACGGGATGGAGACCAGGATCGTCGGCATCAGCGTGACGCTGGTGATGAACCACGCCTGCTCGACGAACTCGCGGAACTGGAAGCGCGTCGTGAACAGGCGCACGACGACGTCGACCGTCATGACGGCGATCTCGCCGGGCCCTCGGATGACCCCTGCGACGCTCACGGCCATCGGTGGTCACCTCTTCTCGCGGCGTCAGGCTGGCTGGGCAGCTCGGGTCGGGCAGATCGGGTAGCGCGATTCGGTCGCGGCGCCCTGACCCTAGAACGTGTTCTCGTTTTGGACAACGAGACGCATCTTAGGGGTGTGGTGGACGCCGGGACGCGACGGTGGTCACCCGGTCCCTCAATGTAGGTCTGGTCCGGCTCTCTAGGATGCGGATCAGCAGATTCGTCCGGGGAGGAGTGCGGTGTCCGTGAGCGTCATCGACCTGTGGTCCTCGTTCCCGCTCGACCCCCGCGAGCGTGACCACGTCGCCCTGCGGGCCTCCGACGAGGACCGGGAGCGCATCACCGCCGTGCTGACGGCGGCCTTCGCCGACGGCCGCATCGAGCGCGACGAGCTCGACGAGCGGATGACGGTCGTCGCGCAGGCGCGCACGCTGGGTGAGCTGCCGCCGCTGGTCGCCGACCTGGTCCCGGTCCGGCCCCGGACGCCGCGCACGTCCGGCGCCCTGGGCGGCATGTCGGCTGAGCAGATGCACCGCTGGGCGGTCGACCAGTGGGCTGACCAGCGACGCAGCGCGGTCTTCCTGCTGCTCAGCACCTCGGTCCTGTTCTGGGGACTGTGGCTGGTGCTCGGCGGCGACGGGTTCCCGTGGCCGGCCGTGGTCAGCGCCCTCGCTTTGCTCAACGTCGCCCGGGTGACCGCGGGCCGCGACCAGATCGTCCGTGACGAGGTGCGCCGGCTCGAGAAGAAGCAGGCGCGGCAGCAGCGCTGGACGCGCGGCCTGCTGGGTCCCCCGACGTGAGCCCCGCGTGAGCAGCGTCGGGACCGTACGCCGCCACCCGTCCGCCCTGCTGCTGGCCCTGCAGCTGCTGGCGGTCCTCGCCTACCCGTTCCTCGACGCGACGACCACCGGCCGGGCGGTGCTCGGGGCGGTGCAGATCGCGGTGGTGCTGACCGCGACCTGGGCGGTCCGGCGTACGCCGACGCTGTCGTGGGTCGCGGTCATCTTCGGCGTCCCGGCTGCGGTCTTCAGCGTGCTCGAGGCCTTCAGCGACACGACCGGCTGGGTCGTGCTGGTCTCGGCGATCCTCCACGTGCCGTTCTACCTGTTCGTCTCCTACGCCCTGATCCGCTACCTGTTCCACGACGACAAGGTCACGCGCGACGAGCTGTTCGCGACGGGTGCGGCGTTCACGGTCGTGGCCTGGGCGTTCGCCTACGTCTACGCCGGCGCCCAGGTGATCTGGCCGGGGTCGTTCGTCGCCTACAACGGCGAGGGCGAACGGGAGTGGTTCGAGCTGCTCTACCTGTCGTTCACGACGCTGACCTCGGTCGGGCTGTCCGACGTCGCGCCGGTCATGGACCACGCCCGGTCGCTGGTGATGCTCGAGCAGGTCGCCGGCGTCTTCTACGTCGCCCTGGTGGTCGCCCGACTGGTCGGCCTGACCGCGCGCGGGCGCCCCCCGATCTCAGACGACTGAGCGCACGACGCCGATCGTCAGCCCCACCAGCGCGCAGACGCCGAGGGTGCGCAGCACGCTCCAACGGGCGCCGAAGACCAGGCCGAAGCCGAGCACGGCCATCGCGACGGCGTCCCAGCGGACCGTGTCGAGCCGGGGCAGGTCGAGCGACAGCGGCCCCGGACCGACCAGCGTGGTCTCGGCGAACAACGTGTGGACGGCGAAGTAGAGCGCCAGGCTGGCGATCACCCCGACCACGGCGGCGGTGATGCCGGACAGCGCGGCGGCGAGCGAGCGGTTGCCGCGCAGGCGCTCGACGTACGGCGCTCCGAGGAGGATGAAGACGAAGCTGGGCACGAAGGTGACCCAGGTCGTGAGCAGGGCGGCCAGGACGGCCGCGACCCACGGGTCGAGGGCGCCGGGGTCGCGGTAGGCGCCGACGAAGGCGACGAACTGCACGACCATCACGAGCGGCCCGGGCGTGGTCTCGGCGAGCGCCAGGCCGCGCACCATCTCGCCCGGCGCCAGCCAGCCGTAGACCTCGACGGCGCGCTGAGCGACGAAGGCGAGCACGGCGTAGGCGCCGCCGAACGAGACGACCGCTGTGCCGCCGAAGAAGAGGCCCTGGTCGACGAGGATGCTCTGCCGTCCGAGGAGCAGCGCGGCGACCACGACCGGCGTGGCCCACAGGGCCAGGCCGGCGGCGAGGACGGCGGCCGAGCGGCGCGACGACGGCCGCTCGACGTGCAGCGCGTCGTCGGGGACGAGCGGCGCGGGGCCCTCGTCGGGCAGCGCGGCGGGCGGCAGGGCGAAGCCGGGGAGGGTGCGCCCGAGCGTCCAGCCCACCGCCGCGGCGACCGCGACGACGACCGGGAACGCGACGCCGAAGACCGACAGCGCCACGAACGAGGCGACCGCGATCGCCACCAGCGCCGGGTGCCGCAGCCCGCGGCCGGCGACCCGCAGCACCGCCTGGACGACGATCGCCACCACGGCCGGCCCGAGGCCGAGGAACAGCCCGTCGAGGACCGTGGTGTCGCCGTACGCGACGTAGACGACCGAGAGCCCGAGCATCGCGACGACGCCCGGCAGCACGAAGAGGATGCCGGCGACGAGAGCGCCGCGCAGGCCGTTGAGCAGCCAGCCGACGTACGTCGCCAGCTGCTGGGCCTCGGGTCCGGGCAGCAGCGTGCAGTAGGACAGGGCGAAGAGGAAGCGCTGCTGGCCGATCCAGCGGTTCTCGTCGACCAGGGTGCGCTGCATGACCGCGATCTGGCCGGCGGGGCCGCCGAAGGTCTGCAGCGAGATGAGGAACCAGGCCCGGGTCGCCGTGCGCAGCGGGATGACGTCCTCGGCGGATCGCTGGCTGCTCACGGGCCGTAGCGTCTCAGGTGCCGGTGGCGGGTCGGTGCCGGGTCGGCAGACCGCGGACGACGAGGTCGTAGGACACGTCGACCGCCTCGAGCGGCTCGTCGTCGGGGACGGCGGTGAGGTCGAGGGTGTTCCAGCCGTGGCGGCCGATGTAGGCCATCACCGAGGCGGCTCCGGGATGGCGCTCGAGCCACGCGTCGGCGACCTCGCGGGTGGCCCCGGCCTTGACGCCGACGCTGTCGGCGGCGAGGAACGCGAAGATCTTGCCGCGCTCCCCCGGGCCGACCTTGACCACCGGGTGCTCGTGGCCCCACGGGTCGTCGGGCCAGGCGCCCGGCTTGGCCAGGCAGTGCTCCAGCAGGCGCTCGACGTCCACGTCAGTGCCGCCAGACCTTGACCGCCGACAGCAGGAGCAGCGCGGCCAGCAGCGGGACCAGCACCCAGTCCGGGACGACGCCGAGCAGCACTCCCCCGACCACCGTGCCCGCCACCGAGCCGAGCGCCATCGCCAGGACGAACGACCGGTTGGCCGCGAGCACCGCGAACGACTGGTCCTGGCTGTAGCGCGCGAAGGCCACCAGCATCGTCGGCAGCGACACCGCGAGCGACAGGCTGCCCGCGAGCTTCACGTCGACGGCGTACAGCAGGACGATGGTGGGGATCAGCAGCTCGCCGCCGGCGACGCCCATCAGCGCCGCAACGACGCCGATCCCGACCCCGGCCACCACGCCGGCCACGACCTGCTGGACGTCGGACAGGGCGAGCGGCTCGACGTCGCCGCGGTGGCTGACGAGCAGGATCGCGATGACGACGAGCAGGACGGCCAGCACGCGGTAGAGCGCCCTCGACGACATCCGCGTCGCCCAGGTCGCGCCGACCCACGCCCCGACGAGGCTTCCGGCCAGCAGGTTGACGACGACCGTCCACTCCCCGACGACGTCGTCGAACGGCACCGCGAGCATCCGCACCGGCAGCGCCGTGACCACCACGACCAGGCTCATCGCCTTGTTGAGCACGACCGCCTGCAGCGCCACGAACCCGAACAGGCCGATCAGCAGCGGCAGCCGGAACTCCGCCCCGCCCAGCCCGACCATGCCGCCGAGCAGCCCCACGGCCGCGCCGGCCAGCACGGCCAGCGGCAGCGACCGCGCGGCGTCACGCGTCGCCACCTCGGGCCGGTCCGCCGACGTCGTCACGCCCGCGAGCCTAGGCGTCCGCCCACGTCGACCCGGCGCGTTCGTGCGCCGGGTCAGCGCACTCCGACACGTCGACCCGGCGCGTTTGTGCGCCGGGTCAGCGCACTCCGAGAGGTCGACCCGTCCCCTGCAGGCGACGGGTCGGCGTGTCGGACCAGGTCGACCCGTCTCCTCCAGGCGACGGGTCGGCGTCAGCGGACGGGGAAGCCACCGCCGCAGCGGGTGACCGGCTCGTTGTAGGTGTCGCCGGCGACCGAGACGCGCCAGACGTAGCGGCCACGGCGGGTCAGGGAGATCGGCGGCGCCAGGTAGGTGCCGTCGGCGCGAACGGTGACGCGGCGCTGCCGCAGGAGGCTGCTGTCGCGGCAGCCTCGGTCGTCGCCGCGCTCGAGCGGGCCGAAGACGGCGACGGTCGCGGGCCGGGGGCCGGGATAGGAGGCGCTGAGAGTGAACCGGAGGCGGAGCTCCCGGCCCGGCCGGACCGGCCCGGGCGACGTCAGGGAGAGGCGCGGCTGGCCCTGGACGGCGAGCCGGGAGCGGCGCTCGTAGGCCTCGGCGAGGCGCAGCCCGGCCTGGACGACTCGCGAGGCGTCCCTGGCCCGTGGCAGCAGGACGCGGACCTGCGTCGGCGGCAGCCCGCGGGCCACGGTCGTCACCGACGCCGGGCCGGAGCGGCGGGGCACGACGGAGAAGGTGGCCAGGCCGAGCTCGTCGGTGGTGACCACGGTCGGCGGCGGTCCGTCGGTGCGGGTGACGACGAGGTCGACGCCGGCGACCGGCTCGTCGGCGCGCGAGCGGACGGTGGCGGTGTAGTCGACCCGCTCGCCGACGTCGGCGCTGATCGCCGACGTCGACAGGGTGACGGTGTAGGGACCGGCCTGGGGACAGCCCTCGGTGAGCAGCTTCTCGGCGTAGGCGCGGATGAGCGGGCCGTTGCGGCGCTGGTCGGTACGCCGCCGCTGCGCGGCCCCGTCGTGGCGGAACCCACCACCGGCCAGCAGGTGCTGGACGGCGACGTCGACGGCGGCCGCCTGCAGGCGGCGTTCGCGGCGCGTGGTGGACCGCGGCGGCACGCCGTAGCGGCCCAGCAGGAGTGCCGCGCAGGACGTCCGGGCGCGTCCGACCCGGCCGCCGCCGCTGACCCGGAAGCTGCGCGTCGTCACGACACCGGCGAAGGCGCGCGTGGTGGCCGTGCGGCGTGGGTCGGTGCGGTAGACGACGACCTCGCCGCGGACCCGGCGGGCGCCGATCCAGCCGGACGACGCCTGGCGGGTGCGCGGGATCGCGAACCCGACGAACGGCCGGTCGGCCGGCACGACCCGGGCCGGACGGCGTTCGACCTCGGCCGTGGCGGGCGCGGTCGCGGCCGTCACCGGGGCCGCGACGGTCAGGGACAGGAGCGCGGCAGCGAGGCGGCGGCGGACGGAGCTCACGGGGACTCGACGGGGTCGGGGATGTCGTCGGGGTCGATGGCGTCGGCCGGGTCCGCGGGCTCGAACGACGGGGTGCCACCACCGCCGCGGCGCGGTGGGCGCCTCGCCGGCTCCGACGGTCGCTCCTGGGGCGGATCGACCGCCACGGGCGGGTCCGCGGGCTCGACGACCGGCAAGGGGACGGGCGCCGGAGCAGGCACCTCGACCGCTCCGCGGCGCGTCAGACCGGCGCTGACGGGCACGACCCGCCAGGCGTGTCGCCCCACCCCGAGACCTCGTACGACGACCCGTGCGCCGCGCGGGCCGACCACGAGCACGCGGCGGTCGACGACCGCACCGCCGGGGCCGCGCAGGACCCAGCGGACCTCGCCGCGCACGGGTGACGAGACGCGGAGCAGGAGGCGCGAGGCTGCAGCGCGCACGGTCACCCGGGCACGGACGGGCACGACCCGAGGGACCACTGGCTCGACGGCGCGTACCGGGACCTCGACGGGGTCGACCGGCTCGGGCGGAGGCACTGGCACCGGTCGCGCACTCGCGGCGACGAGGCCGGTGGTGCCCGACGACCCGCCGACCACCGCCGCACCCAGCCCGACCCCAGCGACGACGAGGGCCGTGGCGGCGGACAGCGTCACCCGCGTCCGGCGCGGCACGGACCGGCGCCGCGCCCGGG
>JAOPXU010000390.1 GCA_025964985.1 Nocardioides sp.
GCGCTGCTCGAGCCGCCGCTCTTGCACCCTGGCTCGAGCACTACAACACTGTGCGCCGCCACAGCTCACTCGGAGGCCAGCCCCCGATCAGCCGTCTGTGACCAACGTGGTGGCCGGGTACACCTAGACGGCCTCCTCGACCAGGCCGTCACGCCGGGCCAGCGTGTGGCGGTTGCCCGGCACCGGCAGGCCGAGGTTGCCGCGCAGGGTCGTGGCGTCGTAGTCGGTGCGGAAGAGGCCGCGCTCCTGCAGGAGCGGGACCACCTCGGCGGTGAACCGGCGGAAGCCGGCCGGGTGGTCGTAGCCGACCAGGAAGCCGTCGGCGGCGCCGGCCTCGAACCACTCCTGCAGCCGGTCCGCGACGGTGGTCGCGGTGCCGACGAACGGTCCGCTGCGCCGCTGGCGCGTGCGCAGCACCGTCTCGCGCAGGGTCAGGCCCTCGTCCTGCGCGAGCTGGGTGACCTTCTGGGCCTGGGTGAAGAAGCTGCGCGCGGCGTGCTCGAGGGCCTCGACCGGGAACGGCGCGTCGAGGTCGTGCGCGCCGAAGTCGTACCAGCCGAAGGACCGCGAGATGTCGGCCAGCGAGTGCTCGAAGCCGTGGTCGGACTCCCACTGGTGCTGCTCGAGCTCGCGGGCCTCGGCGTCGGTGTCGCCCAGGACCACGGAGATCCCCGGCATGATGACGAGGTCGCCGGGGCTGCGTCCGAAGCGGCGCGCGCGGCCCTTGACGTCGTCGTAGAACGCGCGGCCGGCCTCGACGGACGGGGCGAAGGTGAAGATGCCCTCGGCGGTCGCCGCGCCGAGGTCGCGGCCCTGCTCGGAGTCGCCGGCCTGGAAGATCACCGGCTGGCCCTGGGGCGAGCGCTGCAGGTTGAGCGGGCCGGCGACCTTGAAGTAGGTCCCGTCGTGGTGCAGCGCGTGCTGCTTGGTGGGGTCGAGGAAGACCCCCGACGCGCGGTCGCGCGGGAAGGCGTCGTCCTCGTAGCTGTCCCACAGCGCCCGGGCCAGCCCGACGTACTCCTCGGCGCGGCCGTAGCGGGTGTCGTAGTCGTAGTGCTCGTCGAGGCCGTAGTTGCCGGCCGTGCCGGCGTCGCCGCTGGTCACGACGTTCCAGCCGGCCCGGCCCCGGCTGATCAGGTCGAGCGAGGCGAAGCGCCGCACCAGGTTGAACGGCGAGTTGAACGACGTGGTGGCCGTGCCGACCAGCCCGATGTGCTCGGTGGCCATCGCCAGCGCGGACAGCAGGGTGAGCGGCTCGAGCCGGTTGAGGTAGTGGGGCGGGGAGTGCGGGGTGATGAACTGGCTGTCGACGATGAAGACCAGGTCGAACTTCGCGGCCTCGGCCTCGCGGGCCACGCCGGCGAACCAGTCGATGTCGACGCTCGCGTCGCCGGGGATGTCCGGGTCGTGCCACAGCTGGTACGAACCGGGGCCGCCGGTGCCGTAGGGCACCACGCCGAGCTTGATCGTGCGGTCGGGCACGGGGATCTCCTTGGGGGCTGGGGCGGATCAGTGGTCGGGGTGGGCGTCGAGCATCCGCATGGCCTTCATGCCGTGCGTGAAGGCGCCGCCGGCCCGGATCGCGGCGGCGACGTACGACGCCTCGGCGATCTCCTCGCGGGTCGCGCCGTGGGCGGTGGCGGCGGCGACGTGGCTCTCGAGGCACATCTCGCACTGGGTGGTGAGCGACACCGCGATCGCGATGAGCTCGCGGTACTTCAGCGGGACCTGGCCCTCGGCGTTCTGGAACACCGACTCGGCGAACGCCGCGTAGCCGGCGGCCTCGACGGGCGCGGCCTTGCGGAGCGCAGGGGCCCAGGCCCGGTCGGACTTCTGGGGCTTCTCGGGTGCGACGGTCATGGGGGGCTCCTTCAGCTGCTCACGGGTGGGGTCCAGCGGGACACGAACCACGAGACCTCACCGGTCTCGGGTGCGTAGGAGCGGCGCTCGAGCGTGCCGATGTCGGCGCCGTAGACGTGGATGCCGACGCACGGCTCGTCGCCGTCGCAGAAGACCTGGTGGACGTCGTCGTCGGTGGTGCAGCAGACCGTCACCGAGCCGGCGCCCCACTGCTCCTCGCCGTCCTGCTCGAGGGGGACGCCCGGGGTGCGCGGCTTGGCGAAGCTGACCTCGTGCTCGGCGCCGGAGTGGATGCCGACGACGCCCCAGGTCTCGTGGCCGTGCACGGGCGTGCCCTGGCCGACGTCCCAGACCGCGGAGGCGATCGAGAAGCGACCGGCCGGGTCGACGTGGAGCGGGTACATGACGTAGCGGT
Source organism: Nocardioides sp. (assembly GCA_025964985.1). GTDB lineage: Bacteria > Actinomycetota > Actinomycetes > Propionibacteriales > Nocardioidaceae > Nocardioides. The sequence goes on from JAOPXU010000390.1 coordinate 2,276, forward strand.
CCTCGCCGGGTGTCGTGACCGACGCGGGCAGGTCGATGCCCCGGTCGAGGGCCGACTGCAGCAGGTCGGCGACGGCAGCGGTGATCGCGCGCTCGTCGTCGAGGCGGGAGACGACCTCGTCGATGCCGGTGACCAGGTCGAAGAGGGCCGGGTCGGTCGCGGGACCGGTGACGGTGGTGCTCATGCGGACTCCTTGAGGTAGGCGGTCACCCGGTCGTGCAGACCGGGTGTGGAGACGAGGGATCGGACGAGGTCGCCCAGCGGGTCGCGCGCCGGGGTGGGCGAGGCGGCGGCGCGCAGGCGGTGGCCGGTGCCGGGCGGCAGCGAGGCGTCG
>JAOPXU010000245.1 GCA_025964985.1 Nocardioides sp.
GGCACCGAGTCGGGCGTCCCGTCGTACGCCGGCCTCGACGTCGCCCTCGCCGTCCCCACCGCCCAGGTGCGGGTCTTCGGCAAGCCGACGTCCCACCCCGGCCGCCGGCTCGCCGTGACCCTCGCCCTCGGCGACACGGTCGAGCAGGCGCGCGCGCGTGCGCGTGAGGCTGCCGCTGCGGTGCGGGTGTCCGTCGAGCCCTGACGCCGCTCAGGCGTGCGAGATCTCCCCGTCGCCGCCGGACTTCTTGTCGAGCGAGCGGCTGATGACGAGGCGCTGGATCTGGTTGGTGCCCTCGAAGATCTGCATGACCTTGGCCTCGCGCATGAACCGCTCGACGGGGTAGTCGCGGGTGTAGCCGGCGCCGCCGAGGACCTGGACGGCGTCGGTGGTGACCTTCATGGCGCCGTCGGTGGCGACGAGCTTGGCGATCGACGCCTCGCGGCCGAACGGCAGGCCGGCGTCCTTGAGGCGGGCGGCGTGCAGGGTGGTCGCGCGGGCGGAGGCGATGGTGGCCTCCATGTCGGCGAGGATGAAGCCGAGGCCCTGGTGGTCGAGGATCCGCTTGCCGAACGTCGTGCGCTCGCGGGCGTAGGCCAGCGCGTGGTCGAGCGCTCCCTGGGCGAGGCCGACGGCGACCGCGGCGATGCCGAGGCGGCCGGCGTCGAGGCCGGACAGCGCGATCTTGAGGCCGTCGCCCTCCTCGCCGAGCCGCCGATCAGCCGAGACCCGGACGCCGTCGAAGCGCATCGTCGTGGTGTGCGAGCCGGTCAGGCCCATCTTGCGCTCGGGCGGGTCCGAGGAGAGCCCGGCAGCGTCGCCGGGCACCAGGAAGCACGAGATTCCCCGGGCGTCGCCCGGCTCACCAGAGGTCCGCGCCATGACCTTGTAGAAGTCGGCGTTGCCGCCGTGGGTGGTCCAGGCCTTGGCGCCGGTGATCACGTAGTCGTCGCCGTCGCGCTTGGCGGCGGTGCGCATGGCGGCGGGGTCGGAGCCGGCGTGGGCCTCCGAGAGGCAGTAGGCGCCGAGCAGGTTGCCGGAGAGCATGTCGGGCAGCCACTGCTGGCGCTGGTCCTCGGTGCCGGCGGTGACCAGGCCGAAGCAGGACAGGGCGTGCACGGAGACCCCGACGCCGACCGACGCCCACACGGCGCCGAGCTCCTCGAGCACCTGGAGGTAGACCTCGTAGGGCAGGGCCGCGCCGCCGTACTGCTCGTCGTAGGGCAGGCCGAGCAGGCCGGTCTTGCCGAGCATCCGGAACGCCTCGCGCGGGAACGTCTCGGTGGCCTCGGCCTCCGCCACCTGCGGCAGCAGCTCGTCGGTGCAGATCTGGCGCACCAGGCGCAGCAGGTCGGCGTGCTCGTCGGTGGCGAGGACTCGGCGTGCGGGCATGGCCCGAGATTACGTGGCGGGTCCGGACGGCAGCTCGCGCACCAGCACCTTGCCGGTCGCGTTGCGCGGCAGCTCGTCGAGCAGGACGACGTCGCGCGGCACCTTGTAGCCGGCCAGCTCGGCCTTGACGTGGGCCTTGACCGCGTCGACGTCGAGGTCGGTCCCCGGCACGGGGACGACGTACGCCGCCAGCCGCTGGCCGAACGCCTCGTCGTCGACCCCGATCACGACGACCTCGCGCACCGAGTCGAGGGCGCCGATCGTCTGCTCGACCTCGAGCGGGTAGACGTTCTCGCCGCCCGACACGATCATGTCGTCGTCACGGCCGACGACGTAGAGCCGGCCCTCGGCGTCCATCCGGCCGAGGTCGCCAGAGGCCATGAACCCCTCGAGGAACGACTTGGTGTCGCCGGAGGTGTAGCCCTCGAAGAGCGTCGTGTTGCGCACCCACATCTGGCCGATCTCGCCGGCCGAGACCTCGCGCCCGTCGGTGTCGAGGATGCGCACCTCGGTGCCGGCGACCGGGCGGCCGGCGGTGTCGGGGGCCGCGCGCAGGTCGGCCGGCACGGCGGTCGCGATCTGGCCGGCCTCGGTGGCGTTGTAGCTGTTGTGGATGACGTCGCCGAAGCGGTCCATGAACGCGATGACCGCGTCGGGCCGCATCCGCGAGCCGCTGGCGGTCACGAACCGCAGCGAGCGCCCGGAGTAGCGGTCGAGCACCTCGTCCGGCAGGTCGACGATCCGCTCCACCATCACCGGTACGACGGACAGCCCGGTCGCGCGGTGCTCGTCGACGAGCGCGAGTGTGGCCTCGGGGTCGAAGCGGCGGCGGGTGATGATCGTGCAGCCCATGACCGCCGCGATGACGAGCTGGCCGAAGCCCCACGCGTGGAACATCGGGGCCGCGACGACCACCGGCTCGCCGTAGCGCCACGGCACCCGGTCGAGCACCGCCGCGAGGTCCCCGGCGCCGCCGCCGGGCGGGCGGGCCGCGCCCTTGGGGGTGCCGGTGGTGCCGGAGGTCAGCAGCACGAGCTTGCCGAAGCGCTCGGGCCGGGCGACCGACTGGCCGGCGTGGCCGTGGGCGAGCCCGTCCAGGGTCGGGCGGTCGCTGAGCCCGTCGGTCCAGGCCAGCACGTAGCGGGCGTCGGGCTGGGCCTCGCGGACGCCGGCGACGATGCCCTCGAACTCCTCGTCGTGGATCAGCACGTCGATGCCCTCGCGGGCCACGACCTCGGCCAGCTGCGGACCGGCGAAGCCGGTGTTGAGGAGCAGCGTGTGGGCGCCGATGCGGGTCGACGCGGCGAGCGCGACCACGAAGCCGCGGTGGTTGCGCACCAGCAGCGCGATCGTCGTCGGGCGGGTGCCGCCGGGCCCCATCGTCGACAGGGCCGCCGCCACCGCGTCGGCCTGCGCGTGCAGCTCGGCCCAGGTGGTCGACCCGCGCTCGTCGACGACCGCCGTCGCGTCGGGCGACCGGGCCGCGGACAGGGCGACGCCGGACAGTGCGTTGGTGCCGCCGCGGCGTGCGGCGGCCCCCATGCGCGCGTAGCGCAGCGGGCTGATGGGCGCGATCAGGCCGGCGCGGGTCACGGTGCGCAGGGTCCAGCGGGTGCGGGCGACGCGGGCGGACAGCGGGGGAGCCATGGGCGGATCATGGCCCATCCCGGGCCCGCAGGTGGTTGCATGCGTCCATGAGCGACGAGAAGCCGGCCGTCCTGGTCGAGGCCCGCGACGGCGTCCAGGTCATCACCATCAACCGCCCCGAGGCGCGCAACGCGCTCAACGGCGCGGTCGCGCGCGGCATCGCCGCCGCCGTCGACGAGCTCGACGCCAGCGACGAGCTGTGGGTCGGCGTGCTGACCGGCGCGGGCGGCACGTTCAGCTCCGGCATGGACCTCAAGGGGTTCCTCGCCGGCGACCTGCCGCTGGTCGAGGGGCGCGGCCTGGGCGGCATCACCGAGCGCCCGCCGCGCAAGCCGCTCATCGGCGCGGTCGAGGGCTACGCCGTCGCCGGCGGCTTCGAGCTGCTGCTGGCCTGCGACCTCGTCGTGGCGTCCGAGACCGCCAAGCTCGGCGTGCCCGAGGTCAAGCGCGGGCTGGTCGCCGGGGCCGGTGCGGCGATGCTGCTGCCACAGCGCATCCCGCCGGCCATCGCGCTCGAGATGCTCCTCACCGGCGACCCGATCACCGCCGCCCGCGCCGCCGAGCTCGGCCTGGTCAACCGCCTGACGCCCGAGGGCGGCGCGCTCGACGGCGCGCTCGCGCTGGCCGCCGCCATCGCCGCCAACGGGCCGCTGGCCGTCGCGACGACCAAGCAGGTCGCGCTCGAGTCGCCCGACTGGTCGCACGCCGAGCGGTGGCACAAGCAGGGCGAGATGATGCAGCCCGTGTTCTTCTCCGCCGACGCCCAGGAGGGCGCGACCGCGTTCGCCGAGAAGCGGCCGCCGCGCTGGACCGGCAAGTAGGGGTCCGCCTCAGTCCTGGCCGCGCAGCAGCGGCCGGGCCAGCTTGCGGCCGTGGTGGATCTGCGCCTTGACCGTGCCGAGCGGGAGGTCGAGCAGGGTCGCGATCTCGTCGTAGGCCATGCCGTAGACGTCGCGCAGCAGCAGCGGCTCGACGTACTGCGGGTGGTCCTTCTCGATCGTCTCCATCGCCTCGAGCAGGTCGAGGCGGGTGCCGGCGATGACGCTGGTGGTGCGCGGGTCGGGCTTGTCGCTGAGCGCGTTGTGCTCCTGCGGGTCGTACGCCGCGGCCTGGTTCTTCATCCGCCGGTACGTCGAGCGCGCGCTGTTGACCGCCACCACGTGCGTCCAGGTGGTGAAGCGGCCGCGGCCACCCCACGAGCCGATCTTGGTGGCGACGTTGAGCAGCGCCTCCTGGCAGGCGTCCTCGGCGTCGGGCGTGTGGGGCAGGACGCCGCGGCACACGTTGAGCGTGCGGGGACGGATCGCGGTGAGCACCGCGTCGAGGGCCGCGGCGTCGCCACCCTGGGCGCGGCGGGCGAGCTCGTCGACCTCGTCGGGGGTGGCCTCGCCACCGTGCGTCTGCGTCATGCCGCTCACCCTTCCCGACCAGCACGTGTTCAGACCAGTGGAGGATGATGCAGCCGTGTCCGACCCCGAGCCGCCGCCGACGCCCCCGTCGTCCGGCCCGTCGTCCGGCCCGTCCCACTTCGGGCGCTACGCCGTGCGGCGCCGGATCGGCAGCGGCGGGTTCGCGACGGTGTGGCTCGGCTACGACGAGCAGCTCGACGCCCCGGTCGCGATCAAGGTGCTGGCCGACAACTGGTCCGAGCAGCACGAGGTGCGCACCCGCTTCGTCGAGGAGGGCCGCTACCTGCGGCGCGTCGAGTCACCCCACGTCGTCCCGGTCTACGACGCCGGCTCGCTCGACGACGGCCGCCCCTACCTCGTGATGGCCTACGCCGACCAGGGCACGCTCGCCGACCGGCTCGAGGCCGGCGGGGTCACCGTCCTGCAGGCGCTCGAGGTCGTCACCCAGGTCGGTCGCGGCCTGCAGGCCCTGCACGACCGCGGCGTGCTCCACCGCGACGTCAAGCCCGCCAACGTCCTGTTCCGCACCGTCGACCCCGGCGCCGGACCCGACGGCGTGCGCGCGATGGTCGGCGACCTCGGCCTCGGCAAGGCCCTCGACGTGTCGTCGCGGCTGACGATGATCGCCGGCACCCCCGCCTACGTCGCGCCCGAGCAGGCGCAGGGCGAGACCCCCGACGCCCGGGCCGACCAGTTCTCCCTCGGCGTCCTCACCTACCTGCTGCTGGCCGGACGGCTCCCGTGGAACCACGCCAGCCTCTCGGCGGCCGCCGCGGTCGCCGACCCGGCCCCGCTCTCGACGCCGGAGCGCGAGTTCCCCGACGCCGTCGAGCAGGTCGTACGCCGCGCGCTCGCCGCCGCACGCGAGCACCGCTGGCCCACCGTGACGGCGTACGTCGAGGCGCTGGCGTCCGCCCTCGACGACTGGCGCGGCGGGCCGGCCGGACCCGCCTCGCGGGTGCTGCCGCTCGACCCCGCCCTCACCCAGCCCGGCGCCCGACCGCTGCCGCGCAGCGACGGGGAGCCGC
>JAOPXU010000404.1 GCA_025964985.1 Nocardioides sp.
CTGCTCAACGCGCTGCTGGTCGACCTCTATGGGCCCCAGGAGCTGCTGTCCGAGGGCGTCCTGCCCTCCGCGGTCGAGCACGGCCACCCGGGGTTCGTCCGCGTCGTCGCCCGGGCCTCGGTCGTCGAGCCGCGGCCCCTGGTGCTCTCGGCGACCGACCTGGGGCGCGACGACCGCGGCGAGTGGCGGGTGCTGGCCGACCGCGCCCAGGCGCCGTCCGGGCTGGGCTACGCGATGGAGAACCGGCGCGTGCTGTCGCGGGTGCTGCCCGAGCTCTACCGCGAGGCCGGGCTGCACCGGATGGAGCCGTTCTTCAGCGCCCTGCGCTCGGCGCTGCTGCAGAGCGCGCCGGGCGACCTCGCCGACCCGCGCGTCGTCGTCCTCTCGCCGGGCAGCCAGTCGGAGACGGCGTACGACCAGGCGTTCATCGCCTCGGCCCTCGGCTTCCCGCTCGTCCAGGGCAGCGACCTCGTCGTGCGCGACGGCTGGGTGCAGATGCGGGTCTTCGGCCGCCTCGAGCGCGTCGACGTCATCCTGCGCCGCGTCGACGCCGCCTGGAGCGACCCCCTCGAGCTGCGCGGCGACTCCCAGCTCGGCGTCGCCGGCCTGGTCGAGGCCGTGCGCCGCGGCCGCGTGCGCGTCGTCAACGGCCTCGGCGCCGGCGTCCTCGAGAACCCCGCGCTGATGCCCTACCTGCCCGCGGTCTGCGAGCGGCTGCTCGGCGAGGAGCTGCGGCTGCCGTCGATCCCGACCTGGTGGTGCGGCGCGCCCGACGGCCTCGAGCACGTCCTCGACCACCTCGACACCCTGCAGGTACGCCGCACCGACGGCCCGGCCGTCGACCTGAGCGGCCTGCGCCGCGACACCCTCGTCGCGATGCTCCTGGCCGAGCCGCACCGCTTCGTCGGCCAGCAGCGGCTGCCGCTGTCGCAGTCACCGACCTGGGAGGGCGGCCGGCCGGTGCCGCGCCCGCTCACGCTGCGCGCGTTCACGCTGCGCTACGGGTCGGCGTACCGGCCGCTGGTCGGGGGACTGGTCAGCGTCGTCGAGGACGGCGTCAGCGTCGCGAGCAAGGACGTGTGGGTGCTCAAGGACGCGGTGGTGCCCGACCAGGGCCTGGCCGAGGTCCTGCCGATGACCAACACCCGGGCCACGACCGGCACGGTCCCGCGCATCCTCGAGGACATGTTCTGGTTCGGCCGCTACGCCGAGCGCGCCGAGGACCTGCTGCGCCTGGTGCTCGCCGTACACGCCCAGGCCGACGACCACCGCGACCGCCCGCGCTCCTCCGGCGCCGCCGCGCTCGAGGTGCTGCTCGGCGCGATCACCCGGCTGGCCGGCCGGGGACCGCTCGCAGCCACCGACCTCGACGCCGAGTTCCGGTCGGTGCTGCTCGACCCGAAGCGCACCGGCTCGGTCGCCGACGCGCTCGACGGGCTGCGCGGCGCGCTGTCCGGGGTGCGCGACCAGCTCTCGCTCGACGTGTGGCGCGCGTTCGGCACGACCGACCGCGCGGCGCACGGCCTGCGCGGCAGCCGGCACAGCCACCAGGTCGAGGAGTCGGCCGGGCGGATGCTCACCGGCATCCTCAGCCTGCAGGGCGTCACGGCCAGCATGATCCGCGACCCCGGCTGGCACATGGTCGGTGTCGGCCGCTACCTCGAGCGGGCGCTGCAGGTCGCCCACCTGCTCGCCTCCACCACGACCGTGCGACGCGGGCTCGACGTCGACCGCGAGGTGCTCAACGCCGTGCTGGCCGCCTCCGAGAGCGCCGTGACCCACCGTCGGCGCTACCGCGGCTCCGTGCGGCCGGGCGGCGTCCTCGAGCTGCTGCTGACCGATCGCGACAACCCGCGCTCGCTGGCCTTCTCCCTGGCCGAGGTCGGCACCCACCTCACCGGGCTGCCCGCCTCGACCGGGTCGAGCCGCCCCGAGCGCGTCGTCGCCGACCTGCTCGCCGAGCTCGAGCTGACCGACATCGCCGGCCTGGTCGCGATCGGCGGTGAGTCGCGGCCCAACCTCGAGGCGTTCCTCGCCCGCGTCATCGTGCAGCTCACGCGCATCGCGGACGCCGTGACCGAGGTCCACCTGGCCTCCGGTCCGGCACCCCGCCCGCTCACCGCGCTGATGGAGCCCCTGGAGGCGGCCCGATGAGGTACGCCGTCCGCCACGTCACCACCTACACCTACGACGAGCCGGTCACCGACAGCCTCGGCGTCGCCCACCTGGTGCCGCGCAGCCTGCCGTGGCAGCAGGTGTCGTCGTACGACGTCACGGTGACGCCTGCGCCCGGCGACCGGTCGAGCGACGTCGACTACCACGGCAACCACGTCGCCTACTTCCAGGTCACCGAGCCCCACCGCAGCCTCGAGGTCGAGGGCGCCGGCGAGGTCGAGGTCGTCGCGCGGGCGATCCCGGACGCCGCGCTGGCCACGCCGTGGGAGGTGCTGCGTCCGGTGCTCGCCCCCGGGACCCCGGGCGCCTGGGCCGCCACCGACCTCGCGCTGCCCTCCGCCCTGGTCGACCACCCGCGCGGCGCCGCCGAGTACGCCGCCCCCTCGCTCACCCCGGGCCGCCCGGTCGGCGAGGCCGTCACCGACCTGATGCACCGGGTGCACGCCGACTTCGTCTACGACAAGACCGCGACGACCGTGACCTCGAAGGTCGTCGACACCCTCGAGCGCCGGGCCGGCGTCTGCCAGGACTTCGCCCACCTGATGCTGGCCTGCCTGCGCTCGCACGGACTCGCCGCCCGCTACGTCTCCGGCTACCTCGCCACCCAGCCGCCGCCCGGCAAGGAGCGCGTCGTCGGCGCCGACGCCAGCCACGCCTGGGTCGAGGTCTGGCTGGGCGTCGACACGTGGCTCGCCCTCGACCCCACCAACGACCAGGCCGTCGCCGACCGTCACGTGACCGTGGCCTGGGGCCGCGACTACGGCGACGTCCCGCCGCTCAAGGGCGTCATCTTCACCGAGGCCCGCTCGTCGACGATGCGCGTCAGCGTCGACGTGGCGCCGCTGGCCACCACGGACCCGGCATCATGAACCAGGTGACCCGCCTGTCCCGCCTGCTCCGCACGAGCGCCGTGCTCGGCGTCCTCGCGCTCGGCGCCGGCGCCTGCAGCGGCGAGGAGCCGCCGTACGACGACGGCGGGCAGGGCCTGCCGCTCGCCGGTCTCGGATCCCAGATCGAGGACGCCGGCGTCGACGTCGTCTCGCCCGGCACGCCCTCCTCGGCCTCCACCGACGAGGTCGTCGACGCGCTCACCGAGGCCGACGTCGCGTCCGCCGACGTGGTCGATGACGGTGCCGACGAGATCGTGGCCTTCGACCCCGAGCGCACCGCCGGCCTGCTCGACGTCGTCGCCGACGGGCCCGGCACCACCGTGGTCCTGGTCTTCACCACCCCCGACGCTGCCGCGGTCTTCGCCGCCGGCGACCCCGAGGTCTTCGCGGACGCGCAGGCCGAGGCCGCGCGCGACGCGCTGCTCAGCGGCAACCTGGTCGGATACGCGTCGGGCGACGGGTCCGCCGACCTGCGCACCGCCCTCGAGTCCCTGGGCGACTCCGCGTCGTGAGCCACCCGCACGAACCGGGCCGCCGCCGTCGCCGGGGCGGCCGGCCCCTGCTCGTGGTGCTCGCCGCTGTCGCGCTGCTCGTCGTCGGCGTCGTGGTCGGCCTCCTCCTCGTGACGGGCGACGACGACGGCGAGCCGGTCGACGCCACCTCCTCGACCACCGCGGCCGAGTCGACGGCGCCCGAGGCGACCGGACCCACCGAGACCCCCGAGACCACCGAGACCACCGAGACCACCGAGACCACTGCCTCACCTCCGCCGACGCAGGACGTCGGTCCCGGACCCGACGTCGTCGCCGACCGGTTCCTGGCCGCGGTCGTCGCGGTCGACTGCCGCCGCATCGAGCGGCTCTCGACGACGACGTACCTCGAGCGCGAGGGGCGCTGCCGCGACGACCTGCCCCCGAGCGCGCTCGACGGCGCGACGTACGAGACGGCCCCGGCAGCGGTCGCCGGCGCGTCCGCGACCGTGCAGGCCTCGGTCACCGGTGCCGCGGCGCAGGGCGGCAGCGCACCGGTGTTCAGCTTCACCCTCACCTTGGTAAACACTGAACGGGGCTGGCGGGTCAACGACCTCGCGCCCGCGTCCTGACCCCCTCGCCCGCAGGAGACCCGATGAGCAGCACCGCCCCGCCCGGTTGGTACGACGACGGACAGGGCGGACGTCGCTGGTGGGACGGCGTGCAGTGGGGAGCCGCCGAACAGCCTCCCGCGCAGCCGCCCCAGACCCCGGCGTACGGGCAGCAGCCCGGCCAGTACTCCCCGACCCCGCCGTACGGCCCCCCGGGCGGCGCGCCGGGCGGAGCGCCCAAGAAGAAGACCGGCCTGATCATCGGCATCGTCGTGGCGCTGGTCCTGGTGGCCGGCGGCCTCGTGGCCGCGCTGCTGCTCCTCAGCGGGGGTGACGGCGCCTCGTCCGACGACCCGGCGGAGACCGTCCAGAGCTACGTCGACGCGGTCGAGGACGGCGACTGCGACGCGGTCGTCGCGCTGCTCACCGACGACTTCAAGGACGAGATCGGCGCCGACTGCAGCGGTGACTTCAGCCCCGAGGACGCCTACGAGGGCACCGGGATCGACCCCGACGACCTCTCCTACGACGTCGGCGAGGCCGAGGTCGACGGCGACAGCGCGACCGTGCCGCTCACGATCAGCGGCTTCGGCGACGCGCTCGGCGGCCAGGACTCGATCGCCAGCGACTACGGCCTGACCAAGGACGACGGCGACTGGCTCATCTCCTCCTTCGGCCTCGCCGACCTCGGCAGCCCGAGCGACGGCGGCGTCCCGTCCGACCTGCCCAGCATGCCCTCCATGCCTTCGATGCCGTCCATGCCTGCCCTGCCCAGCGACCTCGGTGAGCTGCCCACCGACCCCGCCGACCTGCAGAGCTACCTCGACGAGCTGGCCTCCCAGTTCCCCGACGCGTTCCCGACCGAGTGAGGGCCTTCCGCTGTCGCGTCTGCGACAACTCCCTGCACTTCGAGAACTCCGTCTGCGTGTCCTGCGGGACCTCCTTGGGCTACTCCCGCGCCGAGCGCGCGATCGTGCCGGTCGACGAGCACGGCCAGTACGTCGACGCCACCGGCGCGGTCTGGCACGTCTGCACCAACCTGTCGCTGTCCGGCTGCACCTGGCTGTCCCGCGTCCCCGGCGGCCAGTGCGCCGCCTGCGACCTGACCCGCACCCGACCGGCCGACGACGACCCGATCGGCCTCGAGCAGTACCCGCTGGCCGAGCAGGCCAAGCGCCACCTGGTCGCCGAGCTCGACACCCTCGGCTACCCCGTCGTCGGCAAGGACCCCGCCACCGGCGGCGACCCCGACGAGGGCATCGCCTTCGACCTGCTCTCCAGCGTCGACGAGAACGTCGTCATCGGCCACGCCAACGGCGTCATCACCATCGACCTCGCCGAGAGCGACGACGCCCACCGCGAGAAGGTGCGGGCACGACTGGCCGAGCCCTACCGCACGATGCTCGGCCACTTCCGCCACGAGTTCGGCCACTACGCCGAGTGGCAGCTCGTGCGCGGCGAGGAGCGGATGACCCGCTGCCGCGAGCTGTTCGGCGACGAGTCCAAGGACTACCAGGCCGAGATCGACCGTCACTACGCCGAGGGCCCGCCGGCCGACTGGGCCGACTCGTTCATCTCGACGTACGCCACCATGCACCCGTTCGAGGACTTCGCCGAGACCTGGGCGCACTACCTCCACATCGCCGACACCATCGAGACCGCCCGCGAGTACGGCCTGCTCACGGTCGGTGCCGTCAGCGACTTCTCGCAGTTCCGCGACGTGGTGACCGGGGTGTGGGTGCCGCTGTCGATCGCGCTCAACCAGATGAACCGCAGCATGGGCAAGGACGACGTCTACCCGTTCGTCATCCCGCCGCCGGTGCTCGAGAAGCTCGACTTCGTGGCCTCGTTGCTGCCGGTCGACGACCCGCGACCCCAGGAGCAGCCATGACGCAGGGCAGCACCCCACCGGGCTGGTACGACGACGGCTCGGGTGCGCGACGGTGGTGGGACGGCTCCGCCTGGACCGAGCACACGCAGGCCGCGCTGCCCCCGCCGCCCAGCCAGCCGCCCAGCCAGCCGCCGTACGGCGCCCCCACCGGCGCCACGGCGTACGGCGCCCCGACGCCGCCCCGCAAGGGCAAGGGCCTGCTGATCGGCGCGCTCGCCGGCGTGGCCGCGCTGGTCGTGGCCGTGGTCGTCGTCCTGGCGCTCGTCCTGGGTGACGACGGCGACGACGACACCGACCGGGCCAGCGACGACACGACGTCGGAGGCGAGCCCGTCCTCGCCCGCCGCGCCGTCGTCCACCTCCACCCCGACCCCGACCGAGGAGTCGAGCACCCCGTCGGAGGAGCCGACCAGCGCCGAGCCGGTCGACCCGGCCGACCCCGGCCAGGTCACCTGCGGGCAGATCCGATCGATGACCACCCAGGAGCTCGTCGACCTGCTCGACCGGGCGGCCCAGCTCGAGGTCGACCGCAGCGGCGACCAGGACGCCCAGGACTACCTCGACCTCCCGGCCTCGCAGAAGCAGACGTTCGCCGCGTTCCTGCCCGCGGCGTGCGAGGGCGAGAGCGACGACACGAAGCTCGACGACGTCGAGGACTTCTAGGACCACCCGAGAAGAGGACCCACCATGAGCCAAGGCACCACACCGCCCGGCTGGTACGACGACGGCCAGGGCGCCCAGCGCTGGTGGGACGGCAACGGCTGGACCGACCACACCCAGCCCGCCGACGTCACGCAGATGGGGCCGCAGCCGACGCAGCCGCCGGCGACCCCGCCGTACGGGCAGCCTGCCAGCGCGACCGGGACCGGCTCAGGCAAGGGCAAGCTCTACGCGATCATCGGCGCAGCGGCGGTGGCCGTGGTGCTGGCCGTCGTCCTGCTCGCGGTCCTCCTGGGCGGAGGTGGCGGTGCCGAGGGCACGGCGAAGGACTACCTCGGGGCCCAGGCCGACCTCGACTTCGAGGGTGCCTGCGACCTGACGGCCGCCGACCTGCGGCGCACGCAGCTCGAGGCGGTCGAGGCGGAGAGCTGTGAGGAGCTCGCCGAGAAGTCGGACGAGTTCGTCACCGACGAGATCAAGGGCTACTACGACGACATCACGATCGACATCGAGATCGACGACGTCTCCGAGGACGGCGACGAGGCCCAGGTCGACTACACGGTGTCGTCGGAGTACACCGGTGACGACGAGGACGGGTTCAAGGAGGCCTTCGACAGCGACGACCTCGAGGAGACCAACGAGGGCACCCTCGACCTGGTCAAGGAGGACGGCGACTGGCTGGTCACCGCCGACGAGTGAGGGCCGCTCCGTAGCCTGGGCTCGTGAGCGACGACCAGCAGTCCTACGTGGAGGCCGGCGGTTTCGACCGCGACATGAACTACGTGCCCGACCGGATCACCCGCGACGGGCGCCGGCCCGAGCACGGCCCGGTCGAGGGCGAGCTGTGGCCGGTCGAGCCGGGCCGCTACCGCCTGGTCGCCGCCCTGGCCTGCCCGTGGGCCAACCGCGCGGTCATCGTGCGCAACCTGCTCGGTCTCGAGGACGTCCTCTCGCTGGGTCTGTGCGGCCCGACCCACGACGAGCGGTCCTGGACCTTCGACCTCGACCCCGACGGTCGCGACCCGGTGCTGGGGATGGAGCGGCTGCAGGAGGCCTACTTCCGCCGCTTCCCCGACTACCCGCGCGGCATCACCGTCCCGGCGATCGTCGAGAAGTCGACGGGCAAGCTCGTCACCAACGACTTCCCGTGGATCACCCACGACCTGTTCCACGAGTGGACCGAGCACCACCGCGCCGACGCCCCCGACCTGTGGCCCGCCCACCTGCGCGAGGAGATGGGCGCGGTCAACAAGCGGGTCTTCACCGAGGTCAACAACGGCGTCTACCGCTGCGGCTTCGCCGGGGACCAGGAGTCCTACGACGAGGCCTACGACCGGCTCTGGGTGGCGCTCGACTGGCTCGAGGAGCGGCTGACCGGCCAGCGCTACCTGATGGGCGACGCGATCACCGAGGCCGACGTCCGGCTGTTCACGACCCTGGCGCGGTTCGACGCGGTCTACCACGGCCACTTCAAGTGCAACCGGCAGAAGCTCACGGAGATGCCGGCGCTGTGGGGCTACGCGCGCGACCTGTTCCAGACGCCCGGCTTCGGCGAGACGATCGACTTCGAGCAGATCAAGGCGCACTACTACGTCGTCCACCGCGACATCAACCCGACCGGGATCGTCCCCGCCGGCCCCGACCCGTCAGTGTGGCTGGAGCCGCACGGTCGCGGCTGACGTGGGCCACGGGCACGGGCACGGTCACGGGGCGTCGCGGGCGGCCGACCGCCGGCGGCTGCGCTGGGTGCTGGCCGTCACGGCCTCGGTGCTCGTGGTCGAGGTCGTCGGCGCGGTCCTGACCGGGTCGCTGGCGCTGCTGGCCGACGCCGGCCACATGGCCACCGACGCGGGGGCCGTCGTGCTCGCCCTGGGGGCGTCGTACGTCGCCTCGCTGCCGGGCGGTCGCCGCTCGACCTTCGGCTACCACCGCGCCGAGGTGCTCGCCGCCCTGGTCAACGCCGTCGTGCTGCTCGCGGTCTGCGGCTACCTCGCCTACGCCGGGATCTCCCGCCTGGCCGACCCGAGCGACGTCGACGCCGGCCCGATGATCCTGTTCGCCGCCTTCGGCCTGCTCGCCAACGGCGTCTCGCTCGCCATCCTGCACCGCGGCGACACCGCCTCGCTCAACCTGCGGGGCGCCGCCAACGAGGTCTTCGCCGACCTCCTCGGCTCCGTGCTCGCCGTCGCCGCCGGCGTCGTCATCCTCACCACCGGCTGGCAGCGCGCCGACCCCGCCGCCTCCCTGGTGATCGCCGTGATGATCCTGCCGCGCGCGACCCTGCTGCTCCGCGACGCCGCCGTCGTCCTGCTCGAGATCGCCCCGACCGGACTCGACCTCGACGACGTCGAGCACCACCTGCGCCACGTCGACGGCGTCGTCGACCTCCACGACCTGCACGCCTGGACCATCACCAGCGGCATGCCCAGCCTGTCGGCACACGTGACCGTCACCGACGATGCCCTCGCCGCCCGCGGTGTCGGCGCGATCCTCGACGAGCTGTGCGAGTGCGTGGCGGAGCACTTCGACGTCCGCCACGCGACCTTCCAGGTCGAGCCCGTCTCGCACGAGGCCCACGAGGACCTGGGGGAGCTGCACTAGGCACGCCGACAGCCCCGCCGGTGGCGGGGTGCGGGGCGGTCAGGGTCGTCGGCGCCGGTCGACGGTGGTGGTGGCGGCGGTGGGGCTGGTCCAGTGGTAGATGCCCGGCTCGGGGCTCTCGTATCGCCACCGGCTGTGGGTCTTGGCGCGGTGGTGGCGTCGGCACAGCATCGCGAGGTTGTCCGCGGAGGTGGCGCCGCCTACATCGAACGGGACGATGTGGTCGAGGTCGACCTTGCGGCGTCGGCAGTCAGGGAAGACGCAGGTCCGGTCGCGCAGGACGACGTGCTCGCGAATCGTGTCGGAGGGCCGGTACGCATCGGTCGACGGGTTCGTCGCGAGGTCGATGACGGGCTTGATGGTCACCTTGGTGCCGGCGGCTTCGCACCAGCCCTTGACCTGCTGGACAAGGACGGGGGTTTGGGTGTTCTCCAGCAGTCCGACGTCACCGGCGTCGAGGTGGGCGTAGATGGTGACGCCACGACCCAGGTCGAGGCTGGCCTGGCCGCGGGCCATCTCGCCAAGCGCCTGGGAGCGGCGGACGTCGAGGGACTCGGCCGAGCCGAGGTCGGCGAGCGTCTGGGCTCCGTCGCGCAGCGCCTGCTCGAGGTCCAGGGCGTCAGCGGCGTCAAGGGTGGCGGTGACCTCGACGGTGCCGGTGGTGGTGGCCGCGTTGAGCCAGACGGTGGCGTGCCGGTGCTCGGCGGCCTGGACGCGGAGGCGTTCGGCCTCGGCGGGGTCGAACGCGGCTCGGGCGGCGTCGACGGTGCGGTCGACCTGCGCCCACGAGCAGGTGTGCAGGAACGGCGCGATCTTCGCGTCGACGAACAGCGCGCCATCCATCGGTAGTGACGTCGTCTGGTCGGCGACGCGGAACGCCTTCCACACCGGCACCTCGAGGCGCACGACGCGTGCGTAAAGGCGGGGCAACCGGTGGCGGAGCTCGAGGGCCCGACGCAGGTAGGCGAGACCGGCGTCGGTGGACATGCCGAGTGAGTGGGCCAGGTCCAGCGCGGAGTACTCCCCGACCATCGGCGCCCCCGGGCCAGCCAGGTGCAGTGCCGGCTCCTCGGTGTCGTCGAGGAGCTCGACGACGTCGGTGTCCGAGGCCGGGTGGGCGGCGGCCCAGTCGAGCACAGCCGTCAGGACGGCGACCTGGATGCGGGCCTCGTCATCCCGCAGACCGCGGACGCTCGCGAGCAGCGGGTCGCTGCTGGAGCGGGTCCGAGTGGCCATGCTTCATTCTACATCGATTCGAACACATGATCCAGTGGTGGATGGCATCGATGTGGAGTGGTCTCGTGACGCTTCCTAGCGGAAGCTCCTCGACCGACGTGGGGTGCAACCCCGTGTGAGGTGAGGGTGGCCGCGCACCGACGGCGGCGCGCCGAGGAACGAGGCGGCGTCCGCCGTTGAGCGCCGCCCATCAGGCCGCACGAGGCTCGGGGTCAAGGATCGCGAAGCGACCGCGAAGCGGCGCCGAAGGCGTCCTGGACGCCGAGACGCGGCCTGATAGGCGCGCGGCCACCCGACCCCGGCGCGGTGTGAGTGGTCTCGTGACGGTCGCTAGCGCGACCTCCTCGACCGACGTGGGTGGAGTTGGCACCGACCCCGAGCCCGTGAGCGCCGACCTACTTGGACGGCTGCGGCACCCGGCACGTCACCTTCGGGTTCACGCCGACGTAGTTGAGCGGACCGGCGGCGATGGTGAGGGCGGTGTCGGAGAACGTCTTGCAGGAGACCTTGCGATCGTCGCCGAAGTAGCCGCGCTGGCCGGCGGCGAGCACGCCGATGACCAGCCACGCGAAGACGAGCAACCCGACCAGTCCACCAGCACTCTTCATGCCCCGACCGTCCCACCGTGGCCGATGGGAAGGGCCATCCGGGCGGGGGAGGTCACGGGGTGGCGGCGTCGGACTCGGCGGCGGCCTTGAGCTTGACCAGGGTGCCCTCGATGGCGCTCTGGGTCTTCGTGCCGAACATCGCGCTCAGCACGGCGCGGGCGGGACCGGGATAGCGTGACAGGTCCCAGGTCTCGGTGACGTGGCTGCCGCCGTCGGCGGTGGGCGTGAGCTCGTAGCGCCAGCGGTGCTGGCCCATGTGGCGCCACGCGATGAGGCGGTCGGGCTCGTGCTCGACGACGCGGTTCTTGATCTTGTACGGCGCCCCTTGCTTCATCGTCATGCCGAACTCGGAGCCGAGCTCGAGGCGCTCGGGCCCGGAGACGGAGCCCTTGACGGTGCCGGAGCCGTCGATGCGCGGGTGCTGGCGCGGGTCGGCCAGGATCGCGAAGACGGCGGACGGGGGCGCGGCGACGGTCGTGCTCGCGGACCGGTTCTTCGCGGTCTTCTTGTCTGTCATGGCGCCAGGGTAGGGCTCGGTTGGCGACGTCGGCGTCCCCGGCGGTAAGTTGACCGACATCCCGATGTGCCCTGGGTCACAGCCGCGCCACCCCTGCGGATCCCCGCGGCACCGAGGGCCCGAGCCACCCGCAGCGGAGACCCCGCAGCCCGGGCGACGACAAGGAGCCGCCAGATGAACGCACCGCCCCCCGCCAGCCCCGCAGGACCGACCGACAGTGCCTTCGGTCCCGACCTGGTCGAGGTCTTCGGACCCAGCCAGAGCGACGGCGGCCCCGAGCTCGTCCAGCTCCTCACGCCCGAGGGCGAGCGGGTGCACCACCCGGAGTTCGACCTCGACTTCTCCGCCGAGCAGCTGCGCGGCTTCTACCGCGACATGGTGCTGACCCGGCGCATCGACACCGAGGCCACCGCCCTGCAGCGCCACGGCGAGCTCGGCATCTGGGCCCAGCTCCTCGGCCAGGAGGCCGCCCAGATCGGCTGCGGCCGCGCGCTGCGCAAGCAGGACTACGTCTTCCCGACCTACCGCGAGCACGGCGTGGCCTACTGCCGCGGCGTCGACCCGCTCAAGCAGCTGGGTCTCTTCCGCGGCGTCGACCACGGCGACTGGGACCCCGACGAGTTCAACTTCGCGCTCTACACGATCGTCATCGGCGCCCAGTGCCTGCACGCCACCGGCTACGCCATGGGCGTCCAGCGCGACGGCGACGTCGGCACCGGCGACGCCGAGCGCGACACGGCCGTCGTCGCCCACTTCGGTGACGGCGCGAGCAGCCAGGGCGACGTCAACGAGGCGTTCATCTTCGCCTCCTCCTACAACGCCCCGGTCGTGTTCTTCTGCCAGAACAACCAGTGGGCGATCTCCGAGCCGATCGAGCGCCAGAGCCGCATCCCGCTCTACCAGCGCGCGCTGGGCTTCGGCTTCCCGGGCGTGAGGGTCGACGGCAACGACGTGCTGGCGACGTACGCCGTCACGCAGGCCGCGCTGCAGCGCGCCCGCGACGGGCAGGGCCCGACGTTCGTGGAGGCCTACACCTACCGGATGGGCGCCCACACGACCACCGACGACCCCACGCGCTACCGCCTCTCCGACGACGTCGAGAGCTGGAAGCTCAAGGACCCCATCGCCCGCGTCGAGGTCTACCTGCGCCGCAACGGCCTGGTCGACGACGCGTTCCTCGCCGAGATCCAGGGCGAGGCCGACGAGCTGGGCCACACCCTGCGCGAGGGCTGCAAGGCGCTGCCCGACCCGCTGCCGGGCGCGATGTTCGAGCACGTCTACGCCGACGAGACCGAGGAGCTCCGCGTCCAGCGCGAGGGCTTCGCGGCCTACCACGCGTCGTTCGAGGGAGCGGCCCGATGAGCACCCACAAGATCACCCTCGCCAAGGGTCTCAACATGGGCCTGCGCAAGGCGATGGAGGACGACCCCAAGGTCCTGCTCATGGGCGAGGACGTCGGCAAGCTCGGCGGTGTCTTCCGCATCACCGACGGCCTGCAGAAGGACTTCGGCGAGGACCGCGTCATCGACTCGCCGCTGGCCGAGTCGGGCATCGTCGGCACCGCGGTCGGCATGGCGATGCGCGGCTACCGGCCCGTCGTCGAGATCCAGTTCGACGGCTTCGTCTACCCCGCCTACGACCAGATCGTCTGCCAGGTCGCCAAGATCCACTACCGGTCCAAGGGCCGGGTCAAGATGCCGATGGTCATCCGCATCCCGTTCGGCGGCGGCATCGGCGCGGTCGAGCACCACAGCGAGTCGCCCGAGGCGCAGTTCGCCCACACGCCCGGCCTCAAGGTCGTCGCCTGCTCCAACCCCGTCGACGGCTACTGGATGATCCAGCAGGCCATCGCCTGCAACGACCCGGTGATCTTCCTCGAGCCCAAGCGGCAGTACCACGCCGACAAGGCCGAGCTCGACGACGCCGCGACGCCCGAGCCGCTCTTCAGCTCGCGCGTCGTGCGCCAGGGCACCGACATCACGCTGCTGGCCTACGGCCCGACGGTCAAGACCGCCATGAAGGCCGCCGAGGCCGCCGCGACCGAGGGCCGCTCGCTCGAGGTCATCGACCTGCGCACCCTCTCGCCGCTCGACATGGCGCCGGTGCTCGAGTCGGTGCGCCGCACCAGCCGCGCGATCGTCGTCCACGAGGCCCACGTCAACCTGGGCATGGGCGCCGAGCTGTCGGCGCGCATCACCGAGGAGTGCTTCTACTCCCTCGAGGCCCCCGTGCTCCGTGTCGGCGGCTTCGACACCCCCTACCCGGCGTCGCGGATCGAGGAGGACTTCCTCCCCGACCTCGACCGGGTCCTCGACGCCGTCGACCGCAGTCTGGAGTTCTGATGCCCGAGTACCTCCTGCCCGACGTCGGCGAGGGCCTCACCGAGGCCGAGATCGTCGCCTGGAAGGTCAAGGTCGGCGACGTCATCGCCATCAACGACATCGTCGTCGAGATCGAGACCGCCAAGTCGCTGGTCGAGCTGCCGTCGCCGTACGCCGGCGAGGTCACGGCCCTGCTGGTGGCCGAGGGCGAGATGGTCGAGGTCGGCACCCCGATCATCCGCGTCGGTGCCGACGAGACCGCCGCGGTCGGCGCCAGCCACGCCACCCCGACGCCCGAGCAGGAGATGCAGATCGACCTCTCCAACCCTGCTGCCAGCGGTGGCGGCGAGGGCGAGAGCCTGGTCGGTCGCAACAAGGCCGACCGCGGCCCGATCCGCCGTCCCCGCAAGGGCTCCGCCTCGCCGAAGAGCGAGTCGGCCGCGGCCACCCAGATGCAGCTCCAGGGCGCGTTCGCCCCGGGCGGCGCCCAGAGCGACCCCGTCGTCGAGTCCGACGAGCCCGCCGTACCCGCCCACGACGTGCGCGCCGAGCAGCCCGCGGCGCCCGGCGAGGTGCGCGTGCTGGCCAAGCCGCCCGTGCGCAAGCTCGCCAAGGACCTCGGAGTCGACCTGCGGTCGCTGACGCCGTCGGGCGCCAACGGCACCGTCACGCGCGCCGACGTGCTCGACGCGCGCAACCATGCGTCCGACGCGGACCCGGCCTACCGGTCCGAGCTCAGCATGGACTTCGACTCGAAGGGTGGCCGCGAGACCCGCGAGCCGATCAAGGGCGTGCGCAAGATGATGGCCGGGGCCATGGTCGGCTCCGCGTTCACCGCGCCCCACGTCACCGAGTGGCTCACCTTTGACGCGACCGCCACGGTCGAGCTCGTCGAGCGGCTCAAGAAGCGCCGCGAGCTGCGCGACGTCAAGGTCAGCCCCCTGCTGGTGCTGGCCAAGGCCGTCCTGCTCGCGGTTCGGCGTACGCCGGAGATCAACTCGTGGTGGGACGACGCCGCGCAGGAGGTCGTCCTCAAGCACTACGTCAACCTCGGCATCGCCGCCGCGACGCCGCGGGGCCTCGTCGTGCCCAACGTCAAGGACGCCGACCAGCTGTCGCTGGTCGAGCTCGCCCAGGCGCTGGCCGCCCTCACCGCCACCGCGCGCGAGGGCCGCACCCAGCCGGCCGAGATGTCGGGCGGCACGTTCACGATCACCAACGTCGGGGTCTTCGGCGTCGACGCCGGCACCCCGATCATCAACCCCGGCGAGTCGGCGATCCTCTGCTTCGGCGCCATCAAGAAGCAGCCGTGGGTGGTCGACGACGAGATCGTCGTACGCCACGTCACCACGCTCGCGCTGTCCTTTGACCACCGCCACATCGACGGCGAGAAGGGCTCGCGCTTCCTGGCCGACGTCGCCGGCATCCTCGAGGACCCCGCCTCCGCGCTGCTGTTCTGAGACCGACCCGCCCACCGGCCCGGCACACCCCCGTCGTTCGGGGAGTGCCGGGACGGTGACGGGGTGGATAGGGTCCGTGTCGATGAGCGGCGGTGGAGCGGACCCGGAGCCCGGGGCGGAGCTGGGTCCGTTCCGGATCGGCAACCGGCTCGGCGTCGGCGGCATGGGCATCGTCTTCCAGGCGCTCGACACCCATCTCAACCGGCAGGTGGCGCTCAAGGTCATCTCGCCCCACATCGGCGACAACCCGGAGTTCCGCGAGCGGTTCACGCGCGAGGCGCAGGCGCAGGCCTCGCTCGACTCCCCGCACGTGGTGCAGGTCTACTCCTTCGGCGAGGCTGACGGACGCCTCTACATCGCCTCGCAGCTGATGCCCGACGGCGACCTCGGCCAGATGTTGTCGCGGCACGGGCCGCCGCCGGCGCGGATCGCGGTCAACCTCATCTCCCAGGTCGCCGACGGGCTCGCCGACGCCCACGCGGCCGGGCTCGTGCACCGCGACATCAAGCCGGCCAACGTGCTGCTGCGCAACCGCGACAGCCAGCTCCAGGCGTTCCTCGGCGACTTCGGCATCGCCCGCCAGCTCGGCGTCGAGTCCGGCCTGACGCAGGCCGGCGGCACGGTCGGCACCCCGTCCTACATGGCCCCCGAGCTCCACCTGGGCCGCAAGGCCGGCGCCCCCTCCGACCTGTACTCGCTGGGCTGCCTGCTCTGGGCGGCGCTGAGCGGCACCCCGCCGTACGCCGGCGGCACCGACTACCAGGTGATGATGGCGCACGTCGAGCAGCCGGCGCCGCAGCTGCCGGCGTCCGGCCCGCTGGCCCACGAGATCAACCGGGTGCTGCGCACCGCGATGGCCAAGGACCCCGGCGACCGCTACCCGTCGGCGTCGGCCATGCGCGACGACCTGCGGGCCGTCGTACGGCTGCCGGACGACCCGACGCCCGGGTGGGCGGCGCAGCCCGCGGCCCCTGGGTGGGCCGTGCCCGCGGTCACGCCCACGCCGACCCCCACTCCGACGCCGGTGCCGCAGGCGCCGCCCGCGCCGATCTTCCGGCAGCCGACGCCCTCGACGCCGCAGTTCTCGACCATGCCGACGGCCAACTACCACCAGTCCGAGTCGTCGAGCACCGGTCGGGGGGCGTGGATCGCGGCCGGCGTGGTGGTCGTCCTGCTCGTCGTCGGTGCGATCGTGGCGGCGGTGCTGCTGGCGGGTGACGACGGTGGCGGCTCGGCCGACGACAGTCCGGTCGCGGCGTCGACGTCCAGCCCGGTGGAGCCGGTCGCCGAGGGCGACCGCGAGGCCCGGGCCGTGCAGGCCCTCGCGGCGGCATTCACCCAGGACGGCACCGCCGACCCGGCGGCCGCCGACTGCTTCGCGCGCAGCTTCGTCGAGACCGTCGGCGTCGACCGGCTGGTGGAGACCGGGGTGCTGACCGAGGACCTCGAGTACGACGCCGCGTCGCAGGACACCGAGGCGGCCGGCGTGCTGCTCGAGGGCATCGGCACGGCGACGTTCGCGTGCATCAGCGAGCTCAGCAGCAGCTCGCCCTCGATCGGCTGACCGCTAGACCTCGACGGGGCCGACCGCCCAGCCCTCGGGCGAGATGGGGTGCAGGATCGCGTCGGTTCCGCCGTCGACGTAGAGGCAGGTGCCGACCATCAGCGAGGCGGCGTCGGAGAGCAGGAACGCGATCGGTGCCGCGATCTCGTCGGCGCGGCCGTCGCGACCGATCGCCGTCGGGTAGTCGGCCTGCAGCGGACCGAACACCGGGTCGGCGGAGATCCGCTCGGTCATCGCCGTGGCGACCTTGCCGGGGGCGATCGAGTTGAGGCGGATGCCCGCGCCGATCCACTCGGGCTTCACACCTTCGCGCCGCGCCCACCAGGCCAGCGCCGCCTTGCTGGCGGGGTAGACCATCACGGCCTCGGTGGCCGCGGCGAGCGCCCGGGCCTCGTCCTCGTCCTCGCGCAGGCAGGCCGCCGCGGGGCCGACGGTCCAGCCGGGCATGCCGGTGATCGAGTTGGACGCGAGCAGCACCACCGACGCACTGCCCGCCGCCGCGAGCTGCGGACGCAGGCCGCGCACGAGCTCGACCGCCCCGAAGAAGTTGACCGACATCAGCAGCGCCGGGTCGACGCCGGTGATCCCCGCGATCCCGGCCGCCGGGACGACGCCGTGCACGACGTCCGCCACCGCCTGCACGCCCGCCACGGCCGCTGCCCGGCCCTCCGACGTCGCCAGGTCGGCCACCACGTCGGCATTGCGCAGGTCGACGGTGATGACCCGGTGCCCCTGCTCGCGCAGCAGCGCGGTGGTCGCCGCGCCGATGCCGCTCGCCGCCCCGGAGACGACGTACGTGCGGGCGGTGGGGGTGCCGGGGGCGCTCATCCGGTCAGACTAGAACGAGTTCTAGTTTCTGTCGCGCCGCTGCTTGTAACTCACCGTTCGCGCCGCTACCCCACCGGTCTACGGGCGGGTGAGCGGGCCGAACGGTGAGTTACAAGCGGACCGGCGCGACGCTCAGGTGTAGCGCCGGGCCCGGTCGGCGGGGGAGCCGGCGCCGGTGCGGAGCAGGGTGGAGAGCTCGTGCTCGAGGACGGCGCCGACGCGCTGGCAGAACGCCTCGGGCTCGTCGGCGGCGTCGGGGCGCTCGGTGACGATGCGGTCGACGACGCCGAGGCGGTGCAGGTCGAGGGCGCGGACCTGTTGGGCCCGGGCCATCTCGGGGGCGTGGTCGAGGTCGCGGTGGACGATGGCCGAGGCGCCCTCGGGCGGCAGGGGCGAGAGCCAGGCGTGCTGGGCGGCGATCACCCGGTCGGCCGGCAGGAAGGCGAGCGCGCCGCCGCCGTTGCCCTCGCCGAGCATCAGGCACAGCGTCGGCGCGGGCAGCGAGACGAGCTCGGCCAGGCAGCGGGCGATCTCACCGGCCAGCCCGCCGTTCTCGGCCTCGGGCGAGAGCGCGGCACCCTGGGTGTCGATGACGGTCACCAGGGGCAGTCCCAGCTCGGAGGCCAGCCGGAAGCCGCGCCGGGCCTCGCGCAGCGCCTGCGGACCCATCGGGTGGTCGGCGGTCTGGCCGCGCCGGTCCTGGCCGAGAAAGACGCACGGCGCCTGGCCGAACCGCGCCAGGGCGATGAGCAGACCGGGGTCCTGCTCGCCCTGGCCGGTGCCGTTGAGGGGTACGACGTCGGCGGCGGCGTACTTCAGCAGCCGTCGTACGCCGGGCCGGTCGGGCCGCCGCGACCGCAGGACGGCGTCCCAGGTGTCGACGTCAGGCACGGGCTGGTCGACCGGCTCCGGCACGGCCGCGACGCCGGAGCGCGGCGCCATCAGCACCGAGAGCGCGCGGTCGAGGATTTCGGGGATGTCCTCGAGGTCGAGGACGGCGTCGATGATGCCGCGGGCGTAGAGGTTCTCGGAGGTCTGCACGCCATCGGGGAACTCCTTGCCGTAGAGCGCGGAGTAGACGCGCGGCCCCAGGAACCCGACGAGTGCGCCCGGCTCGGCGACCGTCACGTGGCCGAGCGATCCCCACGAGGCCATCACGCCGCCGGTGGTGGGGTGGCGCAGGTAGACGAGGTAGGGCAGGCCGGCCGCCTTGTGGGCCGCGACGGCCTGCGAGATCCGCACCATCTGCACGAACGCGGGCGTGCCCTCCTGCATGCGGGTGCCGCCGCTGACCGGCGCCGCGACCAGCGGCAGGCCGGCTGCCGTCGCGCGCTCCACCGCGGCCACGATGCGGTCGGCGCTGGCGCGACCGATCGACCCGGCCAGGAACGCGAACTCCCCGACGATCACCGCGATCCGCCGGCCCCGCAGCGAGGCCTCGCCGGTGAGCACCGACTCGTCGACGCCGGACTTCTCGGCCGCGGCGGCCAGCTCGGCGGCGTAGTCGTCGGAGACGGGGGTGCTGCTGCGGTCGGGCGGCACGTCCCACGACGTCCAGGACCCGTCGTCGAGGACCAGGGCGATCAGGTCGCGGGCGCCGGGCCGTGCGGGGCGGGACATGGCGGGAGGCTAGTCGACCCGACACGGCGCTCAGGCGACGTCGGGCGAGGCTTCCGGCTGCGAGACGAGCGGCGGGACACCGCCCAGGCACTTGCGGTAACGCACGTGGGCGCCGTGCTCGGCGAGCTTGGCCCACAGCGTCGCGTGCGCCGACCACGGCAGCGGGTCGGGGCCGGAGCACCAGCTCTCGCCGAACGCCACCCAGACCGGCGTCCACCCGGCAGCGTCGTCCCAGGCGCCGCGGCGCGCCTCGACCAGGCGGCGACGCATCTGGAACGCCTGGCGCGGGCCGTCGACGCAGATCGGC
>JAOPXU010000411.1 GCA_025964985.1 Nocardioides sp.
ACCGGCGCTCCTGCTGGATTCGTGGGTCGGTCGGCGGGGCGGGCATGGCGACACGTCGTTCTCTTCTTAGGTTCTGAGCTGTCTAGAAACAGTTCCAGCCGAGGAGAACGACGTGTCGTTGATCAGCCTATTCCGTGCCCTGGAGGGTCTTGAGGGCACCGCGATCGAGAATGCACGCTTGGTCGACAGCCACCTGGTCATCGATGTGCGGCCGTTGGTCAAGCAGTCCTCGCGGTGCGGGCTGTGTCAGCGGCGTTGCCCGGGATACGACGCCGGCGGTGGACGACGGCGGTGGCGCGGGCTGGATCACGGCACGACCATGACGTTCCTCGAGGCAGCCGCACCCAGGGTCAGCTGTCGCGTGCACGGGGTCACCGTGGCCCACGTGCCGTGGGCCGCCCACGGTGCCGGACACACTCACACTTTCGACCAACAGGTCGCCTGGCTGGCGGTGAAGACGTCGAAGTCCGCGGTCAGCGAGCTGATGCGGATCAGCTGGCGCAGCGTCGGTACAGCTATCACTCGCGTCCACGCCCGGCTCGTGGGCGCCGAGCGGGCCGCGGGCCGCGACGGGCTCGACGGGCTACGCCGCATCGGGATCGATGAGATCTCCTACCGCCGCGGCCAGCTGTACCTGACCGTGGTGGTCGACCACGACACCGGACGACTCGTGTGGGCCGAACCCGGCCGCGACCGCGCCACCCTGCGACGGTTCTTCGACGACCTCAACCCGCAACGATCCGCCCTGATCACTCACGTCTCGGCCGACCAGGCCACCTGGATCCACACCGTCGTGACCGAACGCTGCCCCGACGCGGTCCAGTGCGCCGACACGTTCCACTTGGTCCAATGGGCCAACCAGGCACTCGCCGTGGTCCGCGCCCGCGCCTGGCGTGCCGCACGCGCAACCGGCGCGACCCGTAAGAACGGCACCGAACAAGGCCGCCAACGACGCGACTCCACCGGCACAGCCCGCGAGCTGGCCCGAGCCAAGTACGCCCTGGTCAAGAACCCCGAGAACCTCACCACCCCCCAGCGACTACGCCTGGACTGGATCGCAGCGACCCACCCGATGCTGTGGGAGGCCTACCGCCTCAAGGAAGGACTCCGGCTGCTGCTGAAGATCCGCGGCCACGACGGCATCACCGCCCTGCACGCCTGGATCGCGGAAGCAACATCAAGCCCGATCGAGGAATTCGCCCACCTCGCCGGCCGCATCAACGCCGTAGCCGAACGCATCGAAGCAACCCTCACCCACGGCCTGTCCAACGCCCTGGTCGAGTCCACCAACACCAAGATCCGACTACTCACCCGCATCGCCTACGGCTTCCACAGCCCCCAACCGCTCATCGCCATCGCCATGCTCAACCTCGGCCACCACCGACCAACACTCCCCGGCCGCAACCCACGAACATGACAGAGAGGGGGTGAACCGGGGATTCATCCCGCCGGCCGCCGGGCCCCGCCACGCACACTTCACCCAGTCGAAACCCCGGCTCACCCCTTTGCGCTGGACCCAGACTAGAACGTGTTCTAGTCTTATCCGAGACCCAGCACAGGAGGCACCACCATGTCCCAGGCCGTTCTCGATGGCGTTCGCGATCTGCTCCCCGGCCTGCGGGAGCGCGCGGACGAGACAGAGCGACTCCGCGTCGTCCCCGAGTCCTCCGTCAAGGAGCTCGAGGAGACCGGGTTCTTCAAGCTGCTGCAGCCCAAGCGCTTCGACGGCTACGAGTCCGACCCGATCGACTTCTACACCGCCGTGCGCGACATCGCCGGCGCGTGCGGGTCGACGGGCTGGATGTCCAGCGTCGTGGGCGTGCACCCGTGGCAGGTCGCGCTGTTCTCCGACGAGGCGCAGCAGGCGGTGTGGGGTGAGGACACCAACACCCGGCTGAGCTCGTCCTACGCGCCGACCGGCAAGGCGACCGTCGCGGAGGGCGGCTACCAGCTCTCCGGAAAGTGGAGCTTCTCCTCCGGCTGCGACCACTGCTCGTGGGTGCTGCTCGGCGGGCTCGTGTTCAACGCCGAGGGCCAGGTCGTCGACTTCAAGACGTTCATGGTGCCCCGCGACAAGTACACGATCGTCGACGTGTGGCACATGATCGGCCTGGCCGGCACCGGCTCCAACGACATCGTCGTCGACGTCGTGTTCATCCCCGAGGCGTTCACGCTGAGCATGGGTGAGACGGGTCAGTGCCGCGGTCCGGGCCAGGAGCAGAACACCTCCGACCTCTACAAGCTGCCGTTCCACTCGATCTTCACCGGCACCATCACCACGCCGATCATCGGCCTCGCGATGGGTGCGTACGCCGAGCACGTCGAGATGCAGCAGAAGCGCTCGCGCGCCGCCTACCTCGGTGAGAAGGCCTCGCTCGACCCGTTCGCCGCCGTCCGGATCGCCAAGGCGTCCTCCGAGATCGACGCCGCCTGGGCGCTGCTGGTCAACAACATCCGCGAGGAGCAGTCCTACGTCGCCAAGGGCGAGAAGATCCCGCTCCGCTCGCGCCTGAAGGTCCGCCGCGACCAGGTGCTCGGCAGCCAGCGCGCCATCGACGCCATCGACGCCTTGTTCGAGGCCTCCGGCGGTCGCGCCCTGGCCACCGGCACCTACCTGCAGCGCGCCTGGCGCGACGCCCACGCGGGCCGAGTCCACGCTGCCAACGACCCCGAGCGCGCCCTGCAGATGTTCGGCGCCCACGAGTTCGGCCACAAGATCGACCCCGGGATGTACTGAGTGAGCCCCACCCCCACACCGCTCCACCAGGACGACGTACGCCGCTCGGCCAAGGCCGGCGACCTCACCCTCACCTACTACGAGGCCGGGGAGCCGACCGAGGTCGGTGCCGGCCTGCCGCTGGTCATGCTGCACGGCGGCGGGCCCGGGGCGAGTGCGTGGTCCAACTTCGGTCCGTCGCTGCCGCACTTCGCCTCGTCGTTCCGCACCCTCCTGGTCGACCAGCCCGGCTTCGGCGGCTCCGACAAGCCGCCGGTCGTGGGCAACTTCTATCGCCACAGCGCCGACCACGTCGTCCAGCTGCTCGACGAGCTCGGCATCGACAAGGTGCACCTGCTCGGCAACAGCCTGGGCGGGGGCACCGCCATGCGCCTGGCGCTCACCCACCCCGACCGTGTCGGCCGGCTCGTGCTGATGGGCCCCGGCGGGCTGAGCCTCAACCTGTTCCACGCCGACCCGACCGAGGGCGTGCAGCGGCTGATGGACTTCGGCGCCGACCCGACCCGTGAGCGGCTGCGGGCCTTCATCTCCACGATGGTCGTCGACCAGTCGCTGGTCACCGACGAGCTCGTCGAGATGCGCTTCGCCGACGCCACGGCGCCCGGCGCCCAGGAGGCCATGCGCTCGATGGGCATGAGCTTCTGGAACCCCGAGACCGCCGAGGACGGCATGCTGTGGCGCGAGGCCCACCGCCTGCGCAAGCACACGCTGCTCACCTGGGGTCGCGAGGACCGGGTCAACCCGCTCGACGGCGCCCTGGTCGCCCTCAAGCTGATCCCGAAGGCCTCCCTGCACGTGTTCCCGAATTGTGGGCACTGGGCACAGATCGAGGCCGCGTCGGAGTTCGCCGAGGTCACCACGGCCTTCCTGGCCCGTCACGTCGAGCGGAGCAAGAGCGCGTGAGCATCGACATCAAGTCCATGGGCTACGTCCGTGTGGCCTCCACCGACCTCGACGCCTGGGCGACGTTCGCCGGCAAGGTCCTCGGGCTCGGCACCGGCCGCGGACCCAACCCCGACCATCAGTACTGGCGCATCGACCAGGTCTCGGCCCGGCTCGTGGTCTTCCCCTCCGACGTCGACCAGCTCGACTGCGTCGGCTGGGAGGTCGCCGACCCTCGCGCCCTGCAGGACGCCCGCGAGCACCTGCAGAAGGCCGGAGTCGAGTTCGAGGAGGGCACCCGCGAGGAGCTCGACGAGCGCCGCGTCCAGGAGCTCGTCCGCTTCCGCGACCCGTGGGACAACGTCTTCGAGCTGTTCCACGGCATCACCTACGAGTCGCACCCCCTCGTCACGCCCTACGCCGCCACGTTCGTCACCGGCGACCAGGGCATGGGCCACATCGTCCTGCCGGTGCTCGACGACGTCGAGGCGCTGCACTTCTACTCCGACGTCCTCGGCTTCCGCCTGCGCGACTCGATGAGCATGCCCGGCGAGTTCGTCGGCAAGGAGCCCGGCTCCAAGGTCTGGCTGCGCTTCCTCGGCGTCAACCCGCGCCACCACTCGCTGGCGTTCCTGCCGATGCCCAACGAGAGCAAGTGCGTCCACATCATGCTCTAGGTCGACCAGCTCGACCACGTGGGCCGTGCCCTGCAGCGCGTCAAGAAGCACAAGGCTCCGCTGTCGGCCACCCTCGGGCGCCACATGAACGACGAGATGGTGTCGTTCTACGTCAAGTCACCCGGCGGTTTCGACTTCGAGTTCGGCACCGACGGTCTCACCGTCGAGGACGCCCGCTGGGTCGCCCGCGAGTCGACGGCCGTCTCGTACTGGGGTCACGACTTCGGTGGCGGACAGTAGGGAGCACTACCGTGAGCGCGATGTCGTCCAACATGCCGGAGATCCCCGAGGGGATGAACGCCGACGCCCGCGAGACGTGGCCGAGCCCCCACCTGATCACCTCGTGGCTCGGTGACCTCGACACCGACGTCGAGTGGCGCCCGGGGGAGTCGACGACGATCGCCTCCGACGACCCCGAGGCCGTCGCCGCCGCCCGTCGCTTCCGCGACGTCCTGGGCCGCTTCGCCTCCGGCGTCACCGTCGTGACCTCGATGAGCGGCGGCGAGCCGGTCGGCATGACCTGCCAGTCGTTCTCCAGCGTCTCCCTCGACCCCCCGCTCGTGCTGTTCATCCCGGCCAAGACCTCGCGCGCCTGGCCGCTGATGCAGCGCGCCGGCCGCTTCTGCGTCAACTTCCTCGCCGACGGCCAGGCCGACCTGTCCAACACCATGGCCAGCCGCGGCACCGACAAGTTCGCCGACCTCGAGTGGACGCCGTCCGAGGTCACCGGCTCCCCGACGTTCCCCGGCGCCCTCGGCCACGTCGACTGCACCATCCACGCCGTCCACGAGTCCGGCGACCACTACGTCGTCATCGGCCGCGTCGTCGACCTCGTCCTCGCCGACAGCGAGACCGAGCCGGCCCCGCTGCTGTTCTTCCAGGGCAAGTACCGCACCACCACCAGCTGAGACCCGCACTCCAACGGGTGGGCTGCACCCCGCCGGCTGTGGGCACCGTCACAGCATGAGGCTGCCCCTGGTCCTGGACCCCCGTGAGATCGCCGCGCTCGGCCCCCGCCTCGTCCGCCTCGTCGGCGGCGTGGAACGGCTGCTCGCCGACGCCCGCGAGCTGCTCGCCCGCGTCGAGCACACCCGCGCCGAGGCCGACGACGTCGTCGACGGCCTGCGCGCCACCGCCGCCCGCCTCGACACCATGGTCACCCTCGTCGAGCCACCCGTCGTCCGACTCGTCCCCTCCCTCGAGAGCCTCGGCGACCAGGTCGGCCCCGACGAGGTCGCGTCCCTCGTCGCCGCCGTGCGCAACCTGCCCGGCCTCGAGGAGGCCACCCGCGGCGAGGTCCTGCCTGCCCTGGCCGGCATGTCCGGCGTCGCCTCCGACCTCCACGACCTCCTGCTCGCCTCCCGAGAGCTCAACGAGCTCCTCGGCAACGTCCCCGGCATGGGCCGCGCCAAGAAGAAGGTCGAGGAAGCCCGCGAGGAGGACCCGTCATAGACCTGGTAGCCCCCGGGTACCGGGCGCCATGCCGACCACCGAGCGCAGCGTCTACACCAGCCAGCCCATCGAGAAGGTGTGGGCCTTCCTCTCCGACTTCACCACCACCGAGCAGTGGGACCCGCCCACCCAGTCCACGGAGCGCGTCGAGGGCGACGGCGGTGTCGGCACCGTCTACCGCAACGTCTCCAAGGTTATGGGCCGCGACAAGGAGATCACCTACACCGTCGTCGAGCACGACGCCCCCCACCGCCTCCAGCTCCGCGGCGACGCCGGCCGCGTCCAGTTCCTCGACACCATCGAGCTGCAGCCCCTCCCCGACGAGGTCCGCGTCCACTACACCGTCCAGTACACGCTCAAGGGCCCCGCCAAGATCGCCACCCCGCTGGCCAAGAAGGGCATGGACAAGGTCGCCGACGACGCGGCCTCCCAGATGACCAAGGTGCTCTCGCAGCTCTAGCTGCGTGGGTGCGGTTGGTCTGCGCGCCTTCGGCGCGTTGGCCGCCTGCGGCCGGCTTGGGGCGTGCGCCCGGCTGGGTCGGTGGTGGGGTGGTGCGTCGGCTGCGGGTTGGCGGAGCCCCACGCCGCAGCTGGCGACGCCGTGTCGCGCCCTGACTTGAGCTGTGGTCGCCTCGGTCTGTGCGCGCCACGCCGCGCTTTGCGCTTGCCGGCGCGGGGCGTCCGCCGCCCCTCCGCCGACGCCCCACCCCGGTCGACCCCGCGGTTGCTGTCCCGGGGTGAAGTCGTGGTCGAGGGCTCGACCCGGATCAGCCCTCCCCGGGGACAGGCGCGGGGATCGGGACGGGGTGGGCTGGGGGCCGGAGGTGCGGCAGGGTCGCGGCCTGGCAAGCGTCAAGCGCGGCGTGGCGCGTCAGAACCGAGCCGACCACCGCTCAAG
>JAOPXU010000419.1 GCA_025964985.1 Nocardioides sp.
CGTGGGAGTCCCACCGGCCGGGGGCCGGCGCCGTGGCGGCGCGGGCCAGCGCGGCGAGCACCGGCCGGGCCTCGAGGCGGTCGCCGAACTCGAGCCGGGTGTGCTCGATGGTCGCCTCCACGGCGACCAGCGGCGGCCAGGCCGGGTCGGGGCGCAGCGGGACCACCCGGTGGCTGTCGGCGACCACGACCGCGACCGTCCGCGCCCAGCCGAGCCCGGGCAGCCGGCGCACCGCGCGCCGCAGCTCGTCGGCGTCGTTGACGGCGAGGAGCACGGTGCGGAAGTGGCCCTCGGGCTTGGCCTCGCCGGTGGCGAGGAGGGTGGCGTCGAGGCCGGTGAGGTCGAGCGGCAGGTCGCTGACCACGAGTGCGGGCAGCCGGGCCCCGTCGAGGGCGCGGGCGACCGCGCGCGCGACGGCGTGCTCGTCTGCGCGCGCCGGGGAGGCGGCCTCGGGCATGCCCTTACGGTAGGGCCCGTGCTGAGCCAGGAGGACGCCGCAGCGCTGGTGCTGGCGAGCCGGCTCCTCGACGAGGACTTCTACGCCGGGCTGGTCGGCCGGTCGTTCGCCTCGCGCGCCGAGGCGGTCGCCCACTGGGTCGCGGTCGGCAGCGACAAGGACCTGGCGCCCCACCCGCTCTTCGAGCCGGCCTGGCTCTACCCGGGCGAGAAGTGGCGCCGGCACGCCCCCGACCCGCTGTCCTTCTACCTCTCGCGACCCGAGCGGCCGCGCCGCAGCCCGCACCCGAGCTACCCGCTCGCCGAGCTCGGCCCGCTCGAGGACTGGCTGGCCGACCACGACCCGGCCGAGCTGCTCCCCCCGCCGCGCGAGCGGACCACCAGCGGACCGGTCGTCGTCCTGCTCGGCACCGACGACCTGGGCTCGCTGGTGCGCTGGGTGCGCCACCTCGGCGCGACCGCCCCGGAGGCCGTGGTCGACCTGACGGACCTCGAGGGCGCGGGCCGACGGGTGCTGCGCGCGGTCGCGGCCGACCTGCCCCGGGTGCTCGTCGACGGCGCCCCGACCGGCACGCCCGAGGTCGAGGTCGAGGTCGACGAGGGCGTCACGCCCCCGCGCTGGCCGTGGCTGCCGGCCCTGCTCACCGTGCTCGAGCGACCCGGCGTCGCCGCGGTCCAGCCGGTGCTGGTCGACGACGACCACACGATCGCCGCGCCCGCGCTGCTCGGCCACCCGGTCTCCTCGCTCGACCGGCTCGACGGCGTCGAGCTGCCCGGGCGCTTCCCCGGAGTGGAGGCGCGACGCACCAGCGCCGACGGCGCGCGCGTGCTGACCACCACGACCTGGCTGCCCGGCCCGGCCCACGAGGACTCCGACCTCGGCGCTCGGCTGCCCGCCCCGACCGGCCTGCGCTGGTCGATCGACATCGCCGCCGGCGCCGCGCCCGTCGGACGCCGGTGGGGCGACTGGCACTTCGCCCGCTCGCTGGCCGACGCGCTCGAGCGGCTCGGCCAGGCCGTCGAGATCGACCACCCCGAGACCCGCGACCGCCCCACCCGCGAGGGCACCGACGTGGTGCTCGTGCTGCGCGGTCTCGAGCGCGTCGAGCCGCGGCCCGGCGCGGTCAACCTGCTCTGGGTCATCAGCCACCCCGACGACGTGACGCCCGACGAGCTGGCCGGCTTCGACGTCGCGTACGCCGCCGGCACGGCCTGGGCGCAGCGGCACGGCGTGACCCCGCTGCTGCAGTGCACCGACACCACCCGCTTCCGTCCCGGCGTCGGCGAGGCCGCCGAGGACGGGCCGGCCCTCTTCGTCGGCAACGCACGTGGCGGCCCGCGCCCGGTCGTCACGGCGGCGCTCGCGGCCGGCGTACCGCTGCGGGTGGTCGGCACCGGGTGGGCCGAGCACGGCGTCGAGGCGGCCGCCGACCGGATCGCCAACACCGACCTGCCTGCGGCCTACGCGACGGCCGCGGTCGTGCTCAACGACCACCACGCCGACATGGCCGCCGAGGGCTTCGTGTCCAACCGGGTCTTCGACGTCCTGGCCGTCGGCGGGCGGCTGCTGACCGACGGGGTCGCCGGGCTCGACGACGTCGTCGGCGCCGCCGTCCCGACGTGGCGCTCGGGCGACGACCTGGCCCGCCTCGCCGTCCCGCCGTACGACGCCTGGCCCGGACCCGACGAGCGCCGCGCCCTCGCCGAGCGGATCGTCGCCGAGCACTCCTTCGACGCCCGCGCGGCCACGCTCCTGGCCGCGGCGCAGGCGCACCTAGACTCCCGCGGGTGACGAACGCCCCCGCCGACCGAGCGATCACGCCCGACCCGAGCATCCCGCTGCCGCCCTACTCGCTGCGGATGGGCGGCAAGCACTTCAAGAAGGACGCTGACTTCGTCGCGGCCGGAGTGCGCGACGTCAAGGTGCTGCGCCAGCGCGCGGGCCTCGGGCGCCGCAAGCGCGTGCTCGACTGGGGTTGCGGCGCGGGCCGGCTGGCGATCGGCATCAAGCACCTGCTCGGCCACGTCGAGGACTACCACGGTGTCGACATCCAGCCCGAGCTCCTCAACTGGGCCAAGGACAACCTGAGCGACGAGCACACGCGCTTCACGCTGGTCGACGCCCACAACGCGCGCTACAACCCCGACGGTGCGCAGTCGTTCGACATCCCCGCCGACGACGCGAGCGTCGACGTGCTCTACGCCTACTCGGTGTTCAGCCACATGCTCACCCACGACCTCGCGGGCTACGGCGCCACGATCGCGCGGGTCCTCGCGCCGCAGGGCCGCGCCTGGGTGACGGCGTTCGTCGAGGAGGACGTGCCCGACTGCGTCGAGAACCCCACCGACTACCTCAAGCTCGAGTGGTCCGGCGCCCTGCACTGCGTGCGCTACGACCGCCGGTTCCTCGAGGCGACGCTGTGGGACGCCGGCCTGGCCGTCGACGAGTTCGCCTACGGCCGCGAGACCGACGGGCAGTCGATGTACGTCCTGCGCCGCCGCTGACGCGGGCTCAGCCGACCGAGCGGGTCTGGGCCCCGATCAGCCCGGCGTACCACTCGAAGGACCGCTTGGGCGTGCGCTCGAGGGTCTCGAAGTCGACGTGGACCAGGCCGTAGCGCTGGGCCAGGCCCTCGGCGAACTCGAAGCCGTCGAGCAGCGACCACGCGTAGAAGCCGCGCACGTCGACCCCGCGCTCGCACGCGGTCGCGACGGCGCGCAGGTGGGCGTCGAGGTAGTCGATGCGCTGCTGGTCGTCGACGACGCCCGCGTCGTCGGGCCCCACGCCGTACGACGCCCCGCACTCGGTCACCACGATCGGCGGCAGCGCGGCACGGAAGCGCGCGCGGAAGGTGATCAGCCACTCGCGCAGCGCGTCGGGGACGACGGTCCAGCCCCGGTCGGTGCGGTCGTAGCCGAGCATCTCGAAGACCTCGAACGGCAGCGGCGCGTCGTCGGCGGCCGCGGCGATGCGGATCGGGCTGTAGTAGTTGACGCCGTAGAAGTCGAGGGGCTGGCGGATGACCGCCATGTCGCCGGGGGCGACGAGGTCCTCCATCAGCGGGGCGATGTCGCCGGGGTAGCGACCGAGCAGCATCGGCTCGAGGAACATGCCGTTCCAGATCGCGTCGAAGAGCTTGGCCGCGCCGACGTCGGCGGGGTCCTCGCTGCCGGGCCAGATCGGCGCGTGGTTGTTGGCGCAGCCGACCTCGCGGGCCCCGGCCGCGCGCAGCGCCGCGACGCCGTGGCCGTGGCCGAGCAGCACCTGGTGCCCGACGTGCAGGGCGTCGAAGTTGAGCCGGTGGCCCGGCGCCGAGCTGCCGAGGCCGTAGCCGAGGAACGCCGCCACGTTGGGCTCGCTCAGCGGAACCCAGGCCTTGACCCGGTCGGCCAGCCGCTCGCCGACGACGGCGGCGTAGGCGCCGAAGGCGTGGGCGGTCGCGGGGTTGATCCAGCCGCCGTCGTCCTCGAGGCCCTGGGGCAGGTCGTGGTGGTAGAGCGTGACCATCGGGTCGATGCCGGCGGCGAGCAGCTCGTCGACGAGCCGGTCGTAGAAGTCGAGGCCGGCGGCGTTGACCGGACCCCGCCCGCTGGGCAGGACCCGCGACCACGACACCGAGAACCGGTAGGACCCCACCCCGAGCCGGCGCAGGAGCGCGACGTCGTCGGCGGTGCGGTGGTAGTGGTCGGCGGCGACGTCGCCGGTGGTGCCGTCGGCGATGCGGCCGGGCTGGTGGCTGAACTTCTCCCAGATGCTCGGACCGCGGCCGTCCTCGGCCACGGCACCCTCGACCTGGTGCGCCGCGGTCGCGACTCCCAGGACGAACCCCGGCGGCAGGCGGGGTACGCCGTCAACAGACGGTGGCGGCACGGGCACAATGATGCCCGTGAGCAGCGAGATCCGCCGGGGAACCGACCGCTTCGTCCGACGTGAGCCCGGTCGCATCACGCGGCACTCGCTGGCGTTCGGCGACTCCTACGACCCCGACAACCTGCGCTTCGGTCCGATGGTGTGCCACGACGACCACCTGCTCGCCGTCGGCAAGGGGTTCGAGACCCACCGGCACAGCGACCTGGTCATCGTCACCTTCGTCGTCTCCGGCGCGCTCGAGCACACCGGCCCCGAGGGCAGCACGCGCGTCGAGGCCGGGTCGCTGGCCGTCCTGCGCACCGGCTCGGGCACCGACCACAGCGAGGTCGCGGTGGCGCCGCAGACCCGGTTCGTCCAGGTCTGGTTGACCGACGACGAGCCGCCCGCCGAGCCGTCCTACGACGTCGTGGCCGGTGACGAGGTCGAGCCGCTGCCCGGCGCGCGGCTGCAGGTGCTGCGGGTGGCCGACGGCCAGGTCGCGGCGCTGCCGGCGGGCGCGCTCAGCCACGTCTACGTCGCCCGGGGCGCGCTGCTGCGCTCCTCGCTGGCCGAGCCGCTCCAAGAGGGCGACGCCTACCGGTTCACCGACGAGCCGTCGCACGAGGTGACGGCCGGCGTCGACACCGTCCTGCTGGCCTGGACCTTCGACGCGGTCTAGCCGACGGGAGGCAGGCCGACCACCGACAGCGCGGCCGGCAGCACCTCGACCACGGCCGGCTCGCCGGCCAGGCCGGGCAGCACCCCGAGCGGCTCGCCGTCGCCTCCGACGGGCACCGGCACGCGGGCGTCGGCGGCCACCTCGATGCGCTTGCCGCGCAGCACGGTGACCTGTGGCAGGTGGACGTGCCCGCCGTCGTAGACCTGGGGCAGCGCGCGCATCAGGGCGAGCTTGTGGGCGGCCTCGATGACGACGACGTCGAGCAGGCCGTCGTCGACGGTGGCGTCGGGCGCGATCTTCATGCCCTTGCCGTAGTAGGCGGAGTTGGCGACGACCACGTTGGCGCCGACGTAGTCGCGGGCCTCGCCGTCGACGACCACGCGGAAGTCGGCGGGCCGGTAGCCGGCGATGGCGCGCAGGGCGGCGTAGGGGTACTGCAGCTGCTTGGGCAGCCGGTGGGCGCGGTCGACGATCTCGCCGGCGCGGGCGTCGATGCCGCAGTAGACCGAGCCGGCCACGCGCCGCGGCGTCGCGCCGGGCGGCGTCCAGGAGACCAGGTCGACGCGCCGCTCGACGCCCTCGAGGAGCATCCGGGCCTGCGCCTGGGGTCCGGCGTCGGCGTCGGGCAGGCCGAGCATCCGGGCGAAGTCGTTGCCGCGCCCGGCCGGCAGCACGGCCAGCGTGCCGCCCGCGAGCGAGAC
This sequence comes from Nocardioides sp., assembly GCA_025964985.1. GTDB lineage: Bacteria > Actinomycetota > Actinomycetes > Propionibacteriales > Nocardioidaceae > Nocardioides. The sequence goes on from JAOPXU010000419.1 coordinate 5,687, forward strand.
GGCGCCGGCCAGCGACGACAGCATGCCGTCGCCCCCGACCGAGACCACGACGTCGCCCCGCGCGACCGCGGCGTCGACCAGCCCGGCCATCGCCTTGGGGCCCGGCGAGTAGGTGACGTCGACGACGGCGCCGGCGTCGCGCAGCAGCCGCGCCACCGGTACGACGGCGCCGGGGGCCGCGCCGCCGCCGGAGGCGGGGTTGACCAGGAAGCTGAAGCTCCTCATCTCGGGGTCCCCGCGGCGTTGTTCGACGGAGGAGCGGAGCGGGGGAGACGAAGAACGTCGTGGGGTGTGCTCATGGGATCAGCACCCCCGGGTTGAGGACGCCGGTGGGGTCGAGGTCGGCCTTGACCGCGCGGAGCACGGACGCGCCGAGCTCGCCGATCTCGCGGCTCAGCCACGGCTTGTGGTCGGTGCCGACGGCGTGGTGGTGGGTGATGGTCGCGCCGGCGGCGGTGATCGCGTCGCTCGCGGCGGCCTTGGCGGCCAGCCACTGCTCGAGGGTGTCGGGCGCGGCCTTGGCGGCGACGGTGAAGTAGAGGGAGCAACCGGTCTCGTAGACGTGGGAGACGTGGCACAGGACCATCGCGCCGTCGCCGAGCGAGGCGGCGAGGGCGGCCTTCACGTCGGCGTAGAGCCGGGCGCGGTTGCTCCACCAGGTCGCGGTCTCCATGGTCTCGACGAGGACGCCGACGTCGAGCATCGAATCGCGCAGGTAGGGGGCGTCGAAGCGGCCGTGGGCCCACGCCTCGCCGGGCTCGGTGCCGAGGCAGCGTCCGCCGAGGCCCTCGAGGGCCGCGGTGACCGCGACCCGCTTGGCCTCGACGGCGGCGGCGTCGCCCTCGTAGCCGGTGATCATCAGGCAGCCGGGGGCGCTGTCGGCGCCGATGGCGTCGGGCTTGGCGAGGTTGATCGCGGTCTCGTTGTCGTCGCTGAGCCGGATGACGGTGGGCAGCAGACCGGCCTGGGCCAGGGTGCGCATCGCGTCGGCGCCGGCGTCGAACGACGGCCAGCGCCAGCCCTCGTAGACCTTGACGGCCGGGACCCGGCGCACCCGCACGGTGACCTCGGTGATGACGCCGAACGCGCCCTCGGAGCCGAGGACGAGCTGGCGCAGGTCGGGGCCGGCGGCGTTGGCCGGCGAGGAGCCGAGCACCCACTCGCCGCGCGGCGTCGCGACCCGCAGCCCGACGACCAGCGCGTCGAAGCGGCCGTAGCCGGCGCTGCTCTGGCCGCTGGAGCGGGTCGCGGCGAAGCCGCCGATCGTGGCGTACTCGAACGACTGCGGGAAGTGCCCGAGCGTCAGGCCCTCGGCCGCGAGCAGCGCCTCGGCCTCGGGGCCGCGCAGGCCCGGCTCGAGGGTCGCGGTCATCGAGACGTGGTCGACGGCGACCAGGCGCTTCATCCGGACCAGGTCGAGGCTGACCAGCCCGGCGTAGCCGTCGCGGCGTGCGGCGAGGCCGCCGGTGACCGACGTACCGCCGCCGAAGGGGACGACGGCGACGTGGTGCTCGGCCGCCCAGGCCAGGACGGCGGCGACCTCGTCGTGGGTGCCGGGCCGGACGACGGCGTCGGGCGCCTCGCCCAGGTCGCCGGCGCGGGCGCGCAGCAGGTCGGGCGTCGACTTGCCGCGGGTGCGCAGCCGGCGGCTGTCGTCGTCGGTGCGGACGTGCTCGGCGCCGAGGGCGTGGCGCAGCGCGTCGAGGAGGACGTCGTCGAGGCCGGACGCGGGCAGCGCCACGTCGGCGACGGCCGGGCGCTCGGTGAGCGGGCCGAACGCGAGCTCGACCAGGCCGCGGGCGGCGTCCGGCAGGGCGGCGGCCCGGGCCGGGTCGCCCCAGCGCTGCGGGTGCATCTCGGACGGCAGGGTGTGGGTCACGTGTTACAGTGTTACACATGACGTCACTTCGTCACAACGAATCGCTCGACGGTCCCCAGGACGCCTACCTCGACGCCGCCCGGGCCTGCATCCTCGACGTCGGCTGGCGGCGCACGACGCTCACCGAGGTCGCCCGCCGCGCCGGCGTCTCGCGGATGACCATCTACCGCAGCTGGGCCGACATGCCGACGCTCCTCGGCGACCTGATGACCCGCGAGTGGACGGCCGTGGTCGCCACGACCGCCGGCACCGACGGGCTCGTCGACCGGATGGTCGCGACCGTCCGCGCACTGCGCGCCAACGAGCTGTTCGTGCGCATCGTCGAGGTCGACCCCGAGCTGGTCCTGCCCTACCTGCTGGCGCGCCGTGGCCGCTCCCAGGAGCTGATCCTGACCATCGCCGAGGAGGCGATCCGCACCGGACAGGCCGCCGGCGAGGTGCGCAAGGGCAACCCCACCGCCATCGCCCGGGCCCTGGTGCTCGCCGCCCACGGGTTCGTGCTCTCGGCGCACACGATGGTCGACGACCGCGCCAGCGAGGCCGACCTCGACGCCGAGCTGGCGCTCGTCCTGCACCGGACGCTCGCCCCGTGAGCGCCGACTGGACCGCTACCCGGATCACCCCCGGCCTGGCCGGCGCGCCGCTCGAGGTCGACGTCGTCGTGGTCGGGCTCGGGGTCACCGGCGCCGGGGTCGCGCTCGACGCCGTCACCCGCGGCCTGACGGTGCTGGCCGTCGACGCCCACGACCTCGCCTTCGGCACCTCGCGCTGGTCGTCCAAGCTCGTCCACGGCGGCCTGCGCTACCTCGCCAACGGCCAGGTCGGCGTCGCGATGGAGAGCGCCACCGAGCGCGGGATCCTGATGGAGGTCACCGCGCCCCACCTGACCCGCGCGATGCCCTACGTCGTCCCGTTCACCTCCACGACCAGCAAGGCCCAGCGGGCGATGACCCGGGCCGGACTGCACGCCGGTGACGGCCTGCGCCGCGGCGCCGGCACCTCGGTCGAGACCCTGCCCGCGCCGCGCCGGCTGAGCCGCACCGAGATCCTGCAGCTCGCCCCGGGCCTGCGCCCGGCGGGGCTCGACGGCGGGATGCTGTCGTGGGACGGCCAGCTCGAGGACGACGCCCGCCTGGTCACCACGATCGCGCGCACCGCCGCCGAGCACGGTGCCCACGTGCGCACCCGCGCCCGGGTGCTCGCGGCCACCGGCACCTCGGTGCGGCTGCGCGACGAGCTCACCGGCGCCAGCCACGAGGTGCGGGCCCGCGCCGTCGTCAACGCCACCGGCGTCTGGGCCGGCGACCTCGTCGACGAGGTCACCCTGCGCCCCAGCCGCGGCACCCACCTGGTGCTGCGCGCCGAGACCCTGCCCGGCCTGACCGCCGCGGTCTTCGCGCCGGTGCCGGGCGCGACCAACCGCTTCGTCATGGTCCTCCCCCAGCCCGACGGCACCCTCTACGTCGGCCTCACCGACGAGCCCGTCGAGGGCGAGGTGCCCGACGTGCCGGTGCCGTCGGAGTCCGAGATCGGGTTCCTGCTCGACGTGGTCGCCGCGTCCTTCGACCGGCCGCTGCACCGAGACGACGTCGTCGGCGCCTACGCCGGCCTGCGCCCGCTGCTGCACGCCGAGGACGGCTCGACCGCCGACCTCTCGCGCCACCACGCGGTGCTCACCAGCGCCACCGGGGTCACCACGATCGTCGGCGGCAAGCTCACGACCTACCGCCGGATGGCCGAGGACGCCCTCGACGCGGTCGGCCTCGGCGGGCCGTGCGTGACCGCGACGCTGCCGCTGCTCGGGGCGGCCCCGCGCGCCGAGCTCGCCGCGCTCGAGCAGCCCCCCCGGCTCGTGCGCCGCTACGGCACCGACGCCGGCCTGGTCCTCGACACCGCTCGCGAGGTCAGCGGGCTCACCGACGACGAGCTGCTCCGCCCGGTCGCCCCGCGCGTCCCCGTCACGCTC
>JAOPXU010000007.1 GCA_025964985.1 Nocardioides sp.
GTCGAGCTCGACGAGGGCATGTTCCAGACCGGCCTCGAGGCCGCCTCGAAGCGGCTGCCCTTCCTGCCGATGCGGGCCGGGCTCGGCTCCGACGTGCTGGTCAACCAGCCGTGGATCACGACCGTCGACTCGCCGTACGCCGATCCCGACACCGGGGAGCACGAGACGTTCGTCGCCGTCCCGGCGCTGCGCCTCGACGTCGCGCTGGTCCACCTCAACCGCGCCGACCAGCACGGCAACGCGACCTACCTGGGCCCCGACCCCTACTTCGACGACCTCTTCGCGATGGCCGCCGACCGCACCTACCTCAGCGTGGAGCAGGTCGTGGACACCGCGGGCCTCACCGTCGACACCCCGGTGCAGCGGCTGCTGCTGAGCCGGATGCTCGTCACCGGTGTCGTCGAGACGCCGCACGGGGCCCACTTCACCGACTGCCGCCCCGACTACGCGCGCGACGAGAGGTTCCAGCGGGCCTACGCCGCCGCGGCCGGCGGCAGCGACGACGACTGGGCGGCGTTCGAGCAGCGGTTCCTGGCCGGCGACGAGGCGGCCTACCAGGCAGCGGTCACGGCGTTCGGGGAGGAGTCCTGATGGAGACGACGCGAGCAGACGTGTGCGCGGCCGCGGTGGCCGACGCGTTCAGAGACGACGGCGAGATCTTCGGCAGCCCGATGGGCACGATGCCGATGCTCGGGGTGCGCCTGGCCAAGCTGACCTCCAACCCCGACCTGGTGATCAGCGACGGCGAGTCGCTGTTCCTGCACGGCACTCCCCCGATCTTCGCGAGGGCCGACGTGGTCGAGGGCTGGATCCCGTTCCGCAAGGTCTTCGACGTGGTCGCCCACGGCAAGCGCCACGTGATGATGGGCGCCACCCAGGTCGACCGCGACGGCAACCAGAACATCTCGGCGATCGGCCCGTTCGACCGCCCCAAGCGCCAGCTCCTGGGCTCGCGCGGGGCGCCGGGCAACACGGTCAACAACCGGACGTCGTACTGGGTGCCCAAGCACTCGACGCGCGTCTTCGTCGAGGCCGTCGACATCGTCACCGGCGTCGGCCCCAAGCGCGCGGCCGAGGCCGGGGCCGCGCGGTTCAACGACATCCACCGCATCGTCACCAACCTCGCCGTCCTCGACGTCAAGGGGCCCGACCGCACGGTCCGCCTGCTCTCGGTCCACCCGGGCGTCACTCCGGCCGAGGTGCAGGAGCAGACCGGCTTCGACCTCGGCGACCTCAGCGACGTGCCCGAGACCCGCCAGCCGACCAGCGAGGAGCTCGTCCTCATCACCGAGGTCCTCGACCCGAAGGGCATCCGGTTCAAGGAAGTGCCGAAGGAGACCACGCCGTGACCTCACCCCACGAAACCGCGGGTCTCCCCCGCTCCGCTCCTCCCACCCGCGCTTCCGTGGGGGCCCCGACGTGATCGAGCAGCTCATCCAGACCCCGTTCACCGAGCTCGTCGGGGTCCGCCACCCCGTCGTGCAGACCGGGATGGGCTGGGTCTCCGGGCCCCGTCTCGTCTCCGGCACCGCCAACGCCGGCGGCCTCGGCATCCTGGCCAGCGCCACGATGACCTTTGAGGAGCTCGAGAAGGCGATCCTCGAGACCAAGGCGCGCACCGACCAGCCGTTCGGCGTCAACCTGCGCGCCGACGCCGGCGACGCCGGTGACCGCTGCGACCTGCTGATCAAGCACGGCGTCCGCGTCGCGTCGTTCGCGCTGGCTCCCAAGAAGGAGCTCATCGCCAAGCTCAAGGACCACGGCGTCGTCGTGATGCCGTCGATCGGTGCGGCCAAGCACGCCGTCAAGGTCGCCTCGTGGGGCGCCGACGCGGTGATGGTGCAGGGCGGTGAGGGCGGCGGCCACACCGGCGCGGTCCCGACGACGCTGCTGCTCCCGACCGTGCTTGACGCCGTCGACATCCCGGTCATCGCCGCCGGTGGCTTCTTCGACGGCCGCGGCCTCGCCGCCGCGCTGTCCTACGGCGCCGCCGGCGTCGGCATGGGCACCCGCTTCCTGCTCACCCAGGACAGCGCCGTGCCGCAGGCCGTCAAGGACCTCTACCTCTCCCACGACCTCACCGGCACCGTGGTGACCGCCAAGGTCGACGGCATGCCGCACCGGATGCTGCGCACCGACCTCGTCGAGTCGCTCGAGGGCACCAGCGCCGTCAAGCGCCTCGGCCCGACCGTGCGCCGCACGCTCGACTTCAAGCGCGACAGCGGCATGAGCTGGGTCGGCCTGGCCAAGGACGGCCGCGCCATGAAGAAGACCCAGGGCCGCACCCTCGGCCAGATGGCGCTGGCCGCCAACACCCCGGTGATGCTCAAGGCCGGGCTCGTCGACGGCGACACCGGGGCCGGCGTGCTCGCCTCCGGCCAGGTCGTCGGCGTCATCGACGACCTGCCGACCTGCGAGGAGCTCATCGACCGGGTCGTCACCCGCGCCGCCGCCGAGCTGCGCCGCGGGGCGTCGTACGTGCTGCCCGCGGAGCGGACCGTCTAGAGCTTCTTCTGCAGGTCGAGCCCGCGTCCCATGACGCGGTAGCCGAGCGCCTCGTTGACGCCGATCATGAACGCGTTGGACTCGGCGTTCCAGGTGTCGATCTCGGCGATCTGCGGCTGGGTCTCGCGCAGCCACTGCAGCATCCCGGTCTTGAGCAGCGCCCCGAGCCGGTGGCCGCGGTGGGCGGCGACGACCGAGGTGTCGTGCTGCTCGGCCAGGTGCGGGCGCTCGAGCTCGACGGCCACCGCGGTCTGGCCGGCGAGCTCGCCGGTGACGCGGTGGCGGGCCACCAGCCGGTGCAGCACGAAGCCGCGCGCCTCCTGGGCGACGTCGTAGGCCCGTACCCGCTCGGCGTCGAACACGTTGTCCTCGACCTGGAGCCCCTCCTTGGGCGCGTCGTTGATGGACGCCGTCAGCACGGCCACGGCGTCGAGCTCGTCGTCGGGGACCCGGCCGAGGCGGCGCACGAGCTCGTAGTCGGCGGCGGCCGCCGCGGCCTCGGCGTGGAGCGCGTCGACCACGTCGGGGTCGACCTCGGCGAGGTGCTGACGACGGTTGATGCCCGCCGCCTTGCGCTCGTAGCCGCGGTCGAGGGCGAAGCGCTCGAGGCCCTCGACGTCCCAGCACGAGATGCCGACCGAGGTGCGTCCGCGGCGGGCGGCCTCGGCCTCGAGGTGGGCGAGCACCGTGCCCCCGTGGCCCTGCCGACGCCGGTCGGGCCGCACGTCGACGGAGAACCAGGCCAGGTCGAGGTTGTCCCGCTCGCTGACCTCGAGGCTGCCGACGGCGACGGGCTCGCCGTCGACGGTGCCGAGGAACGCCAGCTCCGGCTCCCCGTCCCAGCCGTGGGTCAGCTCGCCGCGAGCGAACGTCTCGGTGAGCGGGTGCTCCCAGGGCGCGTCGTGGGCGGCGCTGGCCGAGCGGATCTCCGCCCAGGTCCGTACGGCCGCGTCGTCGTCAGGCGTGATGCGCTCGATGTCCACGAGCGACGAGCATCACGCACGGACGGGTGCAGGGCCAGCGGTTATCCGCGCCTAGGGTGGGAGCGTGAGCCAGGAGCCGACGCAGCGACGCGCGAAGCACCTGATCGACCCGACGGCCCCACGCAAGCGGGCCACCGCCGAGGACCTCGCCCGGCTCGAGCGCGTGCAGCGCACCGTGATGTCGGTGCTGGTCGGCACCACGATCTTCCACCTGGCGATCGGCCTGGTCATCTCTGCCATCGTCATCGACGACACCGAGCGGGTGGCCCAGATCGGGCTGTGCCTGCTGGGCGGCGCCTTCGGCGTCGTGGCCATCGCGGCGGCATTCGCGATCCACCGGCGTCCGATCGCGAGCCCGTGGCTGGCGGCCGGCTTCGTGCCGACGCTGGTCGGGCTCTACGTCGTCCTCGTCTGACGGCTCAGTCGACCAGCCCGGCCGGGACGTAGCCGGCCGGCGGCTGCCACGAGCCGGTCTCCTGCAGTCGGTCGTGGACGTCGTACTCGGGGGCGAACCAGGCGCGCAGCCGCGCCGCCAGGTCGGTCGGCAGGTCGGTCGGACGGCGTACGGACGCCTGGTTGCGGCGCGGCACCTCGACGGGCCGCCCGACCCGCTCGGAGAACCACGCGGTCCACACGTCCGGCCGGTCGACCGCGAAGATCCGGTCGATCCGGGCACCCCGCTCAGGGTCGCCGGCGACGAAGCGAGCGGGCCGGCCCTTGATGCCGGTGGCGTCCTTGTCGGTGAGGAACAGCTCGACGAAGTCGGGGAAGGTCAGGTCGCCGGTCCAGCGCTCGTCGTCGCGCAGGCCGGGCCGCTGCCGGTAGCGCCACCACGACTCGAGCCACGACACCGGCTCCCGGAACAGGGCGACCACGTCGTAGGTGTCGCGCTCGTGGCCGAGGCGGCGGATCTTGGGCACGGTGTGGCGGTGGAAGTGCGCCAGGTTCTGGTGCTTGGCGGGCGGCCGGCCGGGCGGCACCTCGTCGTAGTCGGCCAGCGCGGCCTCGAGCGAGGTCGAGGCGACCTTCGGCACCGACAGCAGCACGAACCCGTGCGACGGCGCGATGATCACGGCCCAACCCTAGGACTCACCTGTCCACCCGCTGCCCACCGGAGTTCACCTCCGCGTCGCGCAGGCGTGGTGTGATCGCGCGGTGTGCGACAACCTGCCCCACGCCCATCCCGAGCCGACCCCTGAGCTGTCCCGTCGAGCGGTCGCCGCCGCCGGGTCGGGCCTGCTGATCGCGAGCGCGCTGGGACCGGCCGTCGGGGCCATCGTGCCCGGCACGGCGTACGGCGCCACGGCGGCGCCGCTCGTCGGGGCCAGCCGGACCTCGCGGATCACCCGCGGCACCACCCTGGTCCACGCCGACATGCACAACCACACCCTGCTCTCCGACGGCGACGGTGACCCGGCGCGGGCCTTCGCCTCGATGCGCAGCGCAGGACTGGACGTCGCGGCCCTCACGGACCACGCGACCTTCTCCGAGAGCGTGCTCGGAGAGATCCGCGCCGGACTGCTGCCGGCGGAGTACAAGCAGGTCGCCGGAATCACCCCCGACGACTTCGCCCGCACCGGGCGCCTGGCCGACGCCGCCAACCGCAACGGCCGCTTCACCGCCATCCGCGGGTTCGAGTGGTCCGAGCTGCTCATCGGTCACGTCAACGTCTGGTTCAGCGAGCACTACATCGACGTCCTGCAGGCCGGCGTCATGCAGCCCCTCCTCGACTGGCTGCGCCGGGAGCCCGGTCTCGTGCTCGACGGTGGCGCCGGCGCGCTGGCCGGCTTCAACCACCCCGGTCGCGAGCCCGGGCGCTTCCAGGAGTTCACCTACGACGCCCGGGTCCGCGACCGGATGGTGTCGCTCGAGCTGTTCAACCGTCAGGACGACTACCTCTTCGAGGGCTACGCCGACGGCCTGACCTCACCGCTCATGGCCTGCCTCGGTGCCGGCTGGCGCACCGGGATCGCCGGCGTCACCGACGAGCACGGCACCGACTGGGGCTTCCCCGAGGGCAAGGGCCGCACCGGCATGTGGGTCAAGCAGCACAGCCGCGCCGGGGTCAAGGAGGCCATGCGGGCCCGCCGCTTCTTCGCCACCCGGACGTCGGGCCTGCGCGTCGACGCCGTGGCGACGTCCAGGACGACCGGCGACCGGGCCCGGATGGGCTCCGTGCTGCGCCACGACCGCGGCCGGGTCGAGATCAAGCTCGACGTCGCCCGCGGCAAGACGTGGCAGGGCCGTCGGCTCGAGGTGCAGGTGCTGCGCCCGGGGCAGGACATCCCGCGCGTCGACGACGTCGTCGAGTTCCGGGTCGGACCCGTCGTCGAGCTCACGATGGCCATGCAGCGCGGCGGCAACGACTGGTTCGTCCTGCGCATCGCCGACCCGACCCAGCGCAACGCCACCCGAGGGCCCGACGGGCACCCGTGCAACAACTTCGGGGTCGCCTACACGAGCCCGATCTGGCTCGTGCCTGCCTGAGCCGCACCACACGTCGGTCGAGGAGGTCGCCCGCGACCGTCACGAGACCACCTGACCGCAGGGTCGGTGGGCGACTCGACCCGTTCCTGCGCTCGGGTGGTTTCGTGACGCTCCCCAGCGGGAGCTCCTCGACCAGCGTGTGGACCGGATGCGCCATCCAGGCCGGTCAGAGCCGCTCGATGATCGTGACGTTGGCCTGTCCGCCGCCCTCGCACATGGTCTGCAGGCCGTAGCGGCCGCCGGTGCGCTCGAGCTCGTTGAGCAGCGTGGTCATCAGGCGGGTGCCGGTGGCGCCGATGGGGTGGCCGAGGGCGATGCCGCCGCCGTTGACGTTGACCTTGTCGTGCGGGACGTCGAGCTCCTTCATCCAGGCCAGGACGACGGAGGCGAACGCCTCGTTGCACTCGAACAGGTCGATGTCGTCGATGCTCAGCCCGGTCTTCTCCAGGGCGTGGCGGGTGGCGCGGATGGGGCCGGTGAGCATCCAGACCGGGTCGTCGCCGCGGACCGAGAGGTGGTGGATGCGGGCGCGCGGGGTGAGGCCGTGGTCGGCGACGGCCTGCTCGGAGGCGATGAGCATCGCGGTGGAGGCGTCGCAGATCTGCGAGGCGACGGCCGCGGTGATGCGGCCGCCGGGGGCCAGCGGCTGCAGGCCCGCCATCTTCTCCAGCGAGGTCTCGCGCGGGCACTGGTCGGTGTCGAAGACGGTGCCGTCGGCCAGGGTGACCGGCTCGATCTCGTTCTTGAACCGGCCCTCGGTGATCGCGGCGCGCGCCCGGTCGTGGGAGGCGAGGGCGTAGGCCTCCATGTCCTCACGGGAGATGTCCCACTTCTCCGCGATCATCTCGGCGCTGTTGAACTGCGAGACCTCGACGTCCCCGAAGCGCTCGACCCAGCCCGGCGACTCGGCGAACGGCGTGGTGAAGCCGTACTGCTGGCCCACCAGCATCGCGGCCGAGATCGGGATGGCACTCATGTTCTGCACGCCGCCCGCGACCACGAGGTCCTGGGTGCCGGACAGCACGCCCTGGGCGGCGAAGTGGACGGCCTGCTGCGAGGAGCCGCACTGGCGGTCGATGGTCACGCCGGGCACGTGGTCGGGCAGGCCCGCCACGAGCCAGGCGGTGCGGGCGACGTCGCCGGCCTGCGAGCCGATCGTGTCGCAGCAGCCGAGGATGACGTCGTCGACGGCCCCCGGGTCGACGTCGGTACGACGGACCAGCGCGGACAACGAGTGCGCGGCCAGGTCGGCGGAGTGGACGGCGGCGAGCGCTCCCCCGCGCTTGCCCACGGGGGTGCGTACGGCGTCGACGATGTAGGCCTCGGGCATGTCAGCGTTCCTTTGCTATTCCGTCGAGCAGGATGGTGAGGTACTGGCGCGCGATCACGTCGTGGGTCAGCTTGCCGCCGGGGCGGTACCAGCCGACGGCGACCCAGACGGTGTCGCGGATGAAGCGGTAGGTCAGCTCGATGTCGAGGTCGGCACGCAGAGCACCGCTTTCGACGCCCTCCTCGAGCAGGGTGATCCACACCGAGCGCGACTGGGCGTTGCGCTCGGCGAGGTAGGCGAAGCGCTCGAACCCGCCGAGGTAGGCGGCCTCGTGCTGGAAGATGGCGACCTCGTGCGGGTGCTGGTCGATCGCCGCGAACGACACCTCGACAGCCTGCTCCAGCTTGGCGCGGGCGTCGTCGTCGGAGCGCAGGATGGCGTCGTACTGGCCGAAGAGCTCGTCCTGGAAGGTCCGCAGGATCTCGTCGACCATCGACTCCTTGGAGTCGAAGTGGTGGTAGAGGCTGCCCGACAGGATGCCCGCGGCGTCGGCGATGTCGCGCACGGTGGTGCTGCGGAACCCCTGGTCGGCGAACAGGCCGGCGGCGATCGAGAGCAGCTCCTCGCGTCGCGACGCGGGCTGCTCGGGCTCGGGCTGGGCGCTCACGGTCAGGCCTGCTGGCTGCTCACGGCGACGACCTCGCCGGTCATGTAGGAGGCGTAGCCGCTGGCCAGCATGATCATCACGTTGGCGACCTCCCACGGCTCGGCCGCGCGCCCGAAGGCCTCGCGCTGCTTGAGCTCGGCGAGCAGCTCGTCGCTGGTCACCTTGGCCAGGAACGGGTGCATGGCCAGGCTCGGGCTGACGGCGTTGACGCGGATGCCGTGCGGGGCCAGGTCGATCGCCGCGCAGCGGGTCAGCGCCATCACGCCGGCCTTGGCGGCGGCGTAGTGGGCCTGGCCCTCCTGGGCGCGCCAGCCGATGACCGAGGCGTTGTTGACGATGACGCCCTTGGTGCCGGCGGCGACGAAGCGCTGGCCCGCGGCGCGCACGCACCGGAACGTGCCGGTGAGCGTGATGTCCAGGACCTTGAGCCACTGCTCGTCGGTCATCTCGAGCACGTTGGCGGTGCCACCCAGCCCGGCGTTGTTGATCATCACGTCGACCCCGCCGAGCTCGTCGGCGACGTCGAGCAGGGCGCCGACCTGGGCCTCGTCGGTGACGTCGCAGACCAGCTGGCGCACGCGCTCGGCCCCGAACTCGGCGGCCAGCGCCTCCTCGGCCTCGGCCAGGCGCCGGGCGTGGGTGTCGGAGAAGACGACGGCCTTGGCGCCCTCCTCGAGCGAGCGGCGCACGACGGCCGCCCCGATGCCGGCGCCGGCGGCGGCGGTCACCACGACGACCTTGCCGGCCAGCAGGTCGTGGCCGGGGACGTAATCAGGGACGGGCTGCTCGGCGCGGTGTGTGCTCATGGTTCAGGACCCCTTGGGTTCGCGTGGGAGGCCGAGCACGCGCTCGGCCAGGATGTTGCGCTGCACCTCGTCGCTGCCGCCGTAGATCGTGTCGGCGCGCGAGAAGAGGAAGATCCGCTGGTGCTCGTCGAGGTCGTACGCCGCGGGGTCGGTCCCGCGGGTGACCAGCCCGTCGGCGCCGGCGACCTGCATGGCCACCTCGCCGAGGCGGCGGTGCCAGCCGGCCCACACGAGCTTGAAGATGGAGCCGGCGCCGCCGCCGGCGGAGGAGTCCTCGCCGCCGGCGACCATCGAGAGGCCGCGCAGGCCCTGCGAGCGGATCACCGACAGCTCGACCTTGAGCGCGGCCAGCCGGTCGCGGACCACCGGGTCGTCGATCGAGCCGTTGGCGCGAGCGCGCTCGACGACGCTCTCGAGCTCGCGCGCGTAGTCGACCGTCTGGGCGAGGGTGGAGACGCCGCGCTCGAAGCCGAGCAGGCCCATGGCCACGCCCCAGCCCTTGCCGACCTCGCCGACGACGAGGTCGGCGCTGGTGCGGGCGCCGGTGAAGAACACCTCGTTGAACTCCGAGCCGCCGGTGAGCTGCTCGATGGGCCGCACCTCGACGCCGTTCTGGTCGAGCGGGACCAGCAGGAACGACAGCCCGGCGTGGCGCTGTGAGCCCGGCTCGGTGCGGGCGATGACGAAGACCCACTGGGAGAAGTGCGCGTTGGAGGTCCAGACCTTCTGGCCGTCGACCACCCACTCGCCGGCCGCCTCGTCGAGGACCGCCTTGGTCTGCACGTTGGCCAGGTCGGAGCCGGCGCCGGGCTCGGAGTAGCCCTGGGCCCACAGCTCCTCGACCGCCACGATCGGCGGGAGGAACCGCGCCTGCTGCTCAGGCGTGCCGAACGCCATCAGCGTCGGGCCCATCAGCGTCTCGCCGAGGTGGTTGACGCCGTGGGGTGCGTGCGAGCGGGCGTACTCCTCGTGGAAGATCACCTGCTGCCACAGGCTCAGCCCGCGCCCGCCGTGCTCGGTGGGCCAGCCGACGCAGGTCCAGCCGTGGGCCGCCAGGTGGCGGTTCCAGGCGAGGCGCTCGTCGATGGCCTCGTGGTCGCGGCCAGGACCGCCGAGGCCCTTGAGCCCGACCCAGTCGGAGGAGGCCAGCTGGTCCTCGAGCCACTCCCGGATCTCGGCGCGGAAGGCCATGTCGGTGTCGGAGTAGGCGAGGTCCACGAGTGCTACCCTACCAAGCAAATGCTTGGTTTGGAGACGCTGCCGGTCCTGCTCCGCGACGCCGCGGAGCGTTTCGGCGACCACCCGGCCTACGTCGAGGGGTCCTCGGCGCTGTCCTACGCCGACCTGCTGGTCCGCGTCGAAACCGTCGCCGCGTCGTACGTCGCCCGCGGGCTCGAGCCCGGCCGTGCCGTCGCCGTGTGGGCCCCCAACAGCACCACCTGGGCGGTCGCCGCGCTGGCAGTGACCTACGCCGGCGGCGTCCTGGTGCCGCTCAACAGCCGCTACACCGCCCACGAGGTCGCCGACGTCCTCGACCGCACCGACGCGGCGCTGGTCGTGGTCGCCGACGGGTTCCTCGGCCGCAGCCAGGTCGCCGACCTCCACGAGGTCGGCACCACCGCCCAGGTGGTCGACCTCGCCGAGATCGAGACGCTCGACGAACCGGATCAGGACCACCTCGCCGAGGCCCGCCGCCGCGCCGACGCGCTCGGCGCCGACGACGTCGCCGACGTGCTGTTCACCTCCGGCACCACCGGCCGGTCCAAGGGCGCGATGAGCGCCCACCGCCAGACCATCGGCGTCGCCCGGGCGTGGGCCGGGCTGGGCGGCGTCCGCTCCGACGACCGCTACCTCGTGGTCAACCCGTTCTTCCACTCCTTCGGCTACAAGATCGGCATCGTCGTCGGCCTGCTCACCGGCGCCACGCTCTACCCCGTCGCCACCTTCGACGTGCGCGGGACGATGGAGCTGGTCGAGTCGGAGCGCATTACCGTGCTGCCCGGCGCGCCCACGATCTACCAGTCGTTCCTGGCCGCCGACCGCTCCGGCGTCGACCTCGGCAGCCTGCGCCTCGCGGTGACCGGGGCGGCCGTCGTACCGGTGGTGCTGATCGAGCGGATGCGCGCCGCGGCGCCCGAGGGCCTCGGCATCGATCAGGTCGTCACCGCCTTCGGCATGACCGAGGCCGTCGTGGTGACGATGTGCCGCGAGGACGACTCCGCCGAGACCGTGGCCACCACGTGCGGGCGCGCGATCCCAGGCATGGAGGTCCGCATCGACGACGAGAGCGGCGAGCTGCTCGTGCGCGGCGAGCACGTGATGCTCGGCTACCTCGACGACCCCGAGGCCACCGCTGCGGCCATCGACCCCGCCGGCTGGCTCCACACCGGCGACATCGGCACCCTCGACGACGCCGGCAACCTGCGCATCACCGACCGGCTCAAGGACATGTACATCTCCGGCGGGTTCAACGTCTACCCCGCCGAGGTCGAGCAGGTCCTGATGCGCCTCGACGGCGTCGACGACGTCGCGGTGGTCGGCGTCCCCGACGAGCGCCTCGGCGAGGTCGGCAAGGCCTACGTCGTGGGCACCGCCGACGCCGACGCGGTGCTCGCCCACGCCAAGGAGCGCCTCGCCAACTTCAAGGTGCCGCGCCTGGTGGCCCACGTCGACGCGCTCCCGCGCAACCTCTCCGGCAAGGTGCTCAAGAACGACCTGAGGAAGTAGCCCATGGATCTCACGCTGTCCGAGTCCGAGCTGGCCTTCCAGGCCGAGGCGCGCGAGTGGCTGGCGGCCCACGTGCCGGCCGAGCCGCTGCCGTCGATGGACACCGCCGAGGGCTGGGCGCTGCACCAGGAGTGGGAGGCCCAGCTGGCCGCGGCGCGCTGGTCGGTCGTGTCGTGGCCGGCCAGTTACCACGGCCGCGACGCCAGCCTCGTCGAGTGGGTGATCTTCGAGGAGGAGTACTACCGCGCCGGCGCACCGGGTCGGGTCAGCCAGAACGGCATCTTCCTGCTCGCGCCGATCCTCTTCGACCACGGCACCCAGGACCAGCAGGACCGCTTCCTGCCGTCGATGGCCACCGGCGAGCGGATCTGGGCGCAGTGCTGGTCCGAGCCCGAGGCCGGCTCCGACCTCGCGAGCCTGCGCTCGACCGCGCGGCGCGACGACGAGCGTGGCGGCTGGCTGCTCAACGGCCAGAAGACGTGGTCCTCGCGGGCCTCGTTCGCCCACTGGGGCTTCGGGCTGTTCCGCTCCGACCCCGAGGCCCAGCGCCACGCCGGGCTGACCTACTTCCTCTTCCCGCTCGACGCCGAGGGCGTCACGGTGCGCCCGATCGCCCAGCTCGACGGCGAGGCCGGCTTCGCCGAGATCTTCTTCGAGGACGTCTTCGTGCCCGACGCCGACGTGCTCGGCGGCGTCGGTGAGGGCTGGAGCGTCGCCATGAGCACCGCCGGCAACGAGCGCGGGCTGTCGCTGCGCTCCCCCGGCCGGTTCTGCGCCGCCGCCGACCGTCTCCTCGAGCTCCACGCCGCCACCCCCGCCGGCCCCGACAAGCACGCCGCCGCGCCGGGCGTCGTCGACGCCTGGCTGGGCGCCCAGTCCTACCGCCTCTACACCTGGGGCACCGTCACCCGGCTGGCCGCCGGCGGCGACATGGGCGCGGCCGGCTCGGTCAACAAGGTGTTCTGGTCCGAGCTCGACATCGCGCTGCACGAGAGCGCCCTCGAGCTGCTCGGACCCGACGCCGAGCTCGACTCGCGCTGGCTCGACGGCTACACGTTCTCCCTCTCGGGCCCCATCTACGCCGGCACCAACGAGGTCCAGCGCAACATCGTCGCCGAGCGCATCCTCGGCCTGCCGCGCGAGCCGAAGGGCGTCCAGCGATGAGGTTCGAGCACACCGACGACCAGCGCGACCTCGCCGCCGCGCTCGAGGGCCTGCTGTCCGCCTCCGGCACCGCCGCCATCGCCCGTGCCTGGGCCGACGGCGAGACCGGGCCCGGCCTCAAGCTGTGGGCACGGCTGGCCGACCTCGGCGTCGGTATGCTCGCCACCGAGGCCACCCCGGTCGAGGTGGTCATCGCCTTCGAGGCCCTCGGCCGCCACGCCGTGCCCGGCCCCTGGGTCGAGTCGGCCGCCTATCTGCCGACCGCCCTGGGCCACGAGGTCGAGGGCATCGCGACCCTCGCGCTGCCCCCGCACGTCCCCCACGCGCTCGACGCCGACGTCGCCGACCACGTCTACGTCGGCACCACCCCGGCCGAGAGCGTCGGCGCCGCGCACACCTCGGTCGACCGCACCCGCCGCCTGTTCGAGGTCACCGGCACCGGCGAGACCGACCCGGCAGCGTTCGACCTGGCCGTGCTGGCCACCGCCGCGCAGCTGCTCGGTGCCGGCGAGCGCGTGCTCGCCGACAGCGTCGCCTACGTCAAGCAGCGCAAGCAGTTCGGCCGCGAGATCGGCAGCTACCAGGCCATCAAGCACTCCCTGGCCGACGTACGGATCGCCCTCGATTTCGCCCGGCCGCTCGTCCTCGGCGCCGCGCTCGGCGAGGTGCCCGCGTCCGCGGCCAAGGTCTCGGCCGCCGACGCCGCCTACCTCGCATCGCGCACCGGCCTGCAGGTGCACGGCGCCATCGGCTACACCGCCGAGTTCGACCTGAGCCTGTGGATCACCAAGATCCGTGCCCTGGTCACCGCGTGGGGCACCCCCGCGTTCCACCGGGCGCAGCTGCTCGAGGAGCTCACGAGCGGACGGACCAGCTGATGGAGTTCGGCCTGTCCGAGGAGCAGCAGGAGCTCGTCACCACGGTCCGCGGCCTGCTGGCCAAGCGCGCCGACTCCCGCGCCGTGCGCGCGGCCGTCACGTCCGAGGCCGGCCACGACGAGACGCTGTGGCAGACCCTCGTCGAGCAGATCGGCGCCGCGGCGCTCGGCATCCCCGAGCAGTACGACGGCGCCGGCTTCTCGCTGTTCGAGTCGCTGCTGGTGCTCGAGGAGGTCGGCCGCTCCCTCGCGCCCTCGCCGCTGCTCTCATCGCTACTCACCGCCGAGGCACTGCTCGCCGGCGCCGACGAGGACGCCAAGACCCGTCTGCTCCCCCGCATCGCCGCCGGCGAGGTCGCCGCCTTCGTCGACGGCTCCGGCGCCCCGGTGCTCGACGGCGACACCGCGACCGTGCTCGTGGCCGTCACCGACGCCGGGCTGGTCGAGGTCGACCCCGCCGGTGCCCGTCGTACGCGCCTGGGCAGCGTCGACCAGACCCTGCGCCTGGCCGCCGTCGACCTCGACGGCGCGACCACGACCCCCATCGGCGACGCCGCCGCAGCGACCGCGCGGGCCCACCTCGTGGGCTCGGTGGGCGTGGCCGCCCTGGCCACGGGTCTGGCCGCCCGCGGTCTGGAGATGACGGTCGCCTACAGCAAGGACCGGGTGCAGTTCGGCCGGCGCATCGGCTCCTTCCAGGCGCTCAAGCACCGGATGGCCGACATGCTCGTGCTGGTCGAGATGAGCCGCTCGGCGTCGTGGCGCGCGTCGTACGCCGTCTCCTCGCACGCCGACGACGCGGCCGAGCTGGCCCACGTGGCCAAGGCCTACTGCTCCGAGGCCGTCGCCCACGTGGCCGGCGAGACGATCCAGCTGCACGGCGGCATCGCGATCACCTGGGAGCACGACGCCCACCTGGTGTTCAAGCGCGCCCACGCGCTCGGCCAGCTGTTCGGCCAGCCCCACGAGCACCGGGCGCTGGTCGACCTCTAGCGGTCGGCCTGCGCGCCGCGGGTGGCGATGAGGCCCATCACCCAGCAGGTGGGGCAGCCGCGCCAGAGCACGACGGTCAGCGGCAGGAGCAGCAGCCACCAGCCCGACTGGCCGGCCAGCGCGATCCCGGCGACGAGCACCACGAGACCGAGCACGCCGCGCACGACGTGGACGGCGATCGAGCGGCTCGCGAACATCAGGAAGGTCGGGTCGACCTCCGGCGCGGGGCGCAGCTCGCGAGGCTCGGTCCGGGTCTGGGTCACGTGCCCAGAGTACCGCTGTGACCAACGCGACGGATGTTGTTGACCTGCCGTTGCCGTCCCGAGTCGCCCCCGGACACGAGCGCTTCCTAGGCTCGGCCCATGAACTTCGACGACGACACCCTCCGCACCGACGCCGCCGACACCACCGACGTCCTCGAGGCCGACGACTACCCGATCGGCATGCTCGCGAGCCCCACCCGCATCCAGCTCTGACCCCGTCGCCAGCCCCTCAGGCCCGCGGCCGCGGAACGTGGTCGTGGGCCGGGTCGGCGGCGAAGACCTTCTCGTAGATGTCGTAGACCACCCACGCCTTCTCGTTGTTGTAGAGCATCCCGTCGCTGAAGCCGCGCGCGGCCACCGCCCGCTTCACCTCGCCGTACGCCGCCCGGTCGGCGTCGTGCGCCCGCAGCCAGTCACGGAACGCCAGGTGCCGGCGCGGCTCACGCGCCCCGGGTGAGAACACGTGCACGTTGGCCGCGGGCGACTCGCCGCGCAGGCAGCGATGCTCCTCCCACGCGGGCTCGCGCACCCGCAGCTCGTAGCCGGCCGCCTCGAGGTCGGGCAGCCACGCCGCCTCGTGAGCGGAGTCCGCCACCGTGAGGTCGACGTCGATCACCGGCTTGGCCCACAGCCCCGGCACCGACGTCGACCCGACGTGCTCGACCGCCAGCGCCCGGTCCCCGAGGGCCGAGGTGAGCGCCCGGCGTACGTCCTCGAAGGCCGCCGGCCACGCCGGGTCGGGCGCCACGACCTCGACCGGAGCCGCGGAGGTGCG
>JAOPXU010000008.1 GCA_025964985.1 Nocardioides sp.
GTGCTCGTGCACGCTGGTGACGTTGACGATCCGCCCCGGCACCCCGTCCGCGACCATCCGTCGCGCCGCAGCCCGGCTCGTGAGAAACGGCCCATCGAGGTCTGTCGCGAGCACGTGGCGCCACTCCTCGTAGCCCAGGTCCACCACCCGCTCCGACACCCCGGTCCCGCCCAGTTGAACAGCACCCCGAGCCGACACCGCGGTTGCTGTCCCGGGGTGAAGTCGTGGTCGAGGGCTCGACCCGGATCAGTCCTCCCCGGGGACAGGCGCCGGGATCGGGACGGGGTGGGCTGGGGGCCGGAGGTGCGGCAGGGTCGCGGCCTGGCAAGCGTCAAGCGCGGCGTGGCGCGTCAGAACCGAGCCGACCACCGCTCAAGTCAGTGAGCGACACGGCGTCGCCAGCTGCAGGTCGCGACCCTGACGACCGCAGGCCACCAGACCACCCCACCCCACGCCAGGCGACGGAACCCCAAGCCCGCCGCAGGCGGAGAACGCGCCGACAGGCGCGCAGACCAACGCAACCCACGGTGCCGGACCCCCGGACCGGGTACCGCAGGGCCATGAGCCATCACCCCTATCTCGCCATCGTCACCGGAGCCGACTCGGGCATCGGCAAGGCCACTGCTGAGCTGCTCGCGACCGACGGCTACGACGTGGGCATCACGTGTCACGAGGACGTCGAGGGCGTGCAGGACACGCGGGAGGCGATCGAGGCGCGTGGGCAGCGGTGCTTCGTCGAGCGGTTCGACGCCGCGTCTCCCGACGCCGGCGATGTGGTCGATCGTCTGGCCGGGCAGCTGGGTGGGCTCGGGGTGCTGGTCAACGTGGCGGGGACCGGGGTGTCGGAGCGGGTGGTGGACCTGGGCTACGAGGAGTGGCGCCACGTGCTTGCGACGGACCTGGACGGGCCGTTCCTCACCAGTCGGGCTGCGGCGCGACGGATGGTCGCGGACGGGGTGCCGGGGCGGATCGTCAACGTCACCAGCGTGCACGAGCACCTGCCGCGGCTGGGGGCGTCGGCGTACTGCGCGGCGAAGGCGGGTCTCGGGATGCTGACGCAGGTGCTGGCGCTCGAGCTGGGGGAGCACGGGATCACGGTCAACTCGGTGGCGCCGGGGGAGATCGCGACGCCGATGACGGGGATGGACGAGGCGGAGGCCTACCACCAGGAGCGGACGGGCAACCCGCTCGGGCGGCCGGGGCACGTGCAGGAGGTGGCGTCGGTGATCGGGTTCCTGTGCTCGCCGCGGGCGGCGTACGTGACGGGGTCGTCGTACACGGTCGACGGTGGGCTGAGCCTGATGGCGGCGCACGGTCACGACCAGGCGGGTGCTGCCTGGCGCGAGCTCTGAGCCCCTCGCCGGGTCAGAAGGCGTAGCGGACGCGGCAGTAGGGGAGCTTGTCGGCCATCAGGTCGGTGAGGTCGCGGACCCACTTGCCCTTCCAGCCGGTGCGGTAGCGCACGTTGCGCTGGCCGTTCTGGCTGACCTTGGCCTGCTGCAGGTCGGGTCGCCACAGGAGGTCCTCGCCCTTCGGGTGCCAGCCGAGGTTGACCTCGTGGAGCGGCTCGTTGTGGGTCAGGAAGATGACCTCGCAGGCCAGCTGGGCCTTGGCCGCGGGGCCGAGGCCGGCGTCGATCTGGTCGAAGAGCTCGGACCACTCGGCGAGCCAGTGCTCGTGGACGACGACGGGGCTGAAGTTGAGGTGGACCTCGTAGCCGGCCTCGACGAAGTCGTCGACGGCGGCGATCCGCTCGGCGATGCGGGAGGTGCCGATGTCGAGGACCTTCGAGGGGGCCTCGGGCATCAGCGAGAAGCGGACGCGGGTGCCGCCGCGGGGGTCCCAGTCGAGCAGGTCGCGGTTGACGAGCTTGGTGGCGAAGCTGGCCTTGGCGTTGGGCAGGCGGGCGAACAGGTCGACGAGGTCGTGGACGTTGTCGCTGACCAGGGCGTCGACAGAGCAGTCGCTGTTCTCGCCGAGGTCGTAGACCCAGTCGACGGGGTCGCACTGGTTGGGCTCGGGCTTCACGCCCTGGCGGCCGGCGTGGCGCTCGAGGTAGCCGAGGATCTTCTCGATGTTGACGAACACCGTGATGGGGTTGGCGAAACCCTTGCGGCGCGGGACGTAGCAGTAGCTGCACGACAGAGCGCAGCCGTTGGCCGTCGAGGGCGCGATCCAGTCGGTCGAGCGCTCGTTGCGGCGGGCGGTGAGGCTCTTCTTGGTGCCGAGCACGAGGGTCTCGCGCTTGGTGCGCACCCAGCGCTCGACGTTGCCCTGGTTGCCGAACAGGCCGGGGATCGCCTGGTGGCTGAGCACCGGGACGAGCTCGGCGTCGGGGAAGCGGGCCAGCACCTCACGGCCGCGCGCGAAGTCGGTGACGTCGGGCTCGTGGTAGATCCGGCGTACGTCGAGGACACGGCTCATCAGGTCGTCGCTGCGCATCCCCTCGATCGTAGGGTCGGGCCGGTGAGCACCCACCCGCTGTAGAACCCCTACGAGCTGCCCGACGACGCGGAGATCGCGGCAGCGCGGGTGCCGGGTCGCACCTCCGCGGCTCCGGTCGAGGTCGTGGCGCCCGACCCGGCGTGGCCGGCGGCCTTCGAGGACGTACGCCGGGCGCTCACCTCGGCCCTCGGCGACCGGGCGCTGGCGGTCGAGCACGTCGGGTCGACGTCGGTGCCAGGCCTGTGGGCCAAGCCGGTGATCGACGTCGACCTCACGGTGGCGGACTCCGCTGACGAGGCGGCGTGGCTGCCCGACCTCGAGGCGGCCGGGCTCGAGCTGCGGGTGCGCGAGCCCCAGTGGGAGGAGCACCGCTGCCTGCGCGGCGAGTCGCCCGAGGCCAACGTCCACATGTTCTCACCCGGGGCGCGTGAGCCGCGCCGGCACCTTGCGTTCCGTGACTGGCTGCGCGCGCACGACGCCGACCGGGCGGCGTACGGCGAGGTGAAGCGGGCGGTGGCCGCGCGCGGCTTCAGCGACGGGATGCTCTACAACAACGAGAAGGCGTGGGTGGTCTA
>JAOPXU010000011.1 GCA_025964985.1 Nocardioides sp.
GACGTCGGCGAGCGCGTGCTGGTCCGCGAGCTCGATGAGCTCGGCGGCGCGCAGCATGGGCAGCGGGATCGGCGGGTGGTGCATCGCGAGCACCGTGCCGTGCGGCGCCGGCGTGGCCAGGACGTCGGCCAGCCAGGCCAGCTGGCCGGCGTCGACCTCGCCGTGGTGGTAGCCGGGCACGCTGGTGTCGAGCGAGACCACCCGCAGCCCGGCGACCTCGACCACCCGGTCCTGCGGCTCCTCGCTCTCGCTGCCGAAGAGCCGGGCCGAGTAGGCCGCGCGCTCGTCGTGGTTGCCCATCGTCCAGACGACCTCGGCACCCATCGCGGCGGCGGCCGGCTCGACGAGCTCGCGCAGCCGGTCGTACGCCGCCGGCTCGGCCTTGTCGGCCAGGTCGCCGGTGAACACCAGCACCTGCGGGGGCGGGTCGACGTGGCGCAGCCGCTCGAGGGCGAGCAGCAGCCCGGCGTCCGGGTCGACCACGCCGTACTGCCGCGCACCGCCGGCCAGGAGGTGCGGGTCGCTGAGGTGGGCGACCACGTGGCGGGGCGGTGGGTGCTGGCCGAGCTGTACCGGGTGGGGCATGTCCCCAGGCTAGGGTCCGACGACGCCCCCCACGAGAGGAACGACGATGGCACTGCGCGACAAGATGGTGGAGCGGGCCCAGCCCTACCTCCAGCCCGGCGAGCGGGTGCAGTCCGTCTTCGGTGGGCAGAAGCTCAGCCAGTACTGGCTGCTGCTCTCCGTGGCGATCCTGCTGTTCGCCCAGCGCTACCGCACCGTGGTGGTCACCGACCGCCGCATCCTGGTGCTCGACGGCCGCCGGATGAGCCAGACCAAGGTCACCGGCGTCCTGACCGAGCTGCCGCGCGGCACCCTGATCGGGCCGGCGTCGGGACTGTGGTGGAAGTGCACGACCCTCGGCGAGCCGCTCTACGTCCACCGGCGCTTCCACAAGGACGTGCTCGCGGCCGACACCGCACGACCGCAGTCGCCCGGCTACGCGCCGATGCCGTCGATGCCGCCTCCGGCAGCACCGCCCCTGCAGGCCTGAGTCAGGCCGGCTGCAGGTAGAACACCGGGATCACCCGGGTCGTGCGCTCCTCGTACTTGGCGAAGTTGGGCCAGGTGCGCAGCATGACCTGCCACATCTCTGCCCGCTCCTCACCCTCGACCTCGCGCCACGTCACCTCGTGGTCGACGGCGTCGAAGCGCGCCGTGGCGGTCGTGGCCGCGCGCAGGTTGCCCACCCACAGCGGCACGTTGGGCCCGCCGAAGTAGGAGCCGGCGATGAGCCAGCCGCCCTCGTGGGGCACGCACAGCAGGGGAGTCGTGCGGGGGATGCCGCTCTTGCGACCGGGCACGGTCAGCGCCAGGTTGGGCAGGCCGGCGATGTCGAGCACCGTGACCTTGCCCTTGGTCGCTCTCTGCAGCCGGGTGTCGAACCACACGATCTGCGGCAGCAGCTTGGGCATCCAGGAGATGGCGCCGATCTTCACGGCGAGCGGCGTCAGCAGTCCCATGGGCGCAGGGTAGTGCTCCGTGGACGACGCCGGGACGACGACGGCGCCGGTCCCGAGACGGGACCGGCGCCGTACGGCGGACAGGAGCGCTCAGCCCACCTTGAGCACCTGGGTGCCGTGGGCGAGCTTGTCGTGCCAGGCCTGGCGCTTGACCGGGTCGTTGTTGATGCCGACGGCGATGAGGATCTGGCCGACCAGGGCGGCGGCGCCACCGAGCAGCGGGCCGAGCACCGGGACGATGTAGGCGATCGGCGCCGCGAGGAAGATGTTGCGGCGCACCGCCTGCTCGAGCGTCGGGTTGCTGACGCCGTCGGGACCGACGACCTTGAGCTTCGTGAGCTGCTTGCCGATCGTGGCGCCGCGCGAGGACTCCATGAACGCCGCGTAGCCGAGGCTGAGGGCGGCGGAGAAGAGCCCGAGGACGATGTAGAAGAGGATCGTGCTGCCCTCGTCGACGCGGCCGGTCTCGAAGTCGTAGGAGGCGTCGACGATGAGGATCGCGCCGAGCACGCTGAACAGGATCGCGAACACGACCCCGAGCAGGACGCCGTCGATGAGCCGGGCCAGGAAGCGGTCCATCAGCTCACCGGGACGAGGCTTCCCGGTCGGCGGGGGCGGGGCGCCGTAGCCGCCCTGGGGCGGAGGCGGGGGCATCTGGGACATGGAGGCTCCTCGGGGTGCGGGTGGAGGTCGGGTCGAGGACCGCGACGCCGCGGCCGGCGGTGCGAACTAGCGCGTCCGCGCGGGTGCGGGGCAGAGCCGTGCTGGGCCATTGCGCTCGCGGTCCGCGTGCGGTCCGATGGAGGGCTGTCGACGCGTACGGCGGCGGGGTGTGGGGCCGGCGGGGGCCGCCGAGCGAGGATGGCGCCATGGTCCGCCCCCTGCGTCGCGCCCCGCGTCACGACATCGACGAGTCCGGGCTGGTGGTCGGCCGCGAGTCGCACGCGGCAGCCGGTCCCACGGCAGTCGCGGTGGCGATGAAGCGCGCGATCGAGCAGATGGGCGCGACCCGGACCGCCCGCACGCTCCTGCGGCTCAACCAGGTCGGTGGCTTCGACTGCCAGGGCTGCGCCTGGCCCGACCCCGACCCGTCGCACCGCCACACCGCCGAGTTCTGCGAGAACGGCGCCAAGGCGGTCACCGAGGAGGCGACGCGGCGCCGGGTCGACCGCCGCTTCTTCGCCGAGCACCCGCTGGCCGAGCTCGAGGACAAGTCCGACTACTGGCTGGGCCAGCAGGGCCGGATCGTCGAGCCCATGGTCAAGCGCGCCGGTGCCACCCACTACGAGCCGATCACGTGGGACGACGCCTTCGCGCTGATGGGCGGGCACCTGCAAGGCCTGGCGAGCCCCGACGAGGCGGTGTTCTACACCTCCGGCAAGACCTCCAACGAGGCAGCGTTCGCCTATCAGCTCTTCGCCCGCGCCTACGGCACCAACAACCTCCCCGACTGCTCCAACATGTGCCACGAGTCCACGTCGCTGGCGCTGGCCGAGACCATCGGCATCGGCAAGGGCTCGGTCTCCCTGCACGACGTCGAGACCGCCGAGCTCGTCGTGGTGGCCGGTCAGAACCCCGGCACCAACCACCCCCGGATGCTGTCGGCGCTCGAGAAGGCCAAGAAGAACGGCGCCCGCATCGTCTCGGTCAACCCCCTGCGCGAGGCCGGGATGGTCCGCTTCAAGAACCCCCAGCGCCCCGACGGCTGGATCGCCAACGGAACCGAGCTCGCCGACCTGCACCTGCCGGTGCGCCTCAACGGCGACCTGGCGCTCTGGCAGGGGCTGGCGGCGTACCTCCTCGCGCACGACGCGATCGACCACGACTTCGTGCGCCAGCACACCCACGGCTTCGACGCGTGGGCCGAGCACATCGCCGGCCTCGACTGGGCCGAGGTCGAGCGGGCCAGCGGCCTGAGCCGCGCGCAGGTCGAGGAGCTCGGCGCGATGCTCGTCGAGTCCAGGGCCACCGTCTTCTGCTGGGCCATGGGCATCACCCAGCACCGCAACTCCGTGGCGACCATCAAGGAGTTCGTCAACGTCGCGCTGGCCCAGGGCAACATCGGCAAGCCCGGCGCCGGCCTGTGCCCCGTGCGCGGCCACTCCAACGTCCAGGGCGACCGCACCATGGGCATCTGGGAGCGACCGGAGCCGGCGTTCCTCGACGCGCTGCAGGCCGAGTTCGGCTTCGACCCGCCGCGCGAGCACGGCCTCGACACCGTCGACGCCGTCAAGGGCATGCGCGACGGGCACGTGCGCTTCTTCCTCGCCATGGGCGGCAACTTCGCCTCGGCCGTCTCCGACACCGCGGTCACCGAGGACGCCCTGCGCCGCACCGACCTGACGGTCCACGTCTCCACCAAGCTCAACCGCTCCCACGTCGTCACCGGGCGCGAGGCGCTGATCCTGCCGGTGCTCGGCCGCTCCGAGCGCGACCGCACGGGCGGGCGCGAGCAGCGGGTCACGGTCGAGGACTCGATGTCGGCCGTGCACGCCTCGAAGGGCCCGCTGGCCCCGGCGTCCGAGCACCTGCGCTCCGAGGTCGACATCGTCTGCTCGCTCGCCGAGGCCACCCTCGACGGCTCGGTCGACGTGCCCTGGTCGGAGTTCCGCGCCGACTACGGCGCCATCCGCCGGCGCATCGCCAACGTCGTCCCGGGCTGCGCGGCGTACGACGAGAAGGTCGACGAGCCCGGCGGCTTCGTGCTGCCGCACCCGCCGCGCGACGAGCGCCGCTTCGCGACGAAGGGGGAGGGGGCCGGCAAGGCGGTGTTCTCGGTGAGCCCGCTCGAGGTGCTCGAGGTCCCGGAGGGCCGGCTGCTGCTGCAGACGATGCGCAGCCACGACCAGTTCAACACCACGATCTACGGCCTCGACGACCGCTACCGCGGCGTGAAGAACGGCCGCCGGGTCGTCTTCGTGCACCCCGACGACGTCCGCCACCTCGGCTGGGAGGAGGGCGACCTCGTCGACCTGGTCAGTGAGTGGGACGACGGCGTCGAGCGCCGCGCGCCCGGCTTCCGCATCGTGGGCTACGACCAGCCGATCGGGTGCGCGGCGGCCTACTACCCCGAGACCAACCCGCTGGTGCCGCTCGACTCGCAGGCCGTCGGCAGCGGCACGCCGACCTCGAAGTCGGTCGTCGTCCGGCTCGAGCGACCCCGCGACGACACGCCGGGCGAGCCGCGCTAGCGCTGGGTGCAACGGCCCACTGCGCGACAACGGCGGCGCCCCGCCGTCGGACGTGTCAAAATGTGTCGGTGAGCACCGTGGAGAAGGACCCCGCCGAGCTCACGTGCACCCCTGGACCCGCCGCCGGGGTCGAGGTCATCACGCCGCGCGAGGTGCCGCTCGGCGGCCCGCGCGCGATGACCGTACGCCGCACCCTGCCGTCCCGGGCCCGCAGCCTGATCGGCGCGTGGTGCTTCGTCGACCACTACGGACCCGACCCGGTCGCCGGACCCGGCGGCAGCGGCGGGATGGTCGTGCCGCCGCACCCCCACACCGGGCTGCAGACCGTCAGCTGGCTGTTCACCGGCGAGATCGAGCACCGCGACAGCGCCGGCCACCACGCGATGGTCCGCCCCGGCGAGGTCAACCTGATGAGCGCCGGTCGCGGCATCAGCCACTCCGAGGTCTCGACCGCGGCGGCGACGACCCTGCACGGCGCCCAGCTCTGGGTGGCCCTGCCCGACCACGCCCGCGACGGCGCCCCCGGCTTCACCCACCACGCGCCCGAGCCGGTCGAGCGCCCCGGCCTCGAGGCCCGGGTCTTCCTCGGCTCGCTGCTCGGGGTGACGTCGCCGGTGCCCACCGCCACCCCGCTCCTGGGCGCCGAGCTGCTGATCCAGCCCGGCGCGAGCGTCTCCCTCGACGTCGACCCGTCCTTCGAGCACGGCGTCCTGGTCGACACCGGTGCGCTGGCGGTCGCCGGCACCCCGGCCGCGGCCCACGACCTCGTCTACCTGCCCCCGGGCGCGGACCACCTCGACCTCCAGGCCGGGCCCGACCCGGTGCGCGTGCTGCTGCTCGGAGGGCCGCCGTTCGGCGAGTCGATCGTCATGTGGTGGAACTTCGTCGGCCGCACCCACGAGGAGGTCGTCGCCCACCGCGCCGCGTGGCAGGCGCAGGTCGAGGGCGGCCCCGACGGGTCGACCTACGTCGACGGGCGCTTCGGCGTACCGACGGGTGACCAGCGCGCCCCGATCCCGGCACCCCCGATGCCCCACGTGCGCCTGCGCGAGCGCCGATGATCACCGACAAGCTCCTCGACGAGCGCGGCGACGACCCAGACTGGGTGCTCAAGCTGACCAAGGCACGCCTCGACTCGCTGTCCGACTTCCACCCCGACGGCGTCTTCTCCCTCGACCTCGACGGCCACTTCACCGCCATCAACTCCGAGGCCCTGCTCCAGAGTGGCGGCTACAAGCCCGAGGAGCTCCTCGGCCGCAACTTCGTCTCGCTGCTCTTCCAGGACGACATCCCCACGGTGGTCGAGCACTTCACCCACATGCTCGACCGCCAGGCGCGCACCTTCGAGGTCCGCTTCCGCCGAGCCGACGGGAGCACCGGCGAGCTCGAGGTCATCGGCCTGCCGATCGTCGTCGACGACGAGGTCGTCGAGGTCTACGGCATCGCCGAGGACATCACCGAGCGCAAACAGTTCCAGCGGATGCTGGCCGACGCCCGCCTGGCCGCCGAGATCGCCAGCGAGGCCAAGACGGCGTTCCTGGCCACCATGAGCCACGAGATCCGCACCCCGCTCACCAGCGTGCTGGCCGCCGCCGAGCTGCTCAGCGAGTCCGAGCTGACCGAGCAGCAGCACCGCCTGGTGTCGCTCATGGAGCGCTCCGGCGAGCGGCTCCTGCGCCTGGTCAACGACATCCTCGACTTCTCCCGCATCGAGGCCGGAGCGACCGAGATCACTGCTCTCCCTTTCGCGATCGAGCCGGTCGTCGACGAGACCGTCGCCATCATGCGTGGGGCCATCGACGACAAGGGTCTGGCGTTCTCGCGCACCATCGACCCCGACCTCCCGGTGCGCCTGGTCGGCGACGCCGAGCGCATCGCCCAGGTGCTGACCAACCTGCTCGACAACGCGTTCAAGTTCACCCGCGAGGGCCGCGTCGAGGTCGTCGTCACCGGCGAGCCGACCGCCGACGACGAGGTCATCGCCGTCCGCTTCGACGTCACTGACACCGGCATCGGCCTGCTGCCCGAGCAGCGCGAGGCCGTCTTCGAGATGTTCTCCCAGGCCGACTCGTCGATCACCCGCGAGTTCGGCGGCACCGGCCTCGGCCTCACGATCTCGCGCCAGCTCGTCGCGCTCATGGGCGGAGAGCTCAGCGTCACCAGCGAGCCCGATCTCGGCAGCACGTTCTCGTTCGTGCTGCCCCTCAGGCGTCCGTGAGCTCCAGCGCCACCGTCGTGCGCACCTGCGTGACCTGCTGCTGCACGACGTAGGAGATCTCCGTCGCCACGTTGCCCGTCGCGGTGTCCGGCAGCAGCTCGCCGAGCGTGCCCTCGAGCCGTGCGGTGACCGTGCCGCGCCCCGAGCGGACCTCGACGCCCTCGACCTCGCCGCGCCGGTAGGTCTGCTCGATCGACACCTCGACGACGTAGGCGTCGCCCTCCAGCGACGTCAGCGTGTACGTCGCCACCTGGTCGACCACGGCCGCGTCGACCTCGGCCACCGAGGTCGCGGTCCAGCGCGCACCCGGGCCGACCGCCTCGGTCGGCAGCACCGGCACCAGGTCGCGCAGCTGGGCGTCGATCTGCTCGAGCGTGTCCGAGCCGCTCGAGGCCTCCACCGTCGTGCCGTCCGGCCTCACGACGAGCGTCGAGGTCGCCCCGGCCAGCTCGCGCAGCACCGGCAGCAGGTCGCGCTCGTCGGCCGCGGTGGCCTGCGCCGGGTCGACGGTCGGCTCGGCGTAGGTCCTGGTCGCCGTCACCACCCCGTCGTCGGCCACCTCGGTCGTCGTCTCGAACGGGAAGGTGATCGGCGGCAGCGCCGCGGCCGGGGCCTCGTCGCGCACGACCTGCTGGGCGATCGAAGCCGTCGCCGACGTCGTCGCCTCGTCCGGTGTCAGCGACAGGACCCGGCGCTCGTCCGAGCCGGCGTCGAGCACCTCGACCAGCGGCCGGTCGCCCGGCGCGGTCGGGGTGCTGGTCGCGGCCGGCAGCGTGGCGTCGTCCCCGTCCCCGTCGCCCGAGCACCCGGCCGTCGCCGCGAGCACCGTCAGCAGCGCCGGCACGACGACGGCGGCACGACGCGAGGACACCGGCGCAGCATAGGCAGACGCGCGCGACCGGCCGCGCGATGATGGCCGCATGGCACCACTCGTCGGCGAGGACGGCGTCGCGCGCTGCCCGTGGGCCGGGGCACTGCCCGGCGTCATGCGCGACTACCACGACGACGAGTGGGGTCGCCGCGTCCACGGGGAGGCCGCCCACCTCGAGCGGCTGACGCTCGAGGCGTTCCAGTCCGGGCTGTCCTGGTCGACGATCCTGATGAAGCGCGAGGCCTTCCGCGAGGTGTTCCTCGGCTTCGACGCCGACCGGGTCGCAGCCTTCGACGACGCCGACCAGGCGCGGCTCATGGGCGACGCCCGCATCGTGCGCAACCGGCTCAAGATCGCCGCGGCCGTCACCAACGCGCGGGCCGCCGTCGACCTGCGCGACGCCGGCGGACTCGAGCAGCTCGTGCTGTCGTTCGCCCCGGCCGACCCGCCGTCGTACGACGACACCGACGCGATGGCGACGACCTCCGCGGAGTCCACGGCCCTGTCCAAGGCGCTCAAGAAGGCCGGCTTCGTCTTCGTCGGACCCACCACGATGTACGCGCTGATGGAGGCCATCGGCGTCTTCGACCCCCACATGGACGGCTGCCACCGCCGGGGTGCCTGAGGGGTAGCGTCGCGGGCCATGACGCCCGGACCGTCCCCACGCCGCGTCAGCGCGGCCACCGAAGACGCCCTCGGGCGGCTCGACACGGTGGGGCTGGTCGAGGCGATCCAGGCCCGTGAGGTCGGCGTCCGCGAGGTCGTCGACGCCGCGATCGCCCGCGTGCAGGCGGTCGACGGCGACCTGCGGGCCATGGCCTTCACCGCCTACGACCGCGCCCGGGTCGAGGCGAGCGACCCGCGCGGGGGCTTCTTCGCCGGTGTGCCGACCGTGGTCAAGGACAACTGCGACGTCGCCGGGATGCCGACCCGCGAGGGCACCGACGCCTGGGTCGGGCGCCCGGCCCGCGCCGACGGCGACTTCGCCCGCATGTACCTCGCCACCGGGCTCATCCCGCTCGGCAAGAGCCAGCTGTCCGAGTTCGGCTTCTCCGCCGCGGCCGAGCACCCGCGCCTCGGCGTCGTGCGCTCGCCGTGGTCGCTCGACCACGTCGCCGGCGCCTCCTCGGCCGGGTCGGCCGCCCTCGTCGCGTCCGGAGCACTGCCGATCGCCCACGCCAACGACGGTGGCGGCTCGATCCGCATCCCGGCGGCGGTCAACGGCCTCGTCGGCCTCAAGCCCACCCGCGGGCGCCTCGCGCAGGACAAGACGATGCGCGAGATGCCCGTGCGCATCGTCTCCGACGGCGTCGTGACCCGGTCGGTGCGCGACACCGCCGCGTTCTTCCGCGAGGCCGAGCACGTCTACCGCTCGCTCTCGCTGCCCCCGGTCGGCGACGTCACCCGGCCCGGCCGCAAGCGCCTGCGGGTCGCCGTCAACACCACGGGCGCCGGCGTCGGGGCCACGCCTGAGGTGGCCGGGCTCACGATGGCGACCGCCGCGCTCCTCGAGGAGCTCGGCCACAGCGTCACCGAGGTCGAGGCACCGGTGCCGCCCGGCTTCAGCGACGACTTCCTGCTCTACTGGGCGGCGCTGGCCATGGTCCTGGTCCGCACCGGACGCCGCCGCCACGGCCGCAGCTGGGACCCGACCCGTCTCGACAACCTGACCCTGGGGCTGGCGCGGGAGGCCTCGCGCAACCTCCACCGCCTCCCGGGCGCCGTACGCCGCCTGAAGCGCTCTACAGCCCTCTCAGCGGCCTTCCACGCGTCGTACGACGTGGTCCTGACCCCGACGCTCGGCGCCGTCACGCCCCGCGTCGGCCACCTCGACCCGACGCAGCCCTACGAGGTCGTCATCGAGCGGCTGATGGAGTGGGTCTCGTTCACGCCGCTGCAGAACGCGACCGGCGACCCGGCCGTCTCGCTGCCCCTCGCGACGTCGTCGGAGGGCCTCCCGGTCGGCATGATGTTCAGCGCCGGAGCCGGTCACGAGGCGGTCCTGCTGGGCCTCGCGCTCGAGCTCGAGGAGGCCCGTCCGTTCGCCGTCCTGGGCGCGGAGAAGGCCGTCTGACGCGGGTCGCGGGGACCGATTTCACTGATCCCGAGACCCGTGTGTATCGTTCTCCGTCGTTGCCCCTTTAGCTCAGTCGGCAGAGCGTCTCCATGGTAAGGAGAAGGTCTACGGTTCGATTCCGTAAAGGGGCTCTCACCACTCGCACCACGGCGGGGTAGCTCAGGTGGTTAGAGCACACGACTCATAATCGTGGTGTCGCGGGTTCGAGTCCCGCTCCCGCTACCAGCACACCAGTTCGCCCATCACTCCAGTCCGGCAGAGGAACCATCGTGGCCAGCAAGTCGTCCGACGTCCGCCCCAAGATCACGCTCGCCTGCACGGAGTGCAAGGAGCGCAACTACGTCTCCAAGAAGAACCGGCGCAACGACCCCGACCGGCTCGAGCTCAACAAGTTCTGCCCGCGCTGCCGCAAGCACACCGCGCACCGCGAGACCCGCTGACCCAGCAGGTCGACCAGACCTCAGACCGACCCGCCACCGGCCCTGCCGGCGGCGGGTCGTTCCGTTCTGCCCGATAGGTTCGAGCCATGCCCGTCGACCCCGCCATCGTCGGCCGCAGCTACCCGCCGGCCGCGCCCCACGAGGTCACCGCCGAGTCCGTGCGGGCCTTCGTCGAGGCCACCGGGGCGTCGTACGACGGAGGGCCGGCCCCGGCGACCTACCCGATCGTCCCCGCCTTCGCGGCCATGATGACCTTCCTCGAGGCCGAGGCGCTCGACCTGTCGCGCATCGTGCACGGCGCCCAGGAGTTCCGCCACGAGCGGCCGGTCGTGCCCGGTGACGTGCTCAGCGTCGCGCTCACCGTCGCCACCCTGCGCAGCATCGGCGGCAACGACATCGTCGGCACGACCAGCGAGGTCACCGACGCCGACGGCGCCCTCGTGTGCACCGGCACGGCCACCCTCGTCCACCGCGGGGAGGCGTCCTGATGGAGCCGATGACCTACCGAGTCACCCGCGAGGCGCTCGTCGCCTACGCCGCCGCCAGCGGCGACCACAACCCCATCCACCAGGACGACGACGTCGCCCGCTCGGTCGGCCTGCCGGGCGTCATCGCCCACGGCATGTACACCCTCGCCCTGGCGGCCCGCTGGGTCGACGAGCAGGTGGGGGAGCGGGGCCGGATCGAGTCGATCGGCGCCAAGTTCACCAAGCCGGTCGTCGTGCCTCCCGAGGGCGTCGACGTCGTCGTCTCCGGCGAGCGCAAGCCCGACGGCACCATCGCCGTCTCGGTCACCTGCGAGGGCGTCACGGTCCTCGGACGCTGCCAGGTGCGGCTGCGTGGCTGAGCAGCTGCGCGACCACACCACGCTGCGCCTGGGCGGACCGGCGCGGCGCTGGGTGCGCGCCACCACCGAGGCCGAGCTCGTCGAGGCCGTCACGGCCGCCGACGACGCCGGTGAGCCGCTCCTCGTGCTGGGCGGCGGCAGCAACCTCGTCGTCGCCGACACCGGCTTCGACGGCACCGTCGTCGAGGTCGCCACCCGCGGTGTCGCGGCCGACCACGAGGGGGACGACCCGACGTGCGGGGGCGTGCTCGTCACCGTCGCCGCCGGCGAGGACTGGGACGCCCTGGTCGCCACGGCCGTCGAGCGCGGCTGGGTCGGCCTCGAGGCCCTGTCCGGCATCCCCGGCTCTGTCGGCGCCACCCCGGTCCAGAACGTCGGCGCCTACGGCCAGGACGTCGCCCAGACCATCGCCCGCGTCCGGGTCTGGGACCGCCACCTGCGCGGCGTGCGCACCTTCGCCGCCGCCGACTGCGGCTTCGGCTACCGCCACTCGCGCTTCAAGGCCGACCCCGGTCGCCACGTCGTGCTCGACGTGACATTCCAACTGGCGGTCGGGCCGCTGGGCGCGCCGGTGACCTACGCCGAGCTCGCCCGCACCCTCGGCGTCGAGCCGGGCCAGCGGGCCGCCCTCGCCGACGTACGGGCGGCCGTGCTCGGGCTGCGCGGCGGCAAGGGCATGGTCCTCGACGACGCCGACCCCGACACCTGGAGCGCCGGCTCGTTCTTCACCAACCCCGTGCTGCCCGCCGACCAGGTGCCCGAGGGCGCCCCGGCGTGGCCGGCCGGAGACGGCCTGGTCAAGACCAGCGCCGCCTGGCTCATCGAGCACGCCGGCTTCAGCAAGGGCTGGGCCGTCGCCGATGGCGCCCCGGCGAGCCTGTCGACCAAGCACACGCTGGCCCTGACCAACCGCGGCAGCGCGACCACCGACGACCTGCTCGCGCTCGCCAGGGCCGTGCGCGACGGGGTGCGCTCGGCCTACGGCGTGACGCTGGTCAACGAGCCGGTGCTCGTCGGCTGCGAGCTGTAGCCACTCAGCCGACGCTGAACAGGAAGCCGACGAAGAACACGACGAGCCCGATCATCGCCAGGCCCAGCACGGTGCCGATGATGCCGGTCACGAGTCCCGCCATCGCCGCGCCGCTGTTGTTGTAGGCACCGGGCTGCTGCGACATCTCCTTGCGCGCCCGCACGCCGAGCGCGATCGCGAACGGACCGGTCAGCACGCCCGGGATCGTGATGCAGATGAACGGCGTCAGCAGCGCGCAGACCACGCTGGTGATGCCGAGGCCCATCGCGACGTTGGCGCCGGTGTGGCTGCGCGCGAGCGGGTAGCCGGGCACGCCCGGCGCTGCGGCGTACGGCGAGTACGGCGGCTGGCCCGGGACCGGGGGAGTGCCGTAGCCCGGCTGCGCGACGTACGGCGAGGGCATCGGCAGCGTCGGCTCACCCTGTTCTCCGGACGGCGACGCCGGCTTGGCGAGGAAGTCGGGGGTCTCGTCAGGGGGCTGCGTCATGGCCGGATCATGTCACCGGCGCGGCGCGTTCAACCCTGGAGCCAGGCGTCGACGCCGTCGAGCGCGGCGCGTCGTACGTCGTCGGGCGCGCGGGCGGCCCGCAGCGACATCCGGGCCAGCTCGGCGAGGGTCGCGTCGTCGAGCTCGTGGGCGGCGCGCATCGTGGCGTACTGCGCGGCCAGCTGTGAGCCGAAGAGCAGCGGGTCGTCGGCGCCGAGCGCCACGGTCGCCCCCGCCTCGAGCAGCGTGGGCAGTGGCACCGACGTCAGGTCGGTGTAGACGCCCAGCGCGACGTTGGAGACCGGGCAGACCTCGAGCGCGATACCGGCCTCGACGATGCGGTCGAGCAGCGCCGGGTCCTCGGCCGAGCGGACGCCGTGGCCGAGCCGGTCGGCGTGCAGGGTGTCGAGGCAGGTGCGCACGTGGTCGGGCCCGCGCAGCTCGCCGCCGTGGGGCACCAGCGCCAGGCCGGCGCGCTCGGCGATCGCGAACGCGCCGGCGAAGTCGGCCGTGCGCCCCCGCCGCTCGTCGTTGGACAGCCCGAACCCGACGACGCCGCGACCGGCGTACTGCGCCGCGAGGCGGGCCAGCGTGCGGGCGTCGAGCGGGTGGCGCGTGCGGTTGGCCGCGATCACGACGCCGATCGGCAGTCCCGTGCGCTGCGTGGCGTCGCGCACCGCGTCGAGCACCAGGTCGGTGAAGGCCGTGATGCCCCCGAACCTTGCGGCGTAGCCGCTCGGGTCGACCTGGATCTCCAGCCAGCGCCCGCCGTCGCGGACGTCGTCCTCGGCCGCCTCGAGCACCAGGCGGCGCACGTCGCCCTCGGTGCGCAGGACCGAGCGCGCGACGTCGTAGAGGCGCTGGAAGCGGAACCAGCCCTTCTCGTCGGCCGCGCTCAGCTGCGGCGGCCAGTCCGCCACCAGCGA
Organism: Nocardioides sp.; assembly: GCA_025964985.1. GTDB lineage: Bacteria > Actinomycetota > Actinomycetes > Propionibacteriales > Nocardioidaceae > Nocardioides. The sequence continues at coordinate 13,611 of JAOPXU010000011.1, forward strand.
GTCGGGCAGCGCGATGCCGTCGCGCGCGGCGAGCTCGAGCAGCGTCTGGTGCCGCATCGAGCCGGTGAAGTGCAGGTGCAGGTGGGCCTTCGGCAGGGTCCGGAGGTCCCGGACGCCGTCGGCCCCTGTCACGCAAACAGCTTCTGGAGCCGCGTGATGCCCTCGACGATGTCGTCGTCACCCAGCGCGTAGGAGAGCCGCAGGTAGCCGGGGGAGCCGAACGCCTCGCCCGGCACGACCGCGACCTCGGCCTGCTCGAGGATGTACTCGGCCAGGTCGGCCGACGTCTCGACGACCTTGCCGCCGTGCTCCTTGCCCAGCAGGCCCTTGACCGACGGGTAGGCGTAGAACGCGCCGCCCGGCATCGGGCAGTAGACGCCCTCGATCTCGTTGAGCATCGACACGATCGTCCCGCGGCGCCGGTCGAAGGCCGTCTTCATCTCCTCGACCGCGGCCAGGTCGCCCTCGAGGGCGGCGATCGCGGCCCGCTGCGAGACGTTGGCGACGTTGGAGGTCGCGTGGCTCTGCAGGTTGGTCGCGGCCTTGACCAGGTCGGTCGGGCCGATCATCCAGCCGACGCGCCAACCGGTCATCGCGTAGGTCTTGGCGACGCCGTTGACGACGACGCAGTTGTCCTGCAGGAACGGGCACAGCACGGGCAGCGAGCCGGTGTCGGCGCCGTCGTAGACGAGGTGCTCGTAGATCTCGTCGGTCAGCACCCACAGGTCGTGGTCCTCGACCCAGCGGCCGATCGCCCGGATCTCGTCGGAGGTGTAGACCGCGCCGGTCGGGTTCGACGGCGAGACGAACAGCAGCACCTTGGTCTTGTCGGTGCGCGCCGCCTCGAGCTGCTCGACGGTGACCTTGTAGTCCTGGGTCTCGTCGGCCAGCACCTCGACCGCTACGCCCCCGGCGAGCTGGATGGCCTCGGGGTACGTCGTCCAGTACGGCGAGGGCAGCAGCACCTCGTCGCCCGGGTCGAGCAGGGTGGCGAACGCCTGGTAGACGGCCTGCTTGCCGCCGTTGGTGACCAGCACCTGGCCCGGCGACACCTCGTACCCCGAGTCGCGCAGCGTCTTGGCGGCGATCGCCTCGCGCAGCGCGGGCAGGCCGGCGGCGGGGGAGTAGCGGTGGTTGGCCGGGTCCCGCGTGGCCGCCGCGGCCGCCTCGACGATGT
>JAOPXU010000018.1 GCA_025964985.1 Nocardioides sp.
CAATAAACGAAACTAGCTATCGCCAGAATCATTGCCGAAAAAACCATAACCCATCCAACAAACAGACGAGCATTCAAACTAATTCGTCGACTATGACACACTGTTGAGTTCTCAAACATCAGACGCATACGCCCTCAAGATCCTTGCGAGACCCGATCTGGCGCAACCTCGTAAACATTACCGATCCGGGCTGCCCGCGTCAACTCGAGGAGTTGGGCGGCCATACTGGCCGGTGCCGGGCATGGCGACTCCGCTCGATCTTGGGCCTGCCTGGCCCCGAGTGGGAGTCGCTCACCGCGACGTAGAGAAAGTTAGCGCACGACATCTGGCGTTCACAAATCGGGGTGGTGCGCAGACGCCTTGGGGTGTCTCCGGTGCAGGGAGACGGTGGGTTCTCCGGGCAGCCAGAACCGCCACGGGCGGTCCGGCGCGAGGCGCAGGCCGGTGCGCGGGCCGGCCTCATGAGCGAGCGCCTGACCCGGCAGGACGAGCTCGACCGCCGGCCCGGACAGGTCCGCGCCGTCGTCGTCCAGCACCAGCCCGACGGCCTGGCACAGGCGGCCAGGCCCACGCGCGAGGTCGCGGTCGGTGCGGGCGCCAGGTCGACGCGAACGTGCGATGTCGATGCCCTCGACGACCTCACCGGCGCGCAGTAGGGCGGCGGCAGCGGCGCCCTCCTCCCCCACGACGACGTTGGCGCACACATGCATGCCGTAGCTGAGGTAGCAGTAGAGGAACCCGGCCGGACCGAACATGACCTCGTTGCGCGGGGTCGGCCCGCGGTAGGCGTGGGAGCCCGGGTCGAGGTGGCCGGCGTAGGCCTCCACCTCGGTCAGCCGTACGGCGACCGGCCCCTTCCGCAGGACCGCGCCGAGCAGGCGCGGCGCGACCTCCTCGGCGGGGCCGCGCAGCTCAGGCCAGGAGCTCACGGAACGCCGCCACGCGGGCCTTCACCTCGGCGAGCTGCTCACGCACCCGGACGGGGGCGGTACCGCCACGGCCGTCGCGCGCGGCGACGGAGCCGGCGACGGTGAGGACCGCGCGGACCTCGGGCCGCAGGTGCGGCGAGATGGCGGCGTACTGCTCGTCGGTGAGCTCGTCGAGCTCGACGCCCAGCTCCTCGCAGCGCTGCACGCAGGCACCGGCGACCTCGTGGGCCACCCGGAACGGAACACCCTCGCGCACCAGCCACTCGGCGACGTCGGTGGCGAGCGAGAACCCCTGCGGAGCGAGCTCGGCCATCCGGTCGGTGTCGAAGGTCAGCGTCGCGACCATCCCGCTGAAGGCGGGCAGGAGCACCTCGAGGGTGTCGACGGAGTCGAAGACCGGCTCCTTGTCCTCCTGCAGGTCGCGGTTGTAGGCCAGCGGCAGCGCCTTGAGCGTGGTCAGCAGGCCGGTGAGGTTGCCGACGAGGCGGCCGGCCTTGCCGCGCGCCAGCTCGGCGACGTCGGGGTTCTTCTTCTGCGGCATGATGCTCGACCCGGTCGACCAGGAGTCGTGCAGGCGCACGAACCCGAACTCGCGGGTCGACCAGAGAATGACCTCCTCGGCGATCCGGCTGACGTCGATGCCGACCTGCGCGCAGACGTAGGCGAACTCGGCGACGAAGTCGCGGGCCGAGGTGCCGTCGATCGAGTTGGCCGAGGAGCCGGTGAAGCCGAGCTCGGCGGCGACGAGGGTCGGATCGAGGCCGAGGGTCTGGCCGGCGAGCGCCCCCGCGCCGTACGGCGAGTCGCCGGCGACCCGGCGGTCCCAGTCGAGCAGCCGGTCGACGTCGCGCAGCAGCGGCTGGGCGTGGGCCAGGAGGTGGTGGGCCACGAGCACGGGCTGGGCGTGCTGCAGGTGGGTGCGCCCCGGCATCACCGCGTCGCCGTGGGCCTCGGCCTGCGCCACGAGGGCGTCGACGAGGTCGAGCACCGCGCGGCCGACCGGGCGGGCGTGGTCGCGCAGGTACATCCGGAACAGCGTGGCGATCTGGTCGTTGCGGCTGCGTCCGGCGCGCAGGCGTCCGCCGACGTCGGCGCCGACCTCGTCGAGGAGCATCCGCTCGAGAGCACCGTGCACGTCCTCGTCGGACGGGCTCGGGGCCAGCTCGCCGCTGGTGAAGCGCTCGGCGAGGACGTCGAGGCCGCGGTGGATCTCGGCCTCGTCGTCGGGAGTCAGGTAGCCCGCGGCGGCCAGGGCCTTGGCGTGGGCATGGGAGCCGGCGATGTCGTAGAGCGCCAGGCGCCAGTCGAAGTGGGTCGAGCGCGACAGCGCCTCGAGCTCGGGCGACGGGCCGTCGGCGAAGCGACCGCCCCAGAGCTTGCCCTCGTTGGTCGTGCTCACCGGTGTCCTCCAGCTGTCCGCACCGCCGCGACGGCGAGGCTCATGATCTCGGAAAGGTCGTGCCACATCAGGCGCCCGTCGGCGGCGGCCTCGTCGGGGGTCAGCCACCGGCTGTCGAGCACGTTGCCGACCTCCTCGGCCTCCAGGAGGTCGAAGCTGATCGGGGTGTCCCGGGCCAGCGGCAGCGCGAAGACCGTCGCCGTGCCGGCGTAGTCGGCCCCGCCCCAGGTGTAGGCGCAGGTGCGCTCGCGCACCGGTCCGACCAGGTCGGAGCGGGCGACGTCGAGTCCGGTTCCCTCGCGCAGCTCGCGCACGGCAGCGTCAGCCGGGGTCTCCCCCGGGTCGACCGCTCCCCCGACGGTGCTCCAGTAAGGCTCGCCGGGGCGCGCGGGGTCCTGCTCGAGCAGCAGCAGGCAGCTGCCGTCACCGGCCACGGGGAGGACCCGCGCCGTCGTCCGGGCGGTCGGTGCCATCAGTCGGTGCCGAACTCCATCGCTGCGGCGTCCAGGGCCTCGTCGCGGAGCTCGTCCTCGGACAGCGGGTTGCGCGAGATCCGGTCGGAGCCGCCCTGCTCGATCTCGCCGAACAGGGTGCCGTTCTCGACCAGGACCTGGCCCTGCTCGAGCGGCTGCTCGGCGTACAGCTCGAGCTTGGCGCGCGAGTCGGCGATGTCGAGGTTGCGCATGGTGAGCTGGCCGATGCGGTCGGTCGGGCCGAACGCGGCGTTGTCGGTGCGCTCCATCGACAGCTTGTCGGGGTGGTAGGAGAACGCCGGTCCGTCGGTGCGCAGGACGGTGTAGTCCTCGCCGCGGCGCAGCCGGATCGTCACCTCGCCCGTGACGACCGAGGCGATCCACCGCTGGATCGACTCGCGGATCATCAGCGCCTGCGGGTCGAGCCAGCGGCCCTCGTAGAGGAGCCGGCCGAGGCGGCGGCCCTCGGCGTGGTAGCTGGCGATGGTGTCCTCGTTGTGGATGGCGTTGAGCAGGCGCTCGTAGGCGATCCACAGCAGCGCCATGCCGGGGGCCTCGTAGATGCCGCGCGACTTGGCCTCGATGATGCGGTTCTCGATCTGGTCGCACATGCCGAGGCCGTGGCGGCCGCCGATCGCGTTGGCGTGGTGGACCAGCTCGACAGGGTCGGCGAACGGCTTCCCGTCGATCGAGACCGGGCGGCCGCGCTCGAAGGCGATGGTGACGTCCTCGGTGTCGATGGCGACCGCGGGGTCCCAGAACTTCACGCCCATGATCGGCTCGACGGTCTCGAGCGAGACGTCGAGGTGCTCGAGGGTCTTGGCCTCGTGGGTGGCGCCCCAGATGTTGGCGTCGGTGGAGTAGGCCTTCTCGACGCTGTCGCGGTAGGGCAGACCCCGCTCGACGAGCCACTGGCTCATCTCGGCGCGCCCCCCGAGCTCGTGGACGAAGTCGGCGTCGAGCCAGGGCTTGTAGATCCGCAGCTCGGGGTTGGCGAGCAGGCCGTAGCGGTAGAACCGCTCGATGTCGTTGCCCTTGAACGTCGAGCCGTCGCCCCAGATGTCGACGCCGTCCGCGTGCATGGCGCGCACCAGCAGGGTGCCGGTGACGGCGCGGCCCAGCGGCGTGGTGTTGAAGTAGGTGCGGCCACCGGAGCGGACGTGGAAGGCACCGCACGCCAGCGCCGCCAGGCCCTCCTCGACCAGCTGGGGCTTGATGTCGACGTGGCGGGCCAGCTCGGCGCCGTACTCGAGCGCGCGGTCGGGTACGCCGGACACGTCGGGCTCGTCGTACTGCCCGATGTCGGCGGTGTAGGTGCACGGGACGGCGCCCTTGGCGCGCATCCAGGCCACCGCGACGGACGTGTCGAGACCGCCGGAGAAGGCGATGCCGACGCGCTCGCCGACGGGGAGGGAGGTGAGGACCTTGCTCAACGGAGCTCCTGTGCTTCGGGATGGGGTTCGTGGGTGGTGCCCGCGAGGGCGAGGAAGCGGCGCGCGAGGGCGGCGCCGCCGGAGGGGTCTCGGCCGATGACGAGCACGGTGTCGTCACCGGCGATGGTGCCGAGGATGTCGGGGACCTCGGCGCGGTCGAAGGCGGAGGCGAGGTACTGCGCGGCGCCGGGCGGGGTGCGCAGGACGACCAGGTTGGCGCTGGCCTCGGCGCTGACCAGGAGCTCGCTGCAGAGCTTGGTCAGGCGCTGCTGGCCGGCGGCCGTCTCGCCGGTCTGCAGGCGGCGGTCGCCGCCCTCGCCGGGGACGGCGTAGACGAGAGCACCGCTCGCGGAACGCACCTTCAGGGCGTCGAGCTCGACGAGGTCGCGCGACAGGGTCGCCTGGGTGACGCGCAGCCCCTCGCCGGCCAGCAGGTCGGCGAGCTCGGTCTGCGAGTGCACCTCGTGGTGGGTGACGAGCTCGATGATGAGCTGGTGGCGGGCGTTCTTGGTGACGGGGACCCGGGTGCCGTTGACGTTGCCCATGGTGGTCACCGCGAGGCCTCGAGCAGGAACGTCATGACGGCCTTCTGGGCGTGGCGACGGTTCTCGGCCTCGTCCCACACGACGCTCTGCGGTCCGTCGATGACCTCGGCGGCGATCTCCTTGCCGCGGTAGGCCGGCAGGCAGTGCATGGCGATCGCGTCAGGCGCCGCCAGGGCGAGCAGCTCGCTCGTGAGCGCGTAGGCGCCGAAGACCGCCTGACGGGAGGCCTCCTCGGACTCCTTGCCCATCGAGATCCAGGTGTCGGTCACGACGACGTCGGCACCGGCGACAGCCTTCTCGGCCTCGTGGAAGCAGGTCGCGGAGCCGCCGGTCTCGCGGGCGATCTCGGCGGCGCGGTCGAGCACCGCCCCGGTGGGCTGGTAGCCGGGCGGGGCCGCGACGCGCACGTGCATGCCGGCGGTGGTGCCGGCCAGCAGCCACGAGTTGCCCATGTTGCAGGCGGCGTCGCCGACGAACGCGACGGTGAGGCCGGGCAGGTCGCCCTTGTGCTCACGGACCGTCAGGAGGTCGGCGACGAGCTGGCAGGGGTGGAAGTCGTCGGTGAGCGCGTTGACGACCGGTACGCCGGCGTGGGCGGCCATCGTGTCGAGGTCGGCCTGGAAGAACGTGCGCCACACGACGAGCGAGACCTGGCGGGCCAGCACACGGGCGACGTCCTCGACCGACTCGCGCACGCCGATGCCGGCCAGGCGGCCCTCGACGAGCATCGGGTTGCCGCCGAGCTCGGCGATGCCCGCGCCGAACGACACCTGGGTGCGCAGGGTCGGCTTGTCGAAGATCATCGCGACCGACTGCGGGCCCTCGAGCGGGCGCCGGGACCAGGGCTCGGCCTTGAGCTCGGCGGCCAGGTCGAGCAGCCGCGTCTGCTCGGCGGGGCTGAGGTCGTCGTCGCGGAGGAAGTGGCGCAGGGTCACGGCTCCCCCATCGCGTCGTCGAGCACCGCCGGCCAGGCCGAGAGGAAGGCGTCGACGTCGTCGCCGGTGAGCACCAGCGGGGGCGCGAGCCGGATCCGGGACGGGGTGGGGTTGTTGACGATGAAGCCGGCGCGCAGCGCGGCGGCGGCGACGTCGGCCGAGACCTCGGCGGTCAGGTCGAGGCCGATGAGCAGCCCCTCGCCGCGGACCTCGGTGACCCGCGGGTCGGCGAGCAGCCCGTCGCGCAGCTTCTGGCCGAGCACGGTGACGTGCTCGAGCAGGCCCTCGGCCTCGATGGTGTCGATGACGGCGAGCGCAGCGGCGCAGGCGACGGGGTTGCCGCCGAACGTCGTGCCGTGGTTGCCGGGCTGGAGCAGGTCTCCGGCGGCCCCGAGGGCGACAAACGCGCCGATCGGGAACCCGCCGGCCAGGCCCTTGGCGAGGGTCACGAGGTCGGGGACGACACCGCTGCGGTGGTGCTCGAGCCACCGGCCGGTGCGGCCCATGCCGGTCTGGATCTCGTCGAACCAGAGCAGTGCTCCGTGCTGCGTCGTGATCTCGCGGGCGGCGGCCAGGTAGCCGTCGGGCGGCGTGATGACGCCGGCCTCGCCCTGGATCGGCTCGAGCAGCACCGCAGCGGTCTCGTCGGTCACCGCCGCGGCGAGGGCGTCGGCGTCGCCGTAGGGCACGAAGGTGACGTCCCCCGGGAGCGGCTCGAACGGCGTCCGGTAGGCCTCCTTGGAGGTCAGTGCGAGCGCGCCCATCGTGCGTCCGTGGAATCCGCCGGCCGCCGCGACCACGTGGGTGCGGCCGGTACGACGGGTCAGCTTGAACGCCGCCTCGACGGCCTCGGTGCCGGAGTTGGTGAAGAACACCTTGCCCGGTCCGTGGTCGAGCAGGCCGAGGAGCCGCTCGGCGAGGGCGATCTGCGGCTCGGTGGCGAAGAAGTTGGAGACGTGGCCCAGGGTCGACATCTGCTCGGTGACGGCCGCGACCAGCGCCGGGTGGGCGTGGCCGAGGGCGTTGACGGCGATGCCGCCGAGGAGGTCGACGTACTCCTTGCCGTCGGTGTCCCAGACGTGGGCACCCTCGCCCCGCGCCAGCGTGAGCTTGGGCGGTCCGAAGGTGTTCATCAGCGACTCGGCGTAGCGCTCCTGCCACGCCGGCTGGGTGTCCTGCCCGCTCACTGGGCGTCCCGGGCCTTGCGGGTCTTGGTCTCGACCCCGGGCAGCACCTGGGTGCCGACGCCCTCCTTGGTGAACAGCTCGAGGAGCACGGCGTGGGGCTCGCGCCCGTCGACCACCGTCGCGCGGGGTACGCCGCCCTGCACGGCCTGCAGGCACGCGCCCATCTTGGGCACCATGCCGCTGGCCAGGCTCGGCAGCATCTCCTCCAGTGACTCGGGGCTGATCTCGCCGATCACGTCGTCGGAGCTCGGCCAGTCGAGGAACAGGCCCTCGACGTCGGTGAGCACGAGGAGCTTCTCGGCACCGAGCGCGATCGCCAGGGCGGCGGCCGCGGAGTCCGCGTTGACGTTGTGGATCACGCCGTCGGCGTCGGGTGCGACGCTCGAGACGACCGGGATGCGACCGGCCCCGATGATGTCGAGGACCGCCTCGGGCCGCACGTGGGTGACCTCGCCGACCAGGCCGAGGTCGACCTCCTCGCCGTCGACGACGGTGTTGGTCTGGGTGGCGGTGAAGAGCTGGGCGTCCTCGCCGGACAGGCCGACGGCGAGCGGGCCGTGCTCGTTGATGAGCCCGACGAGCTCGCGCTGCACCTTGCCGACCAGCACCATGCGGACGACCTCCATCGCCTCCGGCGTGGTGACGCGCAGGCCGCCGCGGAACTCCGACTCGATGCCGAGCTGGTCGAGCATCGAGGATATCTGCGGGCCGCCGCCGTGCACGATGACCGGCTTGAAGCCGGCGAGCCGCAGGAAGACGACGTCCTCGGCGAACGCGCGCTTGAGGGTGTCGTCGGTCATGGCGTTGCCGCCGTACTTCACCACGACGACCTTGCCGTGGTAGCGCTTGAGCCACGGCAGGGCGGCCGCGAGCGTGCGGGCCTTGGCCTGGTCGGGCTTGGACGTGTCGAAGGCGCCGGGGGCGCTGCTGCTGTCGTTCATGAGGAGTAGGCGCTGTTCTCGTGGACGTAGGCGTGGGTGAGGTCGTTGGTCCAGACCGTTGCGCGCTCGGGTCCGGACTTGAGGTCGATCGTGACGGTGACCTCGCGGGGCTCGAGGTCGACGAGAGTGGGGTCCTCGGCCGGCGTGGACTGCCGGCAGACCCAGACGCCGTTGATGGCGACGTCGAGGTCGGCGGGGTCGAACGCCGCCGACGTGGTGCCGATGGAGGCCAGGACGCGCCCCCAGTTGGGGTCCTTGCCGAAGACGGCAGCCTTGAACAGATTGCTGCGGGCGACGCTGCGCCCGACCTCGACGGCGTCGTCCTCGCTGGCCGCACCGAGGGTGGTGATCGCGATGTCGTGGTCGGAGCCCTCGGCGTCGCGGAGCAGCTGCATCGCGAGGTCGGTGCACAGCTGGGTGAGCGCGTCGGTGAAGTCGGGCAGCGCGGGCGTGATGCCGCTGGCGCCGCTGGCCATGACGGTCACGGTGTCGTTGGTCGACATGCAGCCGTCGGAGTCGAGGCGGTCGAAGCTGACCCGGGTCGCCGCGCGTAGGGCGGTGTCGAGGTCGGCGGCCGGGACGACGGCGTCGGTGGTGATGACGACCAGCATCGTCGCGAGCGCGGGGGCGAGCATGCCGGCGCCCTTGGCCATGCCGCCGATGCTCCAGCCGGCGCCCTCGACGACGGCCTGCTTGCTGACCGAGTCGGTGGTCATGATCGCGTGGGCGGCCGCGTCACCGCCGTCGGGCCCGAGGGCCGCGTGGGCCGCGTCGACGCCGGCGAGCAGCGCCTCGCGCGAGTTGGTCAGGCCGATCAGTCCGGTCGAGCAGACCACGACGTCGACCGCGCCGATGCCGACCTTCTCGGCCACGCGCTCGGCGACGGCGTGCGTCGTCTGGAAGCCCTCGGGGCCGGTGTAGCAGTTGGCACCGCCGGAGTTGAGGACGACGGCGCGCACGACGCCGTCCTTGACGACCTCCTTGCTCCACAGCACCGGGTTGGCCTGGCAGCGGTTGGCCGTGAAGACCGAGGCGGAGTCGTGGGAGGGGCCCTGGTTGACGACCAGGGCCAGGTCGGGTCCGCCGCTGGACTTGAGTCCGGCGGCGACGCCGGCGGCGGTGAAGCCGGCTGGGGTGGTGACGCTCATGGGTGGTGCTCCTGGGCAGTGGTGGTCAGGCGGGCGGGGCGGGCTCGACGGTGAAGCCCCGTCGTCGCCAGGCCTCGGTCGCGCGCTCCAGGTCGGTGGAGGACACCAGCACCCAGACGGTGCTGAAGGTGGTGATCGTGTGGACGGTGACGCCGTCCTCGGCCAGCGGCGTGAGCAGCTCGACCAGGACGCCGGCCGTGCTCGAGGCGCCGGGGTCGGCGACGGTGAAGCCGATGAGGCCGCGGTCGCCGGGCACCTTGGTCGGCACCGAGCGCCCGGCGCAGACCAGGGAGGTCTCGGTGGCCGAGGCGGTGATGGAGAACAGCGAGGAGCTCTCGGCCCACTCGGGTACGTCGGCGCCGGCGGCGAGGCGCAGGACGGCGAGCTTCTCGGGGAACTGGTGCAGCACGGTCATGGGGCGAGTCCTACGGTCGTGAGGCCGAGGGTCTCGTCGAGATCCAGGGCGAGGTTGAGGCACTGCACGGCGGCGCCGGCGGTGCCCTTGGCGAGGTTGTCGACGGCGCCGACGGCGACGAGCCGACCGGCCGCCTCGTCGACGGCGACCTGGACGTGCACGGCGTTGGAGCCGAGCACCGACTGGGTCTGCGGCCACATGCCGGCGGGCAGGACGTGCACGAACGGCTCGTCGGCGTAGGCCTCGGCGTAGGCGGCACGGGCGTCCTCGGCGGTGACGCCGTCGCGCAGCGGGGCGCTGCAGGTCGCGAGGATGCCGCGCGCCATGGGCACCAGCATCGGGGTGAAGCTCACCGTCAGCCGGCCGTCGGTCAGGGGCCCGAGGTTCTGCACGATCTCGGGCGTGTGGCGGTGGACGCCGCCGACGCCGTAGGCGCTGGCGTTGCCCATCGTCTCGCTGCCGAGCAGGTGGGGCTTGGCGGCCTTGCCGGCGCCGCTGGTGCCCGAGGCGGCCACCACGACGACGTCGGGGTCGACCAGGCCGGCAGCCAGGGCCGGGGCCATGGTCAGGGTGCTGACCGTCGGGTAGCAGCCGGGTACGGCGACCCGACGGGCTCCGCGCAGGCGCTCGCGCTGGCGGGTGCCGTCGGCGTGCGGGAGCTCGGGCAGGCCGTAGGGCCAGGTGCCGGCGTGCTCGCCGCCGTAGAACTGCTCCCAGACGGCCGCGTCGTCGAGGCGGAAGTCGGCGCCGCAGTCGATCACCAGGACGTCGTCACCGAGCTCGCGGGCCAGGGCGCCGGACTGCCCGTGCGGCAGGGCCAGGACCACGACGTCGTGGCCGGCCAGGGTGGAGGCGTTGGTGGGCTCGAGGACCCGCCCGGCGAGCGGGACCAGGTGGGGCTGCAAGGATCCGAGCAGCTCGCCTGCGTTGGAACCGGCGGTGAGGGTACCGATGTCGACGGCGGGGTGCTGCAGCAGCAGCCGCAGGGCCTCGCCTCCGGCGTAGCCGCTGGCACCGGCCACCGCGACCCGGACGCGGGTGGGAGGCGTGGTCGTCATGTGCATGACCATACAGGTCAGTGGATGGTCATGCATCAGCGGGTGTGCGCGAATGCGGACGCGCCCGGTCCGGGTGCCCGTCTACGGTGCCGTCATGACCCTCTCGGACACGCGCCTGGCCCCGGGCGCCTACCTCGACCACATCCGCACCGAGTCGGCCCGCTTCCGCGAGGTCCTGGCCGACTGCGACCCGGCCGCCCGCGTGCCGGCGTGCCCCGACTGGGACGCCGGCGACCTGCTGTGGCACCTGTCCGGCGTGCAGTGGTTCTGGGCCGCGACGATGTCGATGCGTCCCGGCGGCCCGGCCGATCCCGAGCAGGCGCCCGCCCGCGCCGACTCCTACGCCGGCCTGCTCGAGCAGTGCGCGACGGCCTCGGCAGGCCTGGTCGACGTGCTCACCGGGCTCGACGCCGACGAGCCGGCCTGGTCGTGGGCCGACCACGTGCCGGGCGGCCAGAGCGTCGGGTTCACGCTGCGCCGCCAGGCCCACGAGGCGCTCATCCACCGCCTCGACGCCGAGCAGACCGCCGGCGCCGACCGGGTCACCCCGCTCGACCCCGCGCTCGCCGCCGACGGCGTCGCCGAGCTGCTCGAGGTGATGTACGGCGGGGAGGCACCCCCCTGGGGCCGGATCGAGCCGGGCGCCCACCACGTCCGGGTCGACCTGCGCGACACCGGCCACTCGCTGTGGGTGCAGCCGTGCACCTTCCTCGGCACCGACCCGGAGTCGGGCAAGACCCACGACGGTCCGCACGTGCTCGTCGTCGGCGACCCCGGCCACGAGCCGTCGGCCGTGGTCAGCGCCGACGCCGCCGAGCTGGACGCCGCGTGGTGGAAGCGACGCAGCGACGACGTGCTGCACGTCTCCGGTGACCGGTCGGCGTACCTCGAGCTGTGGACGGCGATCAGCCCACCACTGGACTGACCGCCCGTCCGGACCTCAGCGCTGGACGGCGCCGCAGCGCTCGACCGCGAGGGCGACCGCGGCGTCGCGGGCCGCGGAGGTCTCCTCCTCGGTCAGCGTGCGGTCGGGTGCCCGGAAGCGGAGGGCGAAGGCCAGGGAGCGCTTGCCCGCGCCGACCTGCTCGCCGGTGTAGACGTCGAAGAGCCGGATCGACTCGAGCAGGCCGCCGGCGCCCGCGCGCAGGGCCGCCTCGACGTCGGCGACGGTCACGGACTCGTCGACGAGCAGCGCGACGTCCTCCTTGGCCAGCGGGTACGACGAGAACTCCGGCCCCGGCACGGACTCGGCCACGGCGCCGAGCAGCGCGTCGAGGTCGAGCTCGACCGCGGCGCTGCGGGCCGGGAGGCCGAAGGCGCGGCAGACGTTGGGGTGCAGCTCGCCGGCGTGGCCGAGGACGGCGTCGCCGACGACCAGCTCGGCGCAGCGGCCCGGGTGCCAGGGTGCGTACGCCGCGGCGCGGACCTCGAGCCCGACGCCGAGCTCGCCGGCCAGCCGGCGGACGAGACCGACGGCGTCGGACCAGGCGGTCTCGCGTCCGGCGCCCCACCACCCGCCGCGCTCGCGCTCACCGGCGAGGACGACGGCGAGGTGGAGCGGCTGGCGCGGCAAGGTGTCGAGCAGCTTGGCGAGGTCGTCCTCGCTGGGTCGCCACTCGACGCCGAAGATCGGCGCGGGTCCGCGGTCGGCGGGGAACGCCACGGTGCCGGTCTCGAAGAGCGCGACGCCCGGGGCGCCGCGGCCGAGGTTGCGCACGGCCGCCTTGAGCAGACCGGGCAGCAGCGTCGTGGTGTAGCCGGGCTCCTCGGAGGACAGCGGGTTGGCCAGGCGCACGGTGTGGCGACGGGGGTCGTCGGCCGGCAGGCCGAGCTGGTCGAGGGCGGCGTCGCCGACGAACGGGAAGCTGATGACCTCGACGCACCCGGCACCGGCCAGCGTGCGCCCGACACGGCGGCGCAGGCGCTGGCTGCGGGTCAGGCCACGCCCGGCGCCGGGGGCGGGCAGGACCGAGGGGACCTGGTCGTAGCCGACGATGCGCACGACCTCCTCGACCAGGTCGTAGGGGTCGACGAGGTCGGGGCGCCACGGCGCGGGGGTCGCAGTCACGGTGTCGCCGTCGACGGAGACCTCGCAACCGACGGCCTCGAGGTGGCCCACGGTGGTGGCCGGCTCGATCGCGATGCCGCTGATGCGGGCGGGCAGGTCGACGGCCATCTCGATGGGGGCCGGTCGGGGCGCGGTGCCGACGACGGTGGAGCCGGGAGCCGCGGTCGCGCCGCCGTGGGCGACGAGCAGCTCGACGACGCGGTCGGCGGCGGCCTCGGTGACGGTCGGGTCGACCCCGCGCTCGTTGCGCTTGCCGGCCTCGGAGGAGATCTTGTGGCGCTTGCCGGTGCGGAACATCGAGGTGGCGTCCCAGTGCGCCGCCTCGACCAGCACCCGGGTCGTCGTGCCCGAGATCTCGGTGGCCTCGCCACCCATGACGCCGCCGAGGCCGATGACGCCGGAGTCGTCGGTGACGACCAGGTCCTGGTCGGACAGCTCGCGGTCGGTGCCGTCGAGGGTGGTCAGCCGCTCCCCCGCGCGCGCCCGACGTACGACGACCGGCCCGGTGAGCCGGTCGGCGTCGTAGCCGTGGATCGGGCGGCCGATCTCGAGCATCACGTAGTTGGTGACGTCGACGGCCAACGAGATGGGCCGCATGCCGGCCTGGACGAGGCGGCGCGCCATCCAGTCGGGCGTGGGCGCCGACGGGTCGAAGCCCTCGACGAGGCGGGCCACGAAGAGCGGGCAGCCCTCGGGGTCCTCGAGCACGACCTGCTGGCCGGCGTCGTCGACCGACGGGACCGCGCGCTCGGCGGGGTCGGTGAACGGGACGGCGTAGGCCAGCGCGGCCTCGCGGGCGACGCCGCGCAGGCTGAGCGCGTAGGCGCGGTCGGGGTTGATCTCGAACTCGATGACGTCGTCGTCGAGCCCGAGCACGCCGAACGCGTCGTCACCGGGCACGCCGGCGTCGGCGGGGAGCACGATGATGCCGTCGCCGTCGGCGGACAGGCCGAGCTCGGCGGCCGAGCAGATCATGCCGGCGCTCATGTGGCCGTAGGTCTTGCGCGCGCCGATGGCGAAGCCGCCGGGCAGCACGGCGCCGGGAAGGACGACCACGACGAGGTCGCCGGCGTCGAAGTTGTGGGCGCCGCACACGATGCCCTGCGGCTCGCCGGTGCCGTTGGCGGCGCCGACGTCGACCTGGCACCAGTTGATGGTCTTGCCGTTCTTCTGCGGCTCGGGCTCGCGGCTGAGCACCTTGCCGACGACGAGCGGGCCGGTGATCTGGTCGCCGGGGCTCTCGATCGCCTCGAGCTTGAGCCCGAGCGCGGTCAGCCGGGCGGCGAGCTGCTCGGTGGTGACGTCGGCCGGGAGGTCGACGTACTCCTTGATCCAGGAGACGGGGGCCTTCATCAGAGTTCCGATCCGAAAGCGGTGGTGAAGCGGACGTCGCCCTCGAAGAGGTCGCGCAGGTCGGCGATGGCGTGGCGGAACATCAGCGTGCGGTCGATGCCCATGCCGAAGGCGAAGCCGCTGTAGCGCTCGCTGTCGACGCCGCAGGCGCGCAGCACCCGCGGGTTGACCACGCCGCAGCCGCCCCACTCGATCCAGCCCTCGCCGCGACAGGTGCGGCACTCGGCACCGTCGACGACGCGGGAGCCGCGGCACACGAAGCAGACGAGGTCGACCTCGGCACTGGGCTCGGTGAAGGGGAAGTACGACGGCCGGAAGCGCGTCGTGATGCCCTCGCCGAACATGGCGGTGGCGAAGTGGTCGAGGGTGCCCTTGAGGTGGGCCATCGAGATGCCCTCGTCGATGGCCAGGCCCTCGACCTGGTGGAACACCGGGCTGTGGGTGGCGTCGTACTCGTCGGTGCGGAAGACGCGGCCGGGGCACACGACGTAGATCGGGGGCGTGCGGGTGAGCATCGTGCGCGCCTGCACCGGCGAGGTGTGGGTGCGCAGGACCATCGCGTCGTCGCCGGGGTCGGTCCAGAAGGTGTCCTGCATGGTGCGCGCCGGGTGGTCGGGACCGATGTTGAGGTCGTCGAAGTTGAGCCTCTCGGCCTCGATGACGGGGCCCTCGGCGACCTCCCAGCCCATCGCGACGAACACGTCGGCGATGCGCTCGGACAACGTGGTGATCGGGTGCCGCGAGCCGCGCGGCGTGCGGTCCCAGGGCAGCGTCACGTCGACGGTCTCCTCGACCAGCATCCGCTCCTCGGCCTCGACCTCGAGCTCGGCCTGGCGCTTCGCGAAGGCCTGGTTGACCGCGCCGCGAGCCTGTCCCACGCGCCGGCCGGCGTCCTTGCGGGCCTGCGGGGGCAGCGCGCCGATCTCGCGGTTGGCCAGCGCCAGCGGCGAGCGGTCACCGGCGTGGTCGGTGCGCACCTGCTTGAGCGCGGCCAGGTCGGTGGCGCCCGCGATCGCGGCCAGGGCCTCGTCGCGGACGGCGGCGACGTGCTCCTCGTCGAGCGGGGTCACCTGGACCGGGTCGTACTCGGTGTTGGGACCCGACATGACGCACCTTTCGACGACGGCGCGCAGACCGGGTCGGCCCGGCGCCGCGGGCCAGTCTAGGAACCCGTGCGCCCGTGGGGCGAACCGGTTCCGGTCGCGGGCGTCAGCGACGGTCGGTGCTGGGCCACACGACCTCGAGCCGGGCCCCTCCCGAGTCCGAGGAGCCGATGGTGACGTCGCCGCCGTGCACCTTGGCCAGGCCGTGGACGATGTACATCCCCAGGCCCGTGCCACCGCGGATGCCGTGCTTCCAGAACTTGGTGAAGACCCGGGCGCGCAGGGCCTCGTCGATGCCCTCGCCCTCGTCGTCGACGCGCACGAGCACACCGGGCCAGGGGTCGGTCACGGGCTCGACGGTCACCGCGACCGTGCCGTCGCCGTGCCGGATCGCGTTGTCGACCAGGTTCGTGACGACCTGGGTGAGCTTGTCGGGGTCGGCGAAGACGGTCGGCACCTCGTCGGCGTACGTCGAGACGACCGGCCGCGTGGTGCCGGCCCGCACCGACTCGACGCAGCGCTCGACGAGCGTGCGGGTGTCGACGTCACGCGGGTAGAGCGGCAGCCGGCCGGTGTCGATGCGGGCGACGTCGAGCAGCTCGGTGATCAGCCGGGAGAGCCGCTCCGCGTCGGCGTGCACCGTGGTCAGCATCAGCTTCTTCTGGTCGTCGTTGAGCCGGTCCCACTTGCTCAGCAGGGTCGAGACGAACCCCTTGACGCCGGTCAGCGGCGAGCGCAGCTCGTGGGCGACCGTGGCGACCAGGTCGGATCGGTCACGGTCGAGCCGGGCCCGGCCGCGGCCCGAGCGGATCACGACGGCGACGGTCTCCACCGGTCCGAAGCGGCTGGACCGGTTGATCCGGCCGGTGACGAGCACCTCGGTGCCGTCGCTGGTGAACCAGGACTGCTCGGTCAGGCCGACCCGGCTGCCCAGCCCGGCGTACGGCGTGTTGGTCTCGAACCACTCGCAGCCGTTCTGGTCCTGCAGCGTCATCACCTCGGCGAGGGGCCGCCCCACGCAGACCCCGTCGCCGAGCAGCCGCACGGCCATCGCGTTGACGGTGGTGACGATGCCGTCGGCGTCGGCCACGACGACCCCGTCGGGCAAGGTGTCGACGACGGAGGTCGCGACGGCGGGCTCCTGGACGGTCACGTCCACACCCTAGGGGCACTCCTGCGGCCGGGCGGCCCGGGACGCCCCCGACGACCTAGGCTCCCGGCATGGCAGGTGCCGGGGGGAACGCGCGGGTGGTGCTCGGCGCGCTCGCGACCGTCCTGGCCCTGCTCGCGACGGCCTGCGGGTCGTCGCCCGCGGCCGACGAACCGGCGTACGGCCACGCGCTGGTGGAGCACCGCTTCGAGAAGACCCACGTCGTGCGTCTGGACGACGGCGTGCGGCTGGCGGTCGGCAGCCCCGACGGCCACCGGATCCAGGTGCAGTGGAGCCGCACGGGCCGCGCCGACGGGTGGAGCACGCCGACGACGGTCGACACCGACCGGCTGTGGACCCACGACGTCCAGCTCGCGCACCGCGGCGGCACCGCGGCCATCGACCCCGACTGGTGGCGGGAGAAGGAGCTGGACGACGACTACGCACCGCACCACACCAGCCAGGTGGTCTGCCGGGCCTTCCGGTGCCTGCCCGCGCACTCCTCCGCCGGACTGTCCGGCACGAAGCTCGACGGTGCGGGCGACTTCGCCAGCTTCGGGCTCGGCCCGCAGCGCGTGCTGCTGTGGGACGTCGACGGCGGCTTCCGCACGTCGGCGGTCACCGGCATCGGCCCCCGGGCGACCTACGACCTGGCGCCGGACGGCTCCTTCGTGGCCGCCCAGGGGCGGGCGGCGGGCCGGCTGTGCATCTACGACCTCTTCGTCACCGACCGGCACGAGACCCGCTTCCGCCGGGTCGCCTCGAGCGCCCAGGTGCCGGCGGTGCCGCCCTGCGACACCGCGTCGTTCGAGGTCGGCCGCGACCGGGTGAACGTCGACGTCGAGGAGCTGAGCGAGGGCATCGAGTTCCGCCGCAGCGGCGACCGCTGGTCGGTGGAGCAGTCGGAGCACCCGCTCGTCGCCTACCCCGACACCCACGGGCGCAGCACGCTGGGCACCCAGGAGATCGACCTCGGCGACGCCGGCACGCTCTCGATCGGCTCGCCCGACCAGCGCCGGATCCTGGTGCAGGCCCAGCCCGCCGGCAGCCGCGAGTGGGGCCCGCCCCAGCAGGTGGCCACGGCGCCGCCGGGCACCCGCTGCCGGACCGCCTCGCCGGTGGGCAACCGCTCCGGCGCGGTGGTGGTGCTGGGCTGCTACCTCGCGTCGCAGTCGTGGCGACCGGCCGTGCGCGCACCGGAGGACCCGGCGTACGGCCTGGCGCTGGGGACGACCACCGGCGCCTCCTGGCGGGTGCTGCCGCTGCGCGACCCGAAGACCCAGCCGCTGGAGCAGGGCACGTCGCAGGTGCTGGTGCAGACCCGGTCGCAGACCCTGCTGTGGGGCCGGGGGCACGAGGACTTCGTGACGGCCGCCCTGCCCACGCGTCTCGTGGACGGCCTGGGCGTGACCCCCGACGGCCGACGGCTGCTGCGGATCAGCGGCAACGACGACGCGAGGCGCCCGTGCGACGCCACGTTGTACGCCGCCGCGGTGACCGGCCGCCGCTGGACCCGCGTGCGGACGCTGCCGATCACCGAGGAGCAGATCCCCTCGCCGAGCTTCTGCGACGCCTACCTCTCCCCCTCCGACGGCGGCTTCGAGGTCGGGGTGGCGGGGACCGACGGCTACACCTGGGACGGCCGGATCAGCCCCCGGGGAGCCGCCGGGTGGGGCGTGCGGTCCTACTGACCGCGGCGGGCGCGGGCGCTGGCGTAGAGGCAGACCGCGGCTGCGGTCGAGAGGTTCAGGCTCTCGGCCCGGCCCAGGATCGGGATCGAGACCCGGTGGTCGGCCAGGGAGGCGAGCTCCTCGGGCAGGCCCCAGGCCTCGTTGCCGAACAGCCAGGCGATCGGGCCGACG
>JAOPXU010000027.1 GCA_025964985.1 Nocardioides sp.
CCGGTCGGTGGAGGACGCCGTACTGGCTCGGGTCGTCGCCGTACGCCGACCGCGTCGGCTCGGGCAGGTCGGCGTCGACCACGGGGGCGTCCTCTCCACAGGCGGTCAGGGCGGGACCGAGCGCCACCACGGCGCCGAGCGCCAGGAATCGTCGTCGGTGCACGGCGCGATCCTCCCGCACGGCTGGGCGCGCGGCCCGGGAGGGCCTCAGGCCATCGCCGCCGGCAGCGTCGCCATCCACGTCGAGCGCAGCTCGAGCAGGTTGACCGCGAAGAGCTCGTCGACCACGAGCGCGTCGCCGCCGGTGGTGCCGAGCTCGCTGACCGGTACGCCGTGGCGCCCGGCCAGCTCGACCAGCCGGTCGCCGTCGCCCTCGGCCACGGTGACCAGCACCCGGCCGGCCGACTCGGAGAACAGCGCGACGAACGGGTCGCCCTCGACGCTCACGCGCACGCCGCACATGTGGTGCAGCGACGACTCCACGAGCGCCTGGGCGAGGCCGCCGTCGGCGAGGTCGTGGGCGGAGGTGAGCAGCCCGCTCTGCAGTCGGGAGGCCTCGTGGAGCAGCTCGGCCAGGCGCTTCTCGCCGGCCAGGTCGACCACCGGCGGCAGGCCACCGAGGTGGCCGTGCACGACGTGGGCCCACTCGGAGCCGCTGAGCTCCTCGCGCGTCTCGCCCAGCAGGAAGACGCGGTCACCGACCTGGTCGCCCTCGACGGAGGCCCACGCGGACGGCGTACGGCGGGTGACGTCGTCGATGACGCCGAGCACAGCGACGACGGGCGTCGGCAGGATCGCGGTCTCGCCGGTCTGGTTGTAGAGCGAGACGTTGCCGCCGGTGACGGGGATGCCGAGCTCGAGGCAGGCGTCCTTGAGGCCGCGGCAGGCCTCGGCGAACTGCCACATCACGCCCGGGTCCTCGGGCGAGCCGAAGTTGAGGCAGTCGGAGATGGCCAGCGGGACCGCGCCGCCGGTGGCGACGTTGCGGTAGGACTCGGCGAGCGCGAGCTGGGCGCCGGCGTAGGGGTCGAGCAGCGCGAAGCGGCCGTTGCAGTCGGTGGAGACCGCGACACCGAGGTTGGTCGACTCGTCGATGCGGATCATGCCGCTGTCGCTGGGCTGGGCGAGCACGGTGTTGCCGCGCACGTAGCGGTCGTACTGGTCGGTGATCCACGACTTGTCGCACAGGTTGGGGCTGGCGGCGAGGCGCAGGAGCGTCTCGCGCAGCTCGTCGCCGGACGCCGGGCGCGGCAGGGCCTCGGCGCCGTCGGCCTGCAGGGTGTCCTGAGAGTCGGGGCGGGCGTAGGGGCGGTGGTAGGTGGGCCCGTCGTGGGCGACCGAGCGCGGGGGCACGTCGACCACGCGCTCGCCGTGCCAGTCGATCTCGAGGCGGCCGGTGTCGGTGACCTCGCCGACCACGACGGCCTCGACGTCCCACTTCGCGCAGATGGCCATGAAGGCTTCGACGTCGGCGGGCTCGACGACCGCCATCATCCGCTCCTGCGACTCCGACATGAGGATCTCCTCGGGCGCCAGCGTCGAGTCGCGCAGCGGCACCCGGTCGAGCTCGACGTGCATGCCGCCGTCGCCGGCGCTCGCGAGCTCGGACGTCGCGCAGGACAGCCCGGCGCCGCCGAGGTCCTGGATGCCGGCGACCACGCCGGCGGCGAAGAGCTCGAGCGTGCACTCGATGAGCAGCTTCTCCATGAAGGGGTCGCCGACCTGCACCGCGGGGCGCTTGGCCGGACCGGTGTCCTCAAAGGTCTCCGACGCGAGGATGGAGACGCCGCCGATGCCGTCGCCACCGGTGCGGGCGCCGTAGAGGACGACCTGGTTGCCGGCGCCGGAGGCCTTGGCCAGGTGGAGGTCTTCGTGGCGCAGCACGCCGACGCACAGCGCGTTGACGAGCGGGTTGCCGAGGTAGGTGCTGTCGAAGACGGCCTCGCCGCCGATGTTGGGCAGGCCCAGGCAGTTGCCGTAGCCGCCGACGCCGGCCACGATCCCGGGCAGCACCCGGCGGGTGTCGGGGGCGTCGAGCGGGCCGAAGCGCAGCGGGTCCATCACCGCGACCGGACGCGCACCCATGGCCAGGATGTCGCGCACGATGCCGCCGACGCCGGTGGCCGCGCCCTGGTAGGGCTCGACGAACGACGGGTGGTTGTGGCTCTCGACCTTGAACGTGACGGCGTAGCCCTGGCCGACGTCGATGACGCCGGCGTTCTCGCCGATGCCGGCCAGCATCTTGCCGGCCGGGGTCTCCTGCGGGATCTCGCCGAACTGCTTGAGGTGGACCTTGGTCGACTTGTAGGAGCAGTGCTCGCTCCACATGACCGAGTACATCGCCAGCTCCGAGCTGGTGGGCCGGCGTCCGAGGATCTCGCGGATCGACTGGTACTCGTCGGCCTTCAGCCCCAGGTCGGCCCAGGGCTGCTCGCGGCCGGGGTCCTCAGCGGCGACGGCGACGGTGTCGAGGGACGAGGCGGCGGGCGCGGTCACCCCCGAAATCTACCGGGGTGACGCCGCGGCTCCGGGGGCGGGCCGGGCGCTTGAGAATCACCGCTGAAGTGGTGATTCTCCGACTTCTGTCAGGAAGCTTCGTACGAGAAGCCGGAGTTCCTCCGCTGGAGCGGTGATTCTCCGGGCGGGCTCAGCGCCGGACCATCATCCCGTCGGCGAGCACCTCGAGCAGCGGGCGCACCTCGTCAGCGCCCAGCTCGGACTGGTCGGCGACGGAGGCGACGCCGCCGACGAGGCGACAGACCTGGACGACGTCGACGCCGGGGCGCAAGGCGCCGGCCTGGTCGAGGCGGGCGATGACGCGGTCGGCAGCGTCGGCGAGCACCTGGCACTTGCTGCGGATGGGCGAGGCGGGGTCGCCCATGGCGGTGGTGATCTTGGCGGGGCCGCCCCGGTGGACGCTGATGAGCTCGACGTAGGTCTCGAACCAGCGCAGCAGCAGGTCGCGGTCGGAGCCCTCGAAGGCCAGGACCTTGTCGGTCGAGTCGGTGACCCGGTCGACCCAGCTCTGCATGATCGCGTCCATCAGGTCGTCACGCGTGGGGAAGTGGCGGTAGAGGGTGCCGGCCCCGACGCCGGCACGCTTGGCGATGAGGTCGAGGGAGGCGTCGTAGCCCTGCTCGCGGAAGACCTCGCGCGCGACCTCGACGATGCGGTCACGGTTGCGCTTGGCGTCGGCGCGCACGGCGGGGCCCACTTCCTGCTTGCTAAACGGAGACAGTCTCCGTATCGTTCGGGACGAACCGGAGAACGTCTCCACTATACGTCCACGTCGGCGGTCCCGCCAGAACAGAACTCCTCGCACCCATGTCCCAGAACACGCTCGACCCTGCCCGGAACCGGGCCGTTCCCGACGACCTGCCCGACAACGCGGGCCGCGCGGCCGCCGGCATCACCCTGGTCCTGGTCGCCCAGCTCATGCTCATCCTCGACGCGACGGTCGTGAACGTCGCGCTCCCCCACATCGACGACGACCTCGCGTTCGGCCCGGCCGGGCTGTCGTGGGTCCTCAACGCCTACACGCTGTCGTTCGGCGGGCTGCTGCTCCTCGGCGGGCGGCTCGGCGACGTCTACGGCCGCCGCCGCATGTTCGAGGCAGGCCTGGCCCTGTTCACCGTCGCCTCGCTGGTCGGCGGCCTCGCCCAGACCCCCGGGATGCTCGTCGCCGCCCGCGCGGTTCAGGGTGTCGGCGCAGCGCTCGCGGCGCCCGGCGTCCTCGCCCTGCTCACCACCAGCGCGCCCGACGAGGCCGCCCGCAACCGCGCACTCGCGCTGTTCGGCGCCGTGTCGTCGGGCGGCATGTCCATCGGCCTGCTGCTCGGCGGCGTGCTGACCGACCTCGGCTCGTGGCGCTGGACGATGTTCATCAACGTGCCGATCGGCCTGGTCGTCC
>JAOPXU010000037.1 GCA_025964985.1 Nocardioides sp.
CAGGGCGGGGCGCTGGGCGGTCAGCCGGGCTCGTACGGCGGCCACGGGCGCGGCCCGGTAGGTCGCCAGCGGTCCGAGGGCGAGGCGGGCCATGAAGCGGTTGCCGTCGCGCGAGCCGGCCGAGACCGCGGTGCAGACCTGGGCGACGCCGGCCTCCTCCGCGAAGCCGGCCGCGCACTCCATCAACATGCGGCCGATGCCGTGACGGCGGTAGGCCGGCACGACGTGGGGCGACAGCACGCGCACCGCGAGGTCGAGGTTGAGCGTGGTGACCGTCGTGATCTTGAGCAGCACCGCCCCGGCCGGCTGGCCGTCGTACTCGGCGAGCACGAGGCGCTGCTCGGGTGAGGACGCCGCGGCCTTGATGATCTGCTCGAGGTCGGCGACCTGCTCGTGGTGCTCGGCACGCCGCAGGGCGTTGGACCACAGCTCGGCGAGGAAGGGTGCGTCGGAGATCTCGGCCGCTCGGAGCGTGACGAGAGAGCGCGACACCGACCCCACCTCCTGCTGTCCCCCGCCGGACTCCCGCCCCTCGGGGTCCTGGCTCGCCGACGAACACTACGCTCAGGGCGCCCGTCGTGACAGAGGAGTCCCTGGTTTCCGTGTTCCCCGGCATCGGCACCGTCGTCAACGTCGCCACCGTCCTCCTGGGCGCGGCCCTCGGCCGGCTGCTCGGCGACCGGCTACCGGAGCGGACCCGCGACCTGGTCACCGACGGCCTCGGCCTGGTGACACTGCTGATCGCGGCCACCTCGGCGATGGCGGTGCTGGCGCCCGAGCTGGCCGCCGAGGTCGGCGACAGCGCGCCCATGCTGATCGTGCTGGGCTCGGTCCTCCTCGGCGGCATCGCTGGGTCCCTGCTGCGTCTCGAGCACCGGGTCGAGCGGCTCGGTGGCTGGCTGCAGGGCCGGCTGGCCGGCGATCAGGGCTCGGTCGAGCGCCAGCGCTTCATCGAGGGGTTCGTCGTGTCGTCGCTGATCTTCTGCACCGGACCGCTGACGATCCTCGGCTCGCTCGAGGACGGCCTGGGCAACGGGGCCGACCAGCTCTTCCTCAAGTCGACCCTCGACGGCTTCGCGGCGATCGCGTTCGCGGCGTCGTTCGGCTGGGGGGTCGCGGCGAGCGCGCTGACGGTCGTGGTGGTGCAGGGATCGCTGACGCTGCTCGGCGTCGGCCTGGGCGACGTCCTGCCCGACGCCCACCTCGCCGCGATCACGGCGACCGGCGGGCTGCTGCTCGTCGGCGTCGGTCTGCGCCTGCTGCGGATCCGTGAGATCCCGGTCGCCGACCTGCTGCCGGCGCTCCTCGTCGCGCCGCTGCTGACCACGCTGGTGGCGGCGTTGCGGGGCTGATCGCCCATGCAGCCGTCTTGATAACGAAACGGCAACGAACGGCTCACTTGTCCTGACCGCCGCACGCGGGCCCCGATGGCGCACTACGTTTCCTCCAACACCCCCTGCGGCTCGAGGGAGCCGCGAGAACCGGAGGACGGATGAACCGCACCATCAAGGCACGTCACCACCGCATCGCCGTGGCTGCCGTCGCCAGCCTGCTCGTCCTGACCGCCTGTGGCAGCGAGGACGACGACAACGAGCCGAGCGGCACCGAGAGCAGTGCTTCCGAGTCGAGCGACACCGGGTCCAGCGAGCCCGCCCCGGCCGCTGGCGAGGGCGAGCTCTCCGACGGCGCGCTGACCTTCGGCTCGCTGCTCCCCGAGACCGGCAGCCTCGCGTTCCTCGGCCCGCCGGAGTTCGCAGGTGTCGACCTCGCCGTCCAGGACATCAACGCCGCTGGCGGCGTCCTCGGCGCCGACGTCGAGCACGTCCGTGGCGACTCGGGCGACGCCGACTCCGGCATCGCCCCGGCCGAGACCGACGAGCTCATCGCCGCCGGGTCCGACGTCATCGTCGGTGCCGCGTCGTCCGGTGTGTCGTTCACGGTCATCGACCAGATCTTCGACGCCGGCAAGATCATGTTCTCGCCGGCCAACACGTCGACCGACTTCGACACCGGCGACTACGCCCAGCCCGACCTCTACTTCCGCACGGCCCCCTCCGACATCCTCCAGGGTGCGGTCATGGCCAACCTGCTGATCGAGGACGGCAAGTCCAACGTCGCGATCCTGGCTCGCCAGGACGCCTACGGCCAGACCCTGGCCCAGGAGATCGCGACCAACCTCGAGAACGCCGGTAGTGCTGTCGCTGCCACCGTGTTCTACGGCGAGAACGCCCAGACGTTCGACGCCCAGGTCGAGGAGATCGCCAACGCCGGCGGCGACGCCCTGGTGCTGGTGGGCTTCGAGGAGACCGCCACCATCGTCCCGCAGCTGATCACGGCGGGTGCTGGTCCCCAGGACCTCGACACCTACTTCGTCGACGGCAACACCGCCGACTACAGCGCCGACTCCGACCCCTCGCTGCCCCCGGGCACCCTCGAGGGCGTCAAGGGCACCATCCCCGGTGCTGACACGGCCGGTGACTTCCAGGACCGTCTGCTCGAGCTCAACCCCGAGCTGACGTCGTTCGCCTACGCGGGCGAGTCCTACGACGCCGTGGTGACCTCGGCGCTGGCCACGATCGTGGCGGGCACCGACGAGGGCGAGGCCGTCGCGGCCGTGCTCCCCGACACCACCACCGGTGGAACCAAGTGCGCCTCGTTCGAGGAGTGCCTGCCCATGGCCGAGGCCGGCGAGGACTTCGACTACGACGGCGTCAGCGGTCCCATCGAGCTCGGCGAGACCGGCAGCCCCACCGCCGCCTCGATCGGCATCTACGAGTACGACGCCGAGAACCGCAACGCGGCCATCGACTACATCGCCGGCGAGATCTGAGCCAGCACACCTCGTAGCAACGACGAGAACGGCCCCGGGACCTCGGTCCCGGGGCCGTTTCCGTTGTCCGGGTCGCCGGCCGGCAGCCACCGCCGTCCGGCTCGAGGCCACGGAGGACTCAGACGCGGAACGGCCCCGGGACACCGTCCCGGGGCCGTTCTCGTCGTCCTGCTCGGCGCGGCTGCGCCGGTGGTTCAGCTCGCAGCGGCGCCCAGGGTGCCGAGGTAGAGCTCGATGACCTTGGGGTCCTTGGCCAGCGAGGCCCCGGTGCCGGAGTAGGCGTTGCGGCCGTGGTCGAGCACGTAGCCGCGGTCGCAGATCTGCAGGCAGCGCCGGGCGTTCTGCTCGACCATGACGACCGAGACACCGGCCCGGTTGATGTTGCGGGTCTGCACGAAGACCTCGTCCTGGAGCACCGGGGAGAGCCCGGCCGACGGCTCGTCGAGCAGCAGCACGGCGGGCGCCATCATCAGGGCCCGGCCCATCGCGACCATCTGGCGCTCGCCGCCGGACAGCGAGCCGGCCCGCTGGGCCCGGCGCTCCCCGAGGCGCGGGAAGATGTCGGTGACGAAGTCGAAGCGCTCCTTGAACTTCTTGGGCGCCTGGAAGCAGCCCATCTCGAGGTTCTCCTCGATGGTCAGGCTCGGGAACACGTTGTTGCTCTGCGGGACGAACCCGATGCCGGCGGTGACCAGCTGGTCGGCGCGCTTGCCGGTGATGTCCTGGCCGTCGAGGGTCACCGACCCGTTGCGGACCTTGACCAGACCGAAGAGCGCCTTGAGCAGCGTCGACTTGCCGGCGCCGTTGGGGCCGATGATGCCGACCAGCTCGCCCTTGTTGCAGTAGAGGTCGGCGCCGTTGAGGATGTCGACCCCGGGCAGGTAGCCGCCGACGAGGTTGTCGGCGCGCAGGATGGCGTCGCCGGCCGCGCGCAGGTGGGCCTGTCGCTCCGGGGTGGTGGCCGGGGTCGCGGTGCTGTCGCTCATCAGTGCGTCTTCTCCTGCTCGTCGGCCTCGGCGTCCAGCTCGGCCTCGGCCTCGGCCTCGAGCTCGGCGACGTCGACCTCGGTGAGGTCGGTGTCGTGGTGGGCGCCCAGGTAGGCGTCGATGACCGCGGGGTCAGCCATCACCGTGTCGGGCGTGCCCTCGGCGACGATGCGGCCCTGGGCCATGACGATCACCCAGTCGGAGATGTCGCGGACCATGTCCATGTCGTGCTCGACGAACAGCACCGTGCGGCCCTCGTCGCGCAGCGACTTCACGTGCCCCAGCAGCGACTGCTTCAGCGCCGGGTTGACCCCCGCCATGGGCTCGTCGAGCATGATCAGCTCGGGGTCGACCATGAGAGCGCGGGCCATCTCGAGGAGCTTGCGCTGACCGCCGGAGAGCGATCCCGCGAAGTCCTCGCGCTTGGCGTCGAGCTTGAAGCGGGTCAGCAGGTCGTCGGCGCGGACGGTGTTGTCGTCCTCCTGGCGTCGCCACAGGAAGTCGAAGGCGGCCTTGAAGAAGCGCTCGCCCTTCTGGTCCTTGGCGCCCAGGCGCATGTTCTCGATGACCGTGAGCTTGGCCAGCACCTTGGTGAGCTGGAAGGTGCGTACCATGCCGAGGCGCGCGACCTTGTAGGCCGCGACACCCTGCAGGGAGTTGCCGTTGAAGCTCCACTCCCCCGAGTCGGGTACGTCGAACCCGGTGAGCAGGTTGAAGAGCGTCGTCTTGCCCGCACCGTTGGGTCCGATGAGCGCGGTGATGATGCCGCGCTGGATCTCGATGTGCTCGACGTCGACGGCCTTGAGGCCGCCGAACTGGCGCGTGATGTCGCTGCCCTTGACGATCGGGTCGGGCTTGGTCGACCCGGGCTCGCTCGACACGGTGGACAGGTCGGGCCGCGGGGTCAGCGGGCGGGAGGAGGTCGTGCTGCCGGTGGCAGCGGCCTGGGACCGGCCCGGGGACGGGTCCTTGCTCAAGTGGTCCGTGCGGTCGTCAGCGGCCATCGATCGCGATCTCCCTCCGGTCGCCGAAGATCCCCTGGGGTCGGTAGATCATCAGCAACATGAGGCCGAGGCCGGTGGCGACGAAGCGCACCAGGCTGGCCTGGGTGTTGTCCATCAGCCAGGTCGGCATGAGGGGGTTGTCTCCGGTCGTCGCCTGGCCGAAGAAGTTGCCGAGGCCACTGATGAGGAACCACAGGATCATGGCGCCGATCACGGGGCCGAGCACCCGCGCGGCACCACCGATGAGCAGGGCGGTGAAGGCGAGGAACGTCATGTTGGTCGAGTAGTCGCTGGGCACGACCGACGCCTGCTTGAGCGCGAGGAACAGCCCGGCCATGCCGCCGAAGAGGCCACCGAGCACGAGGGCCTGCATCTTGTAGGCGAAGACGTTCTTGCCCAGCGAGCGCACGGCGTCCTCGTCCTCGCGGATCGAGCGCAGGACACGGCCCCAGGGGCTGCGCATCAGGCGCCACACGAGCAGGCACGCGATGGCGACCATCGACCAGCCGACCACCATCGACCACTGGTCGCGGGCGCTGAACGACATGATGCCGAGGTCGAGGGTCTCGTTGAACGGGTTGCGTTCCTGGAAGGTGTTGGCGAAGCCGGTCAGTCCGTTGGAGCCGCCGAACACCTTGCGCGTCTCGACGGCGCCGAAGACCAGGCGCAGGATCTCGGCGGTGGCGATCGTGGCGATGGCGAGGTAGTCGGCCCGCAGTCGCAGGGTCGGGATGCCGAGGAGCAGGGCCAGCACGACGGGGGCGCCGAGGGCCACGAGCACGCCGACGGCGAAGGGCAGGTCGTAGGTGACGACCGTGACCGCGAGGCCGTAGGCGCCGACGGCCATGAAGCCCGCCTGGCCGAAGTTGAGCAGGCCCGTGTAGCCGAAGTGGACGTTGAGGCCGATCGCGGCGAGCGCGTAGACGATCGCGTTGGGGCCGAACGCCTGGTTGAGCGCCGTGCGCAGGACCAGCACGATGTCGATGTCGAAGATGCTGCCGGAGATCAGGCCGATCGAGAGCCACGCGATGAGGAACAGCGTGCCGACGACGCCGGCGACCTGGCCGATGACGGCGAGCAGGCGACCGGAGTACTGCTCGGGTGCGGCGTTGATGTCGGCCAGCGCCTTGCGGCCGGCGCGGAAGGCGAACGGTCCGGTGATGCCGACGGCGACGGTGAGCGCGAGCACCCCCAGCACGAGCGAGGCGAGCGCCTGCGGGTGCGGCCGCTGCTTGACGGTGGGTGCAGCCGGGGTGGCGACCGTCGTGGTGGAGGTCATGCGGGGCTCCGATCGCGGGACGAGGGCGGGGACGACGGCAGCGGCCCGAGGGCCGGCGCGGGGCTCATCCGACACGCTCGCGTCGACCGAGGATCCCCTGCGGACGCACGAGCAGCACCACGATCAGCACCACGAGCGCGCCGACCTCCTTGATGGAGGACGGGACGCCGAACAGCGGGCCGACCTCGACCATGAGGCCGATGATCATCGAGCCGAACAGCGCGCCCCAGATCGTGCCCAGGCCGCCCAGGGTGACGCCGGCGAAGACCAGCAGCAGCAGCTTGAAGCCCATGAGGAAGTTGATCTGGCTGTTGACCGCCAGCAGGACGCCGGCCAGGCCGGTGATCGCCGTGCCGAGGATCCACACCGAGCTGATGACGCCGTCGACCTTCATGCCGGACGACGCCGCGAGGGCCGGGTTGTCGGAGACCGCGCGCATCGCCTTGCCGAGGCGGGTGCGCAGCAACATCACGCAGGTGATGGTGATGACGACGACCGCGACGACGAGGATCGCGAGCTCCTTGTCGGCCAGACGGATCGGGCCGTAGTCGCGCCGGCCCTGGCTGACGTACTGGCTCAGCGAGAGGCGCTGGCTGCCGAAGATGTACTGGTAGAGGTTGCGCAGCAGCAGGCTGAGACCGATCGAGACGATCATCATCGCGATGAGTCCGGTGCCGCGCCGTCGCAGAGGTCGCCACAGCCCGCGGTCCTGCGCCCAGCCGAAGGCGGCCGAGATGCCGACCGCCAGCACGCCGGCGACCACCACGGGGAAGCCGAGGTTGCGGTTGAAGACGTAGGTCGCGAGCGCGCCGAAGGTGATGAGCTCACCGTGGGCGAAGTTGGTGAGGCCGGTGGTGCCGAAGATCAGCGACAGCCCGAGCGCGGCCAGGGCCACGATGAGCCCGAACTTGATGCCCGACAGCAGCGCGGTGATCAGCTTGTCGCTGAAGGGGACCGAGGTCGCCTTCTGGACGCCGATCGGGAACAGGCCGCCATTGGCGCCGTCGATGCGCGCGGTGATGATGATCTCGGACTTGGTCGCCGCGCTGAGCTCGATGCCGTCGGGCAGCGTGTCCTCGTCGAGCGTCACCGTGTAGGTGCCGAGCTCGGGGATCGGGACGATGACGCGGCCTTCGGCGTCGGTCTCGGCCTCGCCGATCTCGGTGCCGTCCTCAGCCGCGACCGACAGGGTCACGCCGACGACGGGTGCGTCGTCCTTGGCCTCGTCGATGAGTCGCACCGTGACGTAGGGACCTTCGGGTCGCGGAGCGGGCTCCGCTCCGGCCGAGGTCGGCGCGTCGGTGGGGGGGCTGGTCTCCTCGGCCAGAGCGGCCGATGGCAGGAGGACCAGGAAGAAGATCACCGACAGGAAGGTGATCACTCGCAACCGCACGGGTCCTCCTGTTTCGTCTGGCGCAGGTGAGCCAGGTCGCGACGGACTATAGCCCTCCCGCGATCCGCGTCGAGGCGTTCCGTCGGACTCAGCGGTAGCGGTTGCGTTTCGAGTGCGACCGACCCGTTCGCGCTGGTCGCACGCGGTCTCGGCGGAGCGTCAGTCGGACCCGGCGGACATGCGCGGACCGTGCTCGACGACGCCCTCGGCGACCCCGCGCATCGACATCCGCAGGTCCATGGCCGTCTTCTGGATCCAGCGGAACGCCTCGGGCTCCGAGAGCTGCAGCTGCTGCTGGAGGATGCCCTTGGCACGGTCGACGGCCTTGCGGGTCTCGAGGCGGTCGTGCAGGTCGGAGACCTCGTTCTCGAGCTGCACCGTCTCGGCGAAGCGCGAGACCGCCATCTCGATGGCCGGCACCAGGTCGGACTGGGTGAACGGCTTGACCAGGTAGGCCATGGCGCCCGCGTCGCGCGCCCGCTCGACGAGATCTCGCTGGCTGAACGCCGTGAGGATGACGACCGGCGCGATGCGCTTGCTCGCGATGGCCTCGGCCGCGGCGATCCCGTCGAGCACGGGCATCTTGACGTCGAGGATCACCAGGTCGGGTCGCAGCTCGGTGGCCAGCTCGATGGCCTTGGCCCCGTCGCCGGCCTGGCCGACGACGTCGTAGCCCTCCTCGGTCAGCATCTCGGCGAGGTCCATGCGGATGAGGGTCTCGTCCTCGGCGATGACGACGGTGCGGGTCGGGCCAGAGGTGGGCGCTGCGTCGGTCACCCGCGCAATCTAGTCGCTGCTCTCAGCCATCAGGTCGGGCGCTCGTCATCGATGGCACGGTGTGCCGGTCGTCACCGCTGGGCAGCAGGGCTGACCCGGAGGCTCGCGACCCCACGTGCGGTCGCGATCGGGAGCTGAGCACGCGGTAGTGTTCGGACCCCCGGCCGGGTTGGTGGAATCGGCAGACACGGCGCCCTCAAAAGGCGTTGCCCACAAGGCGTGCGGGTTCAAGTCCCGCACCCGGCACCGTTGTCGGCGGTCGCCGTCATCATCGGCTCGTGCCGCACGTCCGTCCCTGGTCGACCGTCGAGTCCGCTCTGCGTGACTCCGACGCCGGCATGGGCGACGCCGACAACGCGGCCAAGCACGGCGTGGCCGTCAAGACGATCAGGCGCTGGCGCCGTGACTACCAGCGGCGAGGTCGTGCGCGGGGGCAGAGCCACTGTGCGGTTCCGTGCCCCGTCTGCGAGGACGGGGTCCTCGACCGTGCGGCCTACGCCGAGCTCCTCGGCTGGTACCTCGGCGACGGCCACATCACCCTCAGCCGACGCGGCGTGCACAACCTGCACGTCGTCAACGACCGCCGCTACGCCACCGACAACGCGCACCTCGCGGTGCTCATGGCGACGGTCAAGCCCGGGGGCCTCCCCCACACGCGACTCGTGCCAGGCGCTGTCATCACGACCGTCTCCTGGAAGCACTGGCCGTGCCTGTTCCCCCAGCACGGCCCGGGCCGCAAGCACGAGCGTCCGATCGTCCTCGACGACTGGCAGCGCACGGTGGTCGAGGACCACCCCGGCCCGTTCCTGCGCGGGCTGTTCCACTCCGACGGCAGCCGGGTGCGCAACTGGACCACGCGACCGGTCGCCGGCGCGGTGAAGCGCTACGACTACCCCCGCTGGCAGTTCACCAACGTCTCCCCCGACATCCGCGAGCTCTGCTGCTGGGCGCTGGACCTCGTCGGGGTGGCCTGGCGGGCGAGCAGCCGGACGCACGTGTCGGTCTCGCGGCGTGACGACGTCGCGCGCCTCGACGCGCTGATCGGGATGAAGGAGTAGGGCTCAGGTGGCGCGGCGGTAGGCCGGTGCGACCTCGTTGATGGCGTCGCCCATCCGGTGGATGCGCAGCGCGTTGGTCGAGCCGGGGATCCCCGGCGGGCTGCCGGCGACGATCACGACGAGGTCGCCCTCCTGCACGCGCCCGATGGCGAGCAGCTGCTCGTCGACCTGGCGGACCATCTCGTCGGTGTGGTCGACGGCGTTGGTGCGGAACGTCTCGACACCCCAGGTGAGCGACAGCTGGGACCGGACCCGGTTCTCGGGCGTGAACGCCAGCACCGGGATCGCGCTGCGCAGCCGCGAGAGGCGCTTGGCGGAGTCGCCGCTCTGCGTGAACGCCACGACGTACTTGGCGCCGACGCGGGCCGCGACCTCCTCGGCGGCCTTGGCGATGACGCCGCCGCCGGTGTGGGGGTCCCAGGTGATCGGGGTGATGGTGCCGGACTCGCCGCCGTGCAGGGCGTGGTCCTCGGTGGCGCGGATGATGCGCGCCATCGTCTCGACGGTGTGGATCGGGTGGTCGCCCACGCTGGTCTCGCCGGAGAGCATGACCGCGTCGGCCCCGTCGAGCACCGCGTTGGCGACGTCGCTGGCCTCTGCGCGCGTCGGCGCCGGGCTGGTGATCATCGACTCGAGCATCTGCGTGGCCACGATGACCGGCTTGGCGGCGAGGCGGGCCTTGCGCACGATCTCCTTCTGCAGGAAGGGGACGTCCTCGAGCGGGCACTCCACGGCGAGGTCGCCACGGGCGACCATGAAGCCGTCGAAGGCGGCGATGACCTCGTCGAGGTTCTCGATGGCCTGCGGCTTCTCGATCTTGGCGATGACGGGGAGCATGTGGCCCTCCTCGCGCATGATCGCGCGGACGTCCTCGACGTCCTTGGCGTCGCGCACGAAGCTCAGGGCGATGAAGTCGACGCTGAGGCTGAGCGCGAAGCGCAGGTCGGCGGCGTCCTTCTCGGACAGCGCCGGCACCGAGACGGCGACCCCGGGCAGGTTGATGCCCTTGTGGTTGCTCACCGCTCCCCCGGTCAGCACCTCGGTCTCGACCTCGGTCCCCTCGACCGAGACCACCCGCAGGCGGACCTTGCCGTCGTCGATGAGGAGCGGGTCGCCGGCCTTCACGTCACCGGGCAGCCCGGCGTACGTCGTGCCCGCGACGACGTTGTCGCCCGGCACGTCGCGCGTGGTGATGGTCCAGCGCTGGCCGCGGTTGAGCACCGCATGGCCCTCGGCGAAGGTCGCGAGCCGGATCTTGGGGCCCTGCAGGTCGGCGAAGATGCCGACCCCGTGGCCCGAGGCGTCGGCCGCCTCGCGGACGAGCCGGTAGGTCTCGGCGTGCACCTCGTGCGTGCCGTGGCTCATGTTGAGGCGCGCCACGTCCATCCCGGCGTAGACGAGCTCACGGATCCGCCTCTCCGAGCTGGTGGCCGGACCCAGGGTGCACACGATCTTGGCTCTCCGCACCCGCCCACCCTAACGAACCTTTGGAACGTTCCAAAGCCCTTGGACGCAGAAACGCCGCCCTTCGGCACGAAAAGTGCGGAAGGGCGCCGTCCCGGGTGTCAGACGACCAGCGGGCGCGCGGTCGGCAGGACCGGCGACGGCAGCGTCGTGGAACCGGTGAGGTACTCGTCGACGGCGGCCGCCGCAGCGCGGCCCTCGGCGATGGCCCAGACGATCAGCGACTGGCCCCGACCGACGTCGCCGGCGGAGAACACGCCGGGCACCGAGGTCTGGTAGGCCTTGTCGCGCGCGACGTTGCCGCGCTCGTCGAGGTCGACGCCGAGCTGGTCGACCAGGCCGGTCTTCTCCGGCCCGACGAAGCCCATCGCGAACAGCACGAGCTCGGCCGGGATCTCGCGCTCGGTGCCCTCGATCTCGGTCAGCCGGCCGCCCTCGAAGACCACGTCGACGAGGACCAGGCCGCGCACGTTGCCGTCCTCGTCGCCGAGGAACTGCTTGGTGGAGACGGCGTAGACGCGCTCGCCGGCCTCCTCGTGGGCCGAGGAGACCTTGAACGTCATCGGGTACGTCGGCCACGGCTGTCCCGCAGGACGCGCCGTCGGCGGCTCGGGCATGATCTCGAGCTGCGTGATCGAGGCCGCGCCGTGGCGGGTCGAGGTGCCGAGGCAGTCGGCGCCGGTGTCGCCACCGCCGATGATGACGACGTTCTTGCCGGTGGCCAGGATCTGGTCGGACCCGTCGAGGGTCGCCGGCTCGCCGACCGCGACGCGGTTGGCCTGGGGCAGGAACTCCATGGCCTGGTGGATGCCGCCGAGCTCACGGCCGGTGATCGGCAGGTCGCGCGCCTCGGTGGCGCCCATCGCGAGCACGACGGCGTCGTAGCGCTCGCGCAGCTGGTCGCCGGTGAGCCCCGACTCCTCGGAGCCGACGTCGACGCCGGCCCGGAAGACGGTGCCCTCACGGCGCATCTGCTGCAGCCGCCGGTCGAGGTGCTGCTTCTCCATCTTGAACTCGGGGATGCCGTAGCGCAGCAGCCCGCCGATCTTGTCGGCGCGCTCGTAGACCGCGACGGTGTGGCCGGCGCGGGTCAGCTGCTGGGCGGCGGCCAGGCCGGCCGGGCCCGAGCCGATCACCGCGACGGTGCGGCCCGAGAGCCACTCGGGCGCCTGCGGGCGCACGAGCCCGGACTCCCACGCCTTGTCGATGATCGTGACCTCGACGTTCTTGATGGTCACGGGGTCCTGGTTGATGCCCAGCACGCAGGCCGTCTCGCAGGGAGCCGGGCACAGCCGCCCGGTGAACTCCGGGAAGTTGTTGGTCGCGTGCAGGCGCTCGATGGCGCCCTCCCAGTCGTCGCGCCAGACCAGGTCGTTCCACTCGGGGATGATGTTGCCGAGCGGACAGCCCTGGTGGCAGAACGGGATGCCGCAGTCCATGCAGCGTCCGGCCTGCTCGGTGATGATCGGGAGCAGGGCCCGTCCGGCGGAGCCGGGGTAGACCTCGTTCCAGTCGTGGACGCGCTCCTCGACGGGGCGTCGCTCTGCGACCTTGCGCCCCTCCTTGAGGAAGCCCTTCGGGTCAGCCATGCCAATTCACATCCTTCGTGGTCGAGCGGCCGAGGTCATGGCGGGCGGCGGCCCACTGCAGCCGCTCAACCATGGAGTGCCTCCATCATCGCGTGGGCGATCTCGCTCTCGTCGAGCCCGTCGGCCTCGGCCTTCGCCTTGGCCTCGAGCACGATCCGGTAGTCACGGGGCATGACCTCGGTGAAACGGGTCAGCGAGGTCTGCCAGTCGGCCAGCAGCTCCTCGGCGACCGTCGAGCCGGTCTCCTCGTGGTGCTCGCGCACCAGCTGCTCGAGCTCGCGGGCCGCGTCGCCGGTGACGGGGCCGAGCTCGACGAGCTCCTTGTTGACGCGGTAGTCCTTGAGGTCGAGCACCCACGCCACGCCGCCGGACATGCCGGCGCCGAAGTTGCGGCCGGTCTTGCCGAGGACCGCGACGCGACCGCCGGTCATGTACTCGCAGCCGTGGTCACCCACGCCCTCGGTCACCAGCCACGCGCCGGAGTTGCGGACGGCGAACCGCTCGCCCACCCCGCCGCGCAGGAAGATCTGGCCGGACGTCGCCCCGTAGGCGATCGTGTTGCCGGCGATGATCTGCTCGTTGCTCGCGAACGTCGCCGCCCGGTCGGGGCGCACCACGATCCGTCCGCCCGAGAGGCCCTTGCCGACGTAGTCGTTGGCGTCGCCCTCCAGGCGCAGCGTGATGCCGCGGGGCACGAACGCCCCGAACGACTGGCCCGCCGAGCCGGTGAACGTGAGGTCGATGGTGCCCTCGGGCAGGCCCTCGCCGCCGTAGCGCTTGGTCACCTCGTGGCCGAGGATCGTGCCCACGGTCCGGTTGACGTTGCGGATGGCGAGCTGGGCGCGCACCGGCTCCCCGCGCTCGAGCGCGGGCTCGGCCAGCGGCAGGAGCTGCGTGACGTCGAGCGACTTGCCCAGGCCGTGGTCCTGGCGCTTGGTGCAGCGTCGGTCCTGGTCGGGGAACTGCGCGGTGTCGACCTCGTGCAGGATCGGCGACAGGTCGAGGCCGGCCGCCTTCCAGTGGTTGACGGCCTGCGCCATGTCGAGCGCGGAGACCTCGCCGATCGCCTCGTCGAGGGTGCGGAAGCCGAGCTCGGCGAGGATCTCGCGGACCTCCTGGGCGATGTACTCGAAGAAGGTCACGACGTAGTCGGCCTTGCCGGAGTAGCGCTCGCGCAGCACGGGGTTCTGCGTCGCGACACCCACGGGGCAGGTGTCGAGGTGGCAGACCCGCATCAGGATGCAGCCGGAGACCACGAGCGGCGCGGTGGCGAAGCCGTACTCCTCGGCCCCGAGCAGCGCGGCGACGACGACGTCGCGGCCGGTCTTGAGCTGGCCGTCGGCCTGGACGACGATCCGGTCGCGCAGCCCGTTGAGCAGCAGCGTCTGCTGGGTCTCGGCCAGGCCGAGCTCCCACGGTCCGCCGGCGTGCTTGAGCGACGTCAGCGGGGACGCACCCGTGCCGCCGTCGTGCCCGGAGATGAGGACGACGTCCGCGTGCGCCTTGGACACACCGGTCGCGACCGTGCCGACGCCCGTCTCGCTGACCAGCTTGACGTGCACCCGCGCCTGCGGGTTGGCGTTCTTGAGGTCGTGGATGAGCTGGGCGAGGTCCTCGATCGAGTAGATGTCGTGGTGCGGCGGCGGGCTGATGAGGCCCACTCCGGGCGTGGAGTAGCGGGTCGACGCGATCCACGGGTAGACCTTGTTGCCCGGCAGCTGGCCGCCCTCGCCGGGCTTGGCGCCCTGCGCCATCTTGATCTGGATGTCGTCGGCGTTGGTGAGGTACTCGGACGTGACGCCGAAGCGTCCCGAGGCGACCTGCTTGATCGAGCTGCGGCGCTCGGGGTCGTAGAGGCGGTCGGGGTCCTCGCCGCCCTCACCGGTGTTGGACTTGGCGCCCAGCCGGTTCATCGCGATGGCCAGCGTCTCGTGCGCCTCCTTCGAGATGGAGCCGTAGGACATGGCCCCGGTCGAGAAGCGCTTGACGATCTCGGAGACCGGCTCGACGTCCTCGATCGCGATCGGGTCGCGCCCGGTCACGTGGGCGCCCTTGAACCGGAACAGCCCGCGCAACGTCATCAGCTGGGTCGACTGCTCGTCGACCGCCTGCGTGTACTGCTTGAAGATGTCGTAGCGCTGCGTGCGGGTCGAGTGCTGCAGGCGGAAGACCGTCTCGGGGTTGAACAGGTGCGGCTCGCCGTCGCGGCGCCACTGGTACTCGCCGCCGATCTCGAGCTCGCGGTGGCTCGGCAGCACCGCGCCGCGGGGGTACGCCGTGGCGTGGCGCCGCGCGACCTCCTCGGCGATGGTGTCGAGACCGATGCCACCCAGCTTGGAGGTGGTGCCGGTGAAGTAGGGGTTGATGACCTCCTGCGACAGCCCGACGGCCTCGAAGATCTGCGCGCCCGTGTAGGAGGCGACGGTCGAGACGCCCATCTTGGACATCACCTTGAGCACGCCCTTGCCGAGCGCCTTGACCAGGTTGGCGACGGCCTTCTCGGGCTCGATCTTGACGTAGTAGCCCTCGCGAGCCAGGTCCTCGACCGACTCCATGGCGAGGTAGGGGTTGACCGCCGCGGCGCCGTAGCCGACGAGCAGCGCCACGTGGTGCACCTCGCGGACGTCGCCGGCCTCGACCAGCAGTCCGACCTGGGTGCGGGACTTCTCGCGGACCAGGTGGTGGTGGACCGCGCCGGTGAGCAGCAGCGACGGGATCGGCGCCAGGTCGGCGTCGCTGTGGCGGTCGGACAGCACGATGATGCGCGCTCCCCCGGCGATCGCGCCGCTGACCTCGCGGCAGATCTCCTCGATGCGCGCGGCCATCGCCGTACCGCCGCCGGCGACCTCGTAGAGGCCGCGGGCGACGTGGGTGATGAAGCCCGGCATGTCACCGTCACGGTTGATGTGGCGGATCTTGGCCAGGTCGTCGTTGGAGATGACCGGGAACGGCATCACGACCTGGCGGCACGACGCCGGCGTCGGCTCGAGCAGGTTGGACTCCGGCCCGATGGTGCCGTTGAGCGAGGTGACGAGCTCCTCGCGGATGGCGTCGAGCGGCGGGTTGGTGACCTGCGCGAAGAGCTGCTGGAAGTAGTCGAACAGCAGGCGCGGCTTGGAGCTCAGCGCCGCGATCGGGGTGTCGGTGCCCATCGAGCCGAGCGCCTCACCGCCGGTGCTCGCCATCGGGGTCAGCAGGACCCGCAGCTCCTCCTGGGTGTATCCGAAGATCTGCTGGCGTCGCGTGACCGAGGCGTGCGTGTGCACGATGTGCTCGCGCTCGGGCACGTCGTCGAGGTGGATCAGGCCGGCGTGCAGCCACTCGCCGTAGGGGTGCTCGGCGGCCAGCTCGGCCTTGATCTCCTCGTCCTCGATGATGCGGTGCTCGTCGGTGTCGATGAGGAACATCCGGCCCGGCTGCAGCCGGCCCTTGCGGACGACGGTGGCCGGGTCGAGGTCGAGGACGCCGACCTCGGAGGCCAGGACGACGAGCCCGTCGTCGGTGACCCAGTAGCGCGAGGGGCGCAGGCCGTTGCGGTCGAGCACGGCGCCGATCTGCGAGCCGTCGGTGAACACGACGCACGCCGGGCCGTCCCACGGCTCCATCAGCGCGGAGTGGAACGAGTAGAACTCGCGCCGCTTGTCGTCCATCTCGGTGTGGTTCTCCCAGGCCTCCGGGATCATCATCAGCACCGAGTGGGGCAACGAGCGGCCACCCATGTGGAGCAGCTCGAGCACCTCGTCGAACGACGCCGAGTCGGACGCGCCCGGGGTGCAGATCGGGAACAGCCGGTCGAGGTCGCCGGGGATCAGGTCGGACGACAGCAGCGCCTCGCGGGCCCGCATCCAGTTGCGGTTGCCCATGACGGTGTTGATCTCGCCGTTGTGGGCGATGAACCGGAACGGGTGGGACAGCGGCCAGCTCGGGAAGGTGTTGGTCGAGAAGCGGGAGTGCACCACCGCGATGGAGCTCTGCACACGCTCGTCGACGAGGTCGGGGAACACGTGGTCGAGCTGGTCGGTGGTGAGCATGCCCTTGTAGGCGATGGTGCGGCTGGACAGCGACGGGAAGTAGACGTCGGTCTCGCGCTCCGCGCGCTTGCGCAGGCAGAACGCCAGCCGCTCCAGGCCCATGCCGACGATGCGGCTGCCCTTGGCGTTGACGAACAGCTGGGCGAAGGACGGCATGCAGTCGAGAGCGGTCTGGCCGAGCGAGGACGGGTCGGTGGGGACCTCACGCCAGCCGAGGACGTTGAGGCCCTCCTCGGCGGCGATCTCCTCGATGCGCTCGCGGGTCTTCGCGACCTGCTCGTCGTCGCCGGGCAGGAACGCCGTCCCGACCGCGTAGGAGTGCTTGGCCGGCAGGTCGAAGTCGACGACCTCGCGGAAGAAGGTGTCGGGGACCTGCATCAAGATGCCCGCGCCGTCGCCGGAGTTGGGCTCGGCGCCCGCGGCACCGCGGTGCTCGAGGTTCCTCAATGCGGTCAGCGCGAGGCTGACGATGTCGTGGCTGGGGACGCCTGTCAGGGTGCCCACGAAGGCCACGCCGCAGGCGTCGTGCTCGTGCGCCCCGTCGTAGAGACCCTGGGGCGGCGGGAATGCCTGCATGTGCACTCTCCCGTCGTCGATCAGCGCACTTCAGGCTGCCTCTGGGGTCACCTGGTGAGTGCGGCGTTTGTGAGCATGCTGGTGCTGGGACGACATTGGCCCATGCGGAAAAGTCAGCCTACAGGAGAGATTCGGCCTCCTGTGAGCCCGTTTCACGAGGGCTCCTTCACCCGGTCTCGGGCATCTGGTGCGTGTGCTGCCAGAGCACGTCGCCGGCGGTGACCACGAGGGCCAGCCCGGCCAGGACGAGCAGCTCCCCGCCCCTGACCGGGTAGGGCAGGCAGGTGAGGAACACGACCACCACGTAGGCCAGTGCCAGCCGGTCCCGGCGCTGCTTGTGGATCGCCCAGAGGGTCAGCACACCCAGCCCGAGGCGCAACAGGGTGAGCACCAGGAAGGGGGTCGGTGGGTCGTTCTTGAGCAGGTCCAGCGCCCCGAAGATCACCAGCACGGGCACGGCCCGCACGGCCCAGATCATCGGGTAGCTCACTCGGGCGCCTCGGCGGGGGCCTGGGTGCCGGTCGGCTCGTCGGCCCCGGCCGGTTCGCCGGCGGACGCGGCGTCGTCTGCGGCGTACGGCGTGGGCTCCCGGGTGTCCGGCGGGCGGTGGCGCCGGGTCGCGACCAGGAAGTACGCCGCAGCGCCGACGAACAGCACGATGGACATCCACACGCCCCACCGCAGCCCGAGGACGTTGTTCAGCTCGATGGTGTCGATCCGCAGCGTCTCGATCCACCCGCGCCCGGCGGTGTAGATCATCACATAGAGCGCGAACACCCGGCCGTAGCCGAGCTTGTACCGCCGGTCGAGCCAGAGCAGCAGCGCGATGCCGACGAGGTTCCACAGCGCCTCGTAGAGGAACGTCGGGTGGAACACCGTCCCGGTCGGGAAGGTCATCCCCTGCGGCCAGTGGGCCGCGTCGATCTCCAGTCCCCACGGCAGCTTCGTCGGCTTGCCGTAGAGCTCCTGGTTGAAGTAGTTGCCAAACCGACCGATCACCTGCGCCAGCAGCAGGCTCGGGGCGAGCGCGTCGGCGAGGGGGCGCACCAGGATGCCGTGACGGCGGCAGTAGAACCAGGCCCCGAGCAGGCCGCCGGCGATCGCGCCCCAGATGCCGAGGCCGCCGTGCCAGATCTCCAGG
Organism: Nocardioides sp.; assembly: GCA_025964985.1. Lineage (GTDB taxonomy): Bacteria > Actinomycetota > Actinomycetes > Propionibacteriales > Nocardioidaceae > Nocardioides. The sequence continues at coordinate 18,129 of JAOPXU010000037.1, forward strand.
GCGCCGACGGGATCGCCACCCTTGCCGAAGTAGAGGTCGTGGTCGGTGGCCACGTGGTAGGCCCGGGCGCCGACCAGCCCCGCCGGGACCGCCCACAGCGCGATGTCGCCGATCTGGCCCTCGGTGCCGCCGCGGGCCACCCACCGGCGCTCGCCGGTCCACACCGCCGCGACCACGCCGAGGATGATCGCCAGGGCGTAGGCCCGGATGGGCAGCGGCCCCAGGTGCCAGACGCCCTGCGAGGGGCTCGGGATCGAGAGGAGGGTCAGCGTGGTCATCCGTCCGCCTTCAGGAGCTTCTTCAGGTCGGTGGCCATGTCGGAGGGCGAGGTGGCGGCCGTCCAGACGAGGTCACCCTTGGCGGCGCGCACGGCGATGACGTTGGTCGTGTGCTGGACCTCGTAGCCGCCGCTGGGCAGCTTGGTTCCCTTGAGGATGTCGATGCCCATCGGCTTGGCCAGCGTGACGATCCTGCCCAGGGGGCCGGTCACGCCGATGAAGTCCGGGTTGAACCGGGCGACGTAGCCCTTCAGCACCTTCTGGGTGTCTCTGGCGGGATCCGTGGTGACGAACGCGACCTGCAGCTTGTCCCGGTCCGAGGCGGAGAGCTTGGCGACCGCGGAGGCGATCGTGCTCATCACGATCTGGCAGATGTCGGGGCAGTTGGTGTAGCCGAAGAAGACCAGCGTCCGCTTCTGCTGGGTGGCCAGGTCGAACGGCTTCCCGTCCGCGTCGGTCAGGGAGACGTCCGGGACCGGGTAGGAGTCGCCGTACGGCGCGGCCATCCGGATCCCGCGGTAGCCGTCGTCGTCCGAGGTGCTGATGTTCGCGACCGGCGCACCGCTTCCGCTCGAGGAGCCGCACCCGGCGACCAGCACGACCATCAGGGCGGCGAGCAGGACACGGACGAGGCGGGCCCTAGCCACGGCGCACGCCTGCTGCGAGGTCCTCGGTCAGGGCGGCCAGCGCCTTGAGACCGGTGGCGGTGTCGGGGGCGTCGAGGAGCGGTCGGACGAAGGCCGACCCGACGATGACCGCGTCGGCGTAGCGGGCCACCTCGGCGGCCTGGTCCCCGTTGGAGACGCCGAGACCGACCCCGACCGGGAGGTCCGTCACCGCGCGCGTCCGCGCCACGAGCGGGCCGGCGAGGTCGGAGGTCGAGGCGCGGGCCCCGGTCACGCCCATCACCGCGGTGGCGTAGATGAAGCCACGGCACGCCTCGGCGGTGTAGCGCAGCCGCGCGTCGGTCGAGGACGGCGCCACCAGGAAGACCTTGTCGAGGTCATGAGAATCGGCCGCGGCGATCCACTCCTCGGCCGAGTCCGGGGTGAGGTCGGGCGTGATCAGCCCCGCTCCCCCGGCGTTGGCCAGGTCGGTGGCGAACCGCTCCGTGCCGTAGCGGGAGACCGGGTTCCAGTAGGTCATCACCACCGTGGGCGCGCCGGTCGCCGCGACGGCCTCGATGGTGCGCAGGACGTCGGCCGTGCGGAAGCCGTTCTCCAGGGCGCGCTGCGCGGCGGCCTGGATGGTGGGCCCGTCCATCACGGGGTCGCTGTAGGGCAGGCCGACCTCGATGACGTCGCAGCCGGACTCGACCATCACCGTGAGGGCGTCGATGCCGCCCTGGACGTCGGGGAAGCCGGCGGGCAGGTAGCCGACCAGCGCGGCTCGCCCCTCACCGCGGGCCTTCTCGAAGGCGACGGAGGTGCTCATTTGGCACCTTCCGCGATCTGTTTCTCGGTGGCCGGCTCGGGGGTGCCGTCCTCGGACGCCTGGCCCAGCCCGAACCACTCGATGGCGGTGCCCATGTCCTTGTCGCCGCGGCCAGAGAGGTTGACCAGGATCGTGGACCCGGGCCGCTCCTCCGCGAGCTCCATCGCGCCGGCGACGGCGTGCGCCGACTCGATCGCCGGGATGATCCCCTCGGTCCGGGCAAGGAGCGCCATGGCGTCCATCGCCTCGGTGTCGGTCACGGGGCGGTAGTGCGCCCGGCCGATGTCCGCGAGGTGGGCATGCTGGGGCCCGACACCGGGGTAGTCCAGGCCTGCGGAGATCGAGTGGGACTCCAGCGTCTGGCCGTCCTCGTCCTGGAGCACGTAGGTGCGCGCCCCGTGGAGCACGCCGACCTCGCCGGCCCAGATCGTGGCGGCGTGCCGGCCGGTCTCGACGCCGTCGCCGCCGGGCTCGAAGCCGAAGATGTCCACGGACTCGTCCTCGAGGAACGCGGTGAACAGGCCGATGGCGTTGGAGCCGCCACCCACGCAGGCGACCACGGCGTCGGGCAGCGCGCCGGTCAGCTCCAGGCACTGCTCCCGGGCCTCGTCGCCGATGCCGCGGCAGAAGTCACGCACCATGGCGGGGAACGGGTGCGGTCCCGCCGCGGTGCCGAAGCAGTAGGCCGTGCGGTCGACGCTGGCGACCCAGTCGCGGATCGCCTCGTTGATGGCGTCCTTGAGGGTGCGCGAGCCCGAGGTCACCGGGATCACCTCGGTGCCGAGCAGCTGCATCCGGGCGACGTTGAGCGCCTGCCGCTGGGTGTCGACCTCGCCCATGTAGACGGTGCACTCCAGCCCGAGGTAAGCCGCCGCGGTGGCCGCCGCGACCCCGTGCTGCCCGGCGCCGGTCTCGGCGATCATCCGGGTCTTGCCCATGCGCTTGGTGAGCAGCGCCTGGCCGAGCACGTTGCGGATCTTGTGGGCGCCGGTGTGGTTGAGGTCCTCGCGCTTGAGCAGGATCCGGGCGCCGGCGACCTCGCTGAGCTTGGTGGCGTCGTAGAGCAGGCTCGGCACACCGGCGTACTCCCGGAGCATGCGCTGGAACTCCGCCACGAAGGTCTCGTCGGCCATCGCCTCCTGCCAGGCGGCGGTGAGCTCGTCGAGGGCCGCCATCAGCGCCTCGGGCATGAACCGGCCGCCGAAGTCGCCGAAGCGACCTTGGGCATCGGGTCCGTTGTCGGTCAGCTGACCGTTCATCTGGACACTCACCTTCCAGCCTGCTGCGAGGCTCCGCGCACGGCCTTCATCGCCGCCACCGCGGACCGGGGGTCGCCGTCCTTCACGAGCGCCTCGCCGACGAGTACGACGTCGGCACCTTCGCCGGCGTAGCGAGCGGCGTCCTCGGGACCCGACACTCCCGACTCCGCGACCTTCACCACGCCGTCGGGCAGGAGGGTGACGAGGCGGCCGAACGTGCCCCGGTCGACATCGAGGGTCTTCAGGTTGCGGGCGTTCACGCCGACCAGCTCGGCACCCACGCCCAGCGCGCGCTCGACCTCGGCCTCGTCGTGGACCTCGACCAGCACCGTCAGCCCGAGGGATCGCGCCTGCTGGTGCAGCTCGTCGAGCAGGGATCCCTCGAGAGCGGCCACGATCAGCAGGACCAGGTCGGCCCCGGCGGCGCGCGCCTCGAGCAGCTGGTAGCCGGTCACCACGAAGTCCTTGCGCAGCACCGGGGTGGTCACGGCCGCCCGCACGGCGCGCAGGTCATCGAGGCTGCCGCCGAAGCGGCGGCGCTCGGTCAGCACCGAGATCGCGTCGGCCCCGCCCGCGGAGTAGGCGGCGGCCAGGGCTGCCGGGTCGGGGATGTCGGCCAGGTCACCCTTGCTCGGGGACCGGCGCTTGACCTCGGCGATCACCGACAGCCCGGGAGAGCGGAACGCCGTCATCGGGTCGCGGGGCGCGGGGAGCAGCTGCGCGGCGGCGACCAGGTCTGCCTCGCGAGTGGCCGCCTGGCGCACCGCGAGGTCCTCGCGCACACCGGCGACGATGTCGTCGAGCACGGTCATGCGGGGACCCTCCAGGCGGCTGCGTTCATGGATTCGACACGGGCGATTGGTGCGTCCCAAGGCTCTCACACGCTCGGGAATGGATAGGTTCGTGCCCGTCGGATGGCGTCCACGCCTGGTCGAACCCGTGAAGGGCAGTCCCCATGAGCAATGAGTACCCCCCTCCCACACCGGAGCAGGACCCCGCCGGGCAGTCCAACCAGCCCCCACCGCCGCCCCCCTCGCAGCCGCAGTGGAACCCGCAGTCGGCCGGTCCTCCCCCGTCCGGGTCCGGTGGGGAACCGGGCTACGGCCAGCCCGGCTACGGGCAGCCTGGCTACGGGCAGCCCCCGGGATATCCGCCGCCGCCGCCCGGCGCTCCCGGTGGGTACGGCGCCTACGGTGTGCCCCAGAAGACCTCGCCCCTGGCGATCGTCTCGCTCGTGCTCGGCATCGTCGGCATCTGCTGCGGACAGCTGTTCGTGCTCAGCATCGGCGCCATCGTGACCGGGTCCATCGGCCGCAACCAGATCAAGCAGTCCAACGGCCAGCTCAAGGGCGGCGGCATGGCCCTCGCCGGCCTCATCCTCGGGGTCGTCGGCATCGTGGTCGGCATCGGCTACTGGATCCTGATCGCCACCGGCGCCATCAACGGGGAATTCAACTTCTCCACCAGCTGACCGCGCGACGCACAGCAGGCCACCCCCGGCGGTTGAGGAGCGAGCGCAGCGAGCGTCTCGAAACCCGGCGCGCCAACAGCGCCGGCGAGCCTGAGCACGCCGGTGGCCCCGCCGAGGTGGTGGTACGGCAGGGTCCGGGGCGGCGCGTTCAGTAGAAGTGCTGCGGATGGTCAGGCTTCGGCGGTGGCCGTTTCGAGGTGACGTCGACGGTCCCGTGATGATCACGCAGGAACTGGTAGCCGTGCGGACTCGTCCACAGGAACGACCCGGGTTCCAGCGTGGTGTAGGTCCAGGTCGAATGGGGTCTTGACCCGGTGATGTCGCCGGCACATGGGCGCGAGGTTGCACGAGCAGGTGGTGCCGCCGTCGTCGTAGGGAACACAGTGCTCGGAGTCGCACCTCTTCGCCGGTCGGTGGCACCAGGGGAACACGCACGCGTCGTCCCTGAGATCGGTCTGCTCCCCGAGCCGCTTCGGCACCTGGTAGCCGTTCACGTGGAGGTGCTCGTTCAGGTTGACCACCGGCTTCACGACGACCTCGGTGTCCCGGTTGCCGCACCAGGTCCTCACCTGCTCGGCGGTGACACCGGTGCGGGTGTTCTCGACCCGCGCCAAGTGGTACCCGGGCTCACCACGCAGGGCGGCCTCGGACAGGTGCACGTAGAGCACCACCTGCCGCGCCTTCCCGGCCCCACCGCCGGCAGCCCGAAGGTCCAGGGCGAGCTGCTGCCGGGCGATCTCCCCCACCGCCATCGCCCGGCGCACGTCCAGCGACTCCGTCGACCAGGCCGAGCTCGCCCTCGATCCGGGTGGTCCCGTTGAAGGAGACCTGGTCGTGGTGGAACCGCACGTGCCTGCTGTCGGCTGCCTGCTCGGCCTTCTCCTTCGCCACCTCGGGCATGAACCGGTCCATGGCCTCCTGCACCAGCCGGTCGAGCTGCGCGAACCCGACCTTGTGGGCGAAGGGAGCGACCTGGGCGTCCACGTAGGCCGCGGCTTCGGGTGAGAGCAGCAGCGTGGCCTCCGCGACCCTGCGGGCCCGCCAGGCCGGCAGGTCACCAGACGTCATCCGGTCCCAGGTCCTGGGGAGCCGGTACTTCAGCTCCAGGCCGTGGGCGATGAGCAGCTTCCCGGAGTCCGTGGTGCGTCCGATAGCGGCGGCGAACTCCGCGAGGCAGAACTCCGCCACCAGCGGTGCACCCCGCCCGGCGAGCGGGAGACCCCCCTCGCCGCCGCCGACCCAGAACGCCGCCTCGTGGATCGAATCGCGCGGTGACAACGAATCGGCTCAGAAGCCCTTACCCCAAGGGATTCCGAACTTTTCTCGAACTTTCTCACGGGAGCTCGTCGGAGGCGCGGATCGGC
>JAOPXU010000068.1 GCA_025964985.1 Nocardioides sp.
GGCGCACCCGGCGCCTCGCCGGGGCCACAGCGGTCGTCGCCACGCTCGCCGTCGTCGCCACCGGCGCGGTGCTGGTCGGCGGACGTGGCGACGACGCCCGCCGGGTCGACCCTGCCCCGGCACCTCCGGCCGCCGCCGACCTCGGTGCGGTGTTCTCGATCGGCACCGAGGTCTACCTCGACGGCGCCGAGCGCTCGGTCGCCATCGCCGACAAGGCGATCAAGTCGTTCTTCTACACCTCGGCCGGCCTGGTCGTGCGCCACGGGGACAACTCGTTCTCCGACGGCGGCGGTCCGCAGCGGTTCTCGCTGGTGACCGTCGACGGCGACGTGCAGCCGATGGACCTGGTGACCGAGGAGGTCTACCACGCCTCTGACCCGAGCCGGCCCTACCTCGTCTACGCCGAGCCGGAGGACGGGGTCATGACCGCCCACGTCCTCGACGTCCGCACCGGCGAGGACGCCGTCGAGGTCCCGCTGCCCGACCACTCGGGCGGCTTCGCCCCGATCGCGCTCTCCGGCGACACGCTCTACGTCGGCGACTACGAGCGTGACCGCACCTTTGAGGTCGACGTCCCCACGGCGTCGGTCGCCCGGGTCGTCGACACCCGCTACGACCAGGTCGCCGGCGGGCGCGGCGCCGTGCAGCAAGACGACGGATGGACCGTGGTCGACGTCGCGTCGGGCGAGGTCCTCCTCGACGTGACGCCTGCGGGGGGCTCCGCCTTCGTCCGGCTGTCCCCGGACGGGCGCTACGCGTCCGTCGTCACCGAGGACGGCCGGACCTTCGATCCGACCTCGTACATCGTCCACGACCTCGAGAGCGGCACCTCCGTCGAGCTCCCGACGCCCTCCCAGCTCGGCGCTGGGGGCTGGTCCAACGACGGCGAGTCGCTGTTCAGCGTCGACGGCTCCGGCACCGTGACCTCGTGCGAGGCCGCCACCGGCGTCTGCACCGACACCGCTCCGGCCCTGCCTGTCGCACCCAACGAGTTCTCCGACCCCGGTGAGTACCCCGGCGAGGACCCGCGTGACGACCTCATCCTCGGCGGCGTGATCCTCGAGTCCTGAACCTGCTCGTAGGAGTCACCAGGCTGGCGCGGAGCACGTGCAGCGTCGACGGGTGCTCCTACCACCAGCACGACTGGCACGCCGCCGCGGACGACGTCGCGGGCTGCCCGGCCGTCAGGCCTCGCTGACCGGCTCCTCCGCGTCCTCGGGCTGCTCCTCCACGGGGGGCGGGCCGTCGGCCAGCAGCGCCTTGAACCCGTCCTCGTCGAGCACGCGGACGCCGAGCTGCTCGGCCTTGTCGGCCTTGGTGCCGGCGTTGTCACCGACGACGACGTAGTCGGTCTTCTTCGACACCGACCCGGAGGCCTTGCCGCCGCGGGCCAGGATCGCCTCCTTGGCGGAGTCGCGGCTGAAGTCGACCAGGGAGCCGGTGACCACGATCGTCAGGCCCTCGAGCGTGCGCGGCACCGACTCGTCGCGCTCGTCGGCCATGGAGACGCCGGACCGCTCCCACGACTCGACGATCGCGGCGTGCCACGGCACCTCGAACCAGGCGATGACCGCCTCGGCGATGGTGGGGCCGACGCCCTCGGCGGCCGCCAGCTGCTCCTCGGTGGCGGCACGGATGGCGGCCATGGACCCGAACTCCTGGGCCAGTGCCCGCGCGGCGGCGGGTCCGACGTGGCGGATCGAGAGGGCCACCAGGACCCGCCACAGCGGCACCTGCTTGCGCTCGCCCAGGTTGTCGAGGAGCCGCTGGCCGTTGGCGCTGAGCTGCTGACCCTCCTCGCCCTTGCGCGGCGCGCGGGTGAAGAGCGGGACGCGCAGCATCTGCTCGACGTCGAGGTCGAAGACGTCGCCCTCGTTGGCGACGACGCCGGCCTCGAGCAGGGCGGTGGCCGCCTCGTAGCCGAGGCCCTCGATGTCGAAGGCGCCGCGACCGGCGACGTGGGAGAGCCGCTCGCGCGCCTGGGCCGGGCACGCCTCGTGGTTGGGGCAGCGCAGGTCGCGGTCGCCCTCCTTCTGCTGGGCCAGCGGGGTGCCGCAGGCCGGGCACTCGGTGGGCATGACCCACTCGGGCAGCCCCTCGGGACGCAGCGCGAGCACCGGCCCGACGATCTCGGGGATCACGTCGCCGGCCTTGCGCAGCACGACCGTGTCGCCGGGGCGCACGTCCTTGCGCTTGACCTCGTGGGCGTTGTGCAGGGTGGCCTTGCCGACGGTGGAGCCGGCCACGCGGGTCGGCTCCATCAGCCCGAACGGCGAGACCCGGCCGGTGCGGCCGACCTGGACCTCGATGGCGAGCAGCAGCGTGTTGACCTCCTCGGGCGGGTACTTGAACGCGATCGCCCACCGCGGCGCTCGGCTGGTCGAGCCGAGCCGGCGCTGCAGGGCGACGTCGTCGACCTTGACCACGACGCCGTCGATCTCGTGCTCGACGTCGTGGCGGTGCTCGCCGTAGTGGGCGACGAACTCCTCGACCTCGTCGAGGCCGGCGACCACGCGCGCCCGGTCGGACGTCGGCAGCCCCCACGCCCGCAGGGCGTCGTAGGCCTGGGACTGTGCGAGCGGCTCGAAGCCCTCGCGGGCGCCGATGCCGTGGCACACCATGCCCAGCGCACGGGTGGCGGTGACCCGGGGGTCCTTCTGGCGCAGGGAGCCGGCGGCGGCGTTGCGCGGGTTGGCGAAGACCGGCTTGCCGGCGTCGGTCATCGACTCGTTGAGCCGCTCGAAGGCCTGGGTCGGCAGGAACACCTCGCCGCGCACCTCGAGCAGGCGGGGCACCGGGAACTCGTCGGTGCCCGCGAGGCGGTGCGGGACGGAGTCGATGGTCTTGACGTTGGGGGTGACGTCCTCGCCGGTGCGGCCGTCGCCGCGGGTCAGCGCCCGGACCAGCCGGCCGTCCTCGTAGAGGAGGTTGATCGCGAGCCCGTCGACCTTGAGCTCGCACAGCAGCGCCGGCGCCTCGACGCCGTCGCGCGCGAGCCGGCCGTGCCAGGCCTCGAGCTCCTCGGTGGAGAACGCGTTGTCGAGGCTCTCCATGCGTTGCAGGTGGTCGACGGCGGTGAACTCGGTCGAGACCGCTCCCCCGACCTTCTGCGTCGGGGAGTCGGGCGTGCGGAGCTCGGGGAACTGCTCCTCGAGCTCCTCGAGTCGCCGCAGCCGCTTGTCGAAGTCGGCGTCGTCGAGCGAGGGGTCGTCGAGCACGTAGTAGCGCCAGCGCGCGTCGTCGACCTGCTCGCTGAGCACGCGGTGCTCCTCGCGGGCCTCGTCGCTGGCGGCGTCGGCGGCCGGCGTGGCGTCGGTCGGGTCGATGGGTGTGGCCACGCGCCCATCTTGCCGCGGACCACCGACAGCCGCGCGGGGTGAGGCGCCTCACCCCATCCGAGCGGCCCGCTCCTCCGAACCCGCAGCGTGCCGGACACCCACGCCAACCTCGGGCAGGCGTCGTTCACCCGCCTCGACGCCGAGCAGCAGCGAGCCCTCGTGCTCGTCCTCCACGGCGGCAAGCAGTCGAGCCAGCAGCCGGTCGACGGCCGCAGCGCGTCGTGGAAGCGGATGGCCTCGATGCAGCGCGCGATCACCCCCGCCCTGCGCGAGGACGGCATCGGTACGTGGCTGCTGCGCTACCGCGTGCGTGGCTGGAACGGCGGCGCCCCGGTCGCCGACGCCCGCTGGGCGCTCGACCAGGTGCGGCGCGAGCTCGGCGACGTCCCCGTCGTGCTGCTCGGGCACTCGATGGGCGCCCGCACCGCGGCGTACGTCGCCGGCGACCGCTCCGTGGTCGGCGTCGTCGCCCTCGCGCCGTGGTGGATGCCCGAGGACCCGGTCGACGCGCTGCGCGGCAAGCCGGTCCTGGCCGCCCACGGCCGCACGGACAAGATCACCTCGGCCCGCCAGACCCGGGCCTTCCTGCGCCGGGCCGACGCGGTCGCCTCCGAGACGGCGTTCCGCGACATGGGTCGCGTCGGGCACTACATGTTCCGCCGGGTCGCGGAGTGGAACGACGTCGCGGTCTCGGGCTGTCGGGCCCTGCTCGCCTGACTCCACCCGGGCGAGTCACAGAAAGTTCACACTTTCGGAGTTGACCGGGAATGAAACGAGTCCGTACTCTCTTGATGGAACGAAACGGTACCGTTCCATCCAGTGACGAAGGACACACATGACTCCCACCGCCGCCACCCCGGCCCACGAGGTCGGTACGCGACCCCGGGTCGAGGGCGACCGCGAGCAGGAGATCCTCGACGCCACCATGGACGTCCTGGCCGACGTCGGCTACGACCGGCTGACCATGGACGCCGTGGCCGCCGCGGCCCGCGCGTCCAAGGCGACCCTCTACCGCCGCTGGAGCACCAAGGCCGCGCTCGTGATCGACGGCCTCTGCAGCCTCAAGGAGCCGCACGAGCTGCCCGACACCGGCACCCTGCGCGGCGACCTGATCGGCATGTTCTGCGGCATGGGCGGCCTGACCGACCAGCGGCAGATGGCGATCCTGGCCAGCGTCATCACCGCCATCGCCCACGACCAGGACTTCGCGGTCGCGTTCCGCTCGGAGTTCATCGGCCCCAAGGCCGCGGCCTCGACGGCCATCTTCGAGCGGGCCCGCGCCCGCGGCGAGGTCCGCGCCGACGTCGACCTCGACATCGTCGTCCCGGCCCTGCCGGGGATCATCCTGCACCGCCAGTTCCTGATGGGCGAGCCCGCCGACGCCGAGAGCATCGAGCGCGTCATCGACCAGATCATCCTGCCCGCCGTCGCCGTCGGGCCCCCGCAGCACGCACCCGCACGACCCGCTCCAGCCCCGCACCACACCGACTCCACCCACGACCCGAAGGACGCCCGATGACCGACCTGACCAAGACCGAGGCGGCTGTGCCGCCCGACGAGACGGACGGCACCGGTGGCAAGCACCTCGGCTGGGCCCTCGTCCTGATCTCCGTGGCGCAGCTGATGGTCGTGCTCGACGGCACGATCGCCAACATCGCCATCCCCTACATCGCGGCCGACCTGAGCTTCGACCCGGCCAACATCTCCTGGATCGTGACCGGCTACGCGCTCGCCTTCGGTGGTCTGCTGCTGCTCGGTGGTCGCCTGGGTGACCTCTACGGCCGCCGCCGCATGTTCATCACCGGCCTCGTGGTCTTCGCGATCGCCTCCGGCCTCGGTGGTCTCGCGACCAACGAGACGCTCCTGCTCGCTGCCCGCGCCCTGCAGGGTGCCGGTGCCGCGCTGGCCGCCCCCGCCGCGCTCGCGCTCATCACCACGACGTTCCCGGCCGGCCCGGCGCGCAACCGCGCGTTCGCCGTCTACGCCGCCATGTCCGGTGTCGGTGCGGCCGTCGGCCTCATCCTCGGCGGCTGGCTCACCGGCCTCGACCCCGAGCTCGGCTGGCGCCTGACCTTCCTCATCAACACCCCGATCGGCCTCGCCGCGGCGTTCCTCGCTCCCCGCTTCCTCAAGGAGTCCGAGAGCCGTCCGGGCCAGATGGACGTCCCCGGCGCCATCACCGGCACCCTCGGCCTCGTGGGCATCGTCTACGGCATCACCCGCGCCGGCGAGGACGGCTGGGGCGACACGTGGACGATCGCCAGCCTGGTCGGCGGCGTCGCGCTCTTCACCGGCTTCATGGTGCTCGAGAGCCGCGTCGAGCACCCGCTGCTGCCGTTCCGGGTCTTCACCAACCGCACCCGCGCCGCCAGCTTCGCGGCGATGTTCCTCGCTCCGGCGGCGATGTTCGCGATGTTCTACTTCCTGAGCCAGTACATCCAGAACGTCATGGGCTACACCCCGCTCAAGGCCGGCGTCGCGTTCCTGCCCTTCTGCGCCGGCATCATGATCGCCGCCGGTCTCGGGTCCAGCCTGATCAACCGGATCGACGCCCGCTACCTCGCCGGCGCCGGCACGCTGCTCGCCTCCGGTGCGCTGTTCGGCTTCTCGCGGATCCCGTTCGACACCGCCAACCCGGTGAAGGCCGACTACGTCACCGACATCATGCCCTTCATCGTCATCATGGCCTTCGGCATGGGCCTGGTCTTCGTCCCGCTGACGCTGACCGCCGTCCACCACCTGCGCGCGGAGGACTCCGGCATCGGCTCCGGTGTGCTCAACACCATGCAGCAGGTCGGCGGCGCGCTGGGCCTGGCGGTCCTGTCGACCGTCGCGACCCAGATCGGCACCGACCGCGGCCAGGAGCTGGGCCAGCGTGCGGCGGACCCGCTGATCGCCGGACAGATCTTCACCGAGGGCGCGACCAACGCGTTCTTCGTCGGCTCGCTGATGATGCTCGGCGCCTCGGCGGTCGTGTGGATCTTCCTCAACGTCAAGCACACCGAGCTCGCGACCGACGGCCCCGACGGCGCCCCGGTGCACATGGGCTGACGCCCCACCCCGCCTGACCCGACGGCCCGTCACCTCCCGCGTGGGAGGTGGCGGGCCGTCGGCCTGTGCGAGCCGGTCAGGAGTCGGAGAGGTGCCGCGCGGTGGCCGTGGCCAGGGCGAGCGCGCGGCGCACGTGGGCGTGGGAGGCGCCGGCCATCCCGCACGTCGGCGTCACGACGAGCGAGCCGGTGACGACCTCGGGGTCGAGGCCGACCATGTCGAGCCAGCGCAGGACCTGCTCGGTGAGCCCGGTGTCGGAGACGTCGCCCCCGTCGGTCGACGGTACGACGCCCACGGCGACGGTCTCCCCCGCCTCGAGCGCGGTGGCGAGGACCTCGTGGCCTGCGGCGTCCATCACCGACAGGTCGACCGACAGCCCCACGGCGCCGGCGCGGCGCAGCAGGTCGAGCGGCGTATCGGGCGCGCAGGAGTGGACCCACGGGACGGCGTCCTCGGCCAGCACGGCCTCGAGGACCCAGCCGAGGTGCTCGGTGATCTCGGGCGGGTGGACCACGCGGTGTCGCCCGAAGCCGGACGCCGTGCGCACCCCTCCCCCGGCGACCGCGGCCAGCGCGGGCTCGTCGACCTGGACGACGAGGCGGTCGGTGCGCGGGAGCCGGCGGCGCAGGTCGCGCACGTGGGTGCGCACACCCTCGGCCAGCGCCTGGGCGAGGTCGCGGCGCGCGCCGTGGTCGCTGACGACCTTGTCGCCGCGCGGCTTCTCGACGGTGGCGGCCAGGGTCCAGGGTCCGGCGACCTGCACCTTGAAGGAGCCGTCGAGCTCCTGGGCCAGCTCCTCGAGACCGTCGAGGTCCTGGGCGAGCAGGCTGCGGGCGCGCCGGTGGTCGACGCCGCTGGCGTCGGTCAGCCGCCACCCGGCGGGCTGCAGGTCGACGCCGATGTCGGGGACGAGACCGAGCGTGCGCCCGACCATGCCGGCGGTGATGCCGCGGCTGGGCAGCTCGACGAGGTGGGGCAGGTCGGTGAGCTCACCGAGCACCAGCCGCTGGGACTCGAGGAACTCCTCGCCGGGCATCGACCCGACGCCGGTGGCGGTGGTCATGGCGCGGTGGTCGCGATCGTGGCCGAGCCGACGACGCGGGTGCCGTCGTAGACGACCGCGGCCTGCCCGGGCGCGATGCCGTAGGCCGGCTCGTGCAGCTCGATGCCGACCTCGTCGTCAGCGCCCACGAGGACCGTCGCGGGCAGCTCGGAGCCGTGGGCGCGCAGCTGGACCGTGCCCTCGACGCGGCGCGGGACGGAGCCGCACCAGCGCGGGCGGATGCCGGTGAGGCGGCGTACGGCGAGGCGCTCGTGGGGCCCGACCGTCACGGTGCCGGAGACCGGCTCGATGTCGAGCACGAAGCGCGGCTTGCCGTCGGGCGCGGGACGCCCGATGCGCAGGCCCTTGCGCTGGCCGATGGTGAAGCCGTAGGTCCCGTCGTGGCGGCCGAGCTCGTCGCCGGTCTCGGCGTCGACGATGGCCCCGCCATGGTTGGGCGCACGGTCGCCGAGCTTGTCGCGCAGCCAGCCGGCGTTGTCGCCGTCGGCGACGAAGCAGATGTCGTGGCTGTCGGGCTTGTCGGCGACCAGCAGCCCGCGGCGCGCGGCCTCGGCCCGCACCTCGGTCTTGGTCGAGCCGCCGAGGGGGAACAGCGAGTGGGCCAGCTGGCGCTGGTCGAGGACGCCGAGCACGTAGGACTGGTCCTTGCCGTCGTCGACCGCGCGGTGCATCTCGACCAGGCCGTCGGGGCCGGTGGCCAGCTGGGCGTAGTGGCCGGTCGCGACGGCGTCGTAGCCCAGGGCCAGGCCGCGCTCGAGGACGGCCTCGAACTTGATCTTCTCGTTGCAGCGCAGGCAGGGGTTGGGGGTGCGGCCGGCGGCGTACTCGTCCATGAAGTCCTCGACGACCTCGGCGTGGAACTGCTCGCTGAGGTCCCAGACGTAGAACGGGATGCCGATGACGTCGGCCGCGCGGCGCGCGTCGTTGCTGTCCTCGATGGTGCAGCAGCCGCGCGCGCCCGAGCGGTACGACGCGGGGTTGCGCGACAGGGCCAGGTGGATGCCGGTGACGTCGTGGCCTGCCTCGGCGGCACGGGCGGCGGCGACGGCGGAGTCGACGCCGCCGGACATGGCGGCGAGGACCCTCATGAGACGGTCACCGGCGTGCGGCCCGGGCCCGCTCGACGACGGGGACGATCGCCTCGACGACGGCGTCGACGTCGGCCTGGGTGGAGCTGTGGCCGAAGGAGAAGCGCAGCGAGTGGCGCGCGGCCTCCTCGTCGCAGCCCATGGCGAGCAGGACGTGGGAGGGCTGGGCGACGCCGGCCGAGCAGGCGGAGCCGGTCGAGCACTCGATGCCGCGGGCGTCGAGCAGCATCAGCAGGGAGTCGCCCTCGCATCCGGGGAACCCCAGGTGGGCGTTGCCGGGCAGGCGTCCGGTGCCCCCGTCGAGCGCGGCGCCGTGGAGGTGGGCCTCGGGCACGACCTCGACGACGCGGCGCACGAGGTCGTCGCGCAGCGCGGCGAGGTGGACGGCGTGCTCGGCCTGGTGCTTGACGGCCAGCTCGACCGCGGCGGCGAACGCCGCGATGGCCGGGGTGTCGATGGTGCCGCTGCGGATGTCGCGCTCCTGGCCGCCGCCGTGGACCAGCGCGGTGACCTCGAGCTCGCGACGCACGACGAGCGCGCCGACGCCGAACGGGCCGCCGACCTTGTGGCCGGTGACGGTCATCGCGTCGACCCCGGACTCGGCGAAGCCCAGGGGCACGGAGCCCAGCGCCTGCACGGCGTCGGTGTGGACGGGGATGCCGAGGGGGCGGCACAGCTCGACGACCTCGCGGACCGGCTGGATCGTGCCGACCTCGTTGTTGGCCCACATCACCGAGACGACGGCGACGCTGCCGGGGTCGCGCTCGATGGTGGCGGTCAGGGCGTCGAGGTCGAGGCGGCCGGTCGCATCGACGGGCAGCAGCTCGACCTCGGCTCCGTCGTTGTCGCCGAGCCAGTGCACGGGGTCGAGGACCGCGTGGTGCTCGACGGCGGTGGTCAGGACGCGCACGCGGCGCGGGTCGGCCGCGCGGCGGGCCCAGAAGACGCCCTTGACGGCCAGGTTGTCGGCCTCGGTGCCGCCGGAGGTGAAGACGACCTCGCCGGGCCGGCAGTCGAGGGCCTGCGCGATCGTCTCGCGCGACTCCTCGACCACACGGCGGGCGTGGCGGCCCGAGGCGTGCAGCGAGCTGGGGTTGCCGACGTCGCGCAGGTGGGCGGTCATCGCGTCGACCGCCGCATCGACCATGGGGGTCGTCGCGGCGTGGTCGAGGTAGTGCACCTGGCCGGGCCTCATCGCTGTCATCGCACCTCTCAGCGTACGGCGCGGCCCCTGCGGCACCGCACCCGACCAAGCATCGCCGCAGGTCACGGCGGTGCGCAGCACCCCTGCGGGGACCGCTGTCCCGACAGCCCGCTCAGCCGTACGCCGCCAGCCAGGGGTGACCGGGGTGCGCCCGCTCCACGGTGGCCCAGAGCCAGGCGCGGGCGGCGTCGTCGAGCAGGGGCAGCGCGACCTCGAGGTCGGTGCGGTCCTTGGGCCGGTCGTGGCGGGCCTTCATCATCAGCGTCACCTCGGGGGCCAGGTAGCGCAGGCCGTCGTCGGCGACCCAGGTGACGTCGTCGAGCGGCGCGACGTGCTCGTGCAGGCGCTTGTTGGTCCACAGCCGCTCGCCGTCGGGGCCGGGCGTCGACATCGTCAGCGGCACGTCGAGGACCCACGGCGCGGCGGCGTGCTCGCGCACCCACAGCTGGCTCTCGGGGTCGATGTCGCTGAACCGGTCGTCGAAGGGCCGGAACCACCCGTCGGTCACGTTCCAGGGCGTCCACCGCCGTCCCAGGAACCGGCGGAACTCCTGCACGTCGTCGGCGAGCATCGACACGTCGAGGTCGTCGTGCTCGCGGGCCACGCCGGTGAAGGCCTCGACCGACCAGCCGCCGATCACCCACCACGGGCGGTCGAAGCCGGCCATGAACGCCCCGACGGTGGCCGGCGTGAGCGGCTCCCAGGCGCCGTACCAGCGGTGGAAGTCGTCGTCGTCGAGCTGCTCGACCTGGGGCGGTGAGGGCGGGGGCGGCAGCACCCGCCGAGCGTAGACGCGCCGGCCTTCAACACGAGGGGGTCGGCGCCCGTACACCTCTCCGATCACCCCCCGATCCGCCGAGACCCAGGAGTGACCCGATGAAGCAGTCCCGAGCCCGACGCACGTTCGCCGGCGTGCTGGCCGGCGTCCTCGTCGGCGGTGCCGCCGCCGTGACGCTCGTCCCCGGAGCCGACGCCGCCGGTGAGGGCGCGCGCGCCTTCGGCCTGACGGCCAACGGCACCCTCGTCTCCTTCGACGTCCGCCGCCCCGGCCAGGCGCGGCCGGTCGGCAAGATCAAGGGCCTCGACGGACAGGTGCTCGTCGGCATCGACGTGCGCCCCGCCAACGGCAAGCTCTACGGCGTGGGCCGCGGCGGCGGGCTCTTCACGATCAACCCCGCCACCGCCCGCGCCAAGAAGATCGCCACCCTCGACGTCACGCTGAGCGGCCAGTCGTTCGGCATCGACGTCAACCCGGCCGCCGACGCGCTGCGCATCGTCAGCAACACCGGCCAGAACCTGCGCCACGTCTTCGCGGGCAACGTCACGACCGCCGACGCGACCCTCAACGTGCCCGACACGACGCCGCGCGTGCGCGGCATCGTCGGGGCGGCGTACACCAACAACGACAAGGACGACGCGACCGGCACGGCGCTGTTCGACCTCAACGCCGCGTCCGACTCGATCGCCCTGCAGGTGCCGGCCAACGCCGGCACGATCACCAACCAGGGCCCGCTGGGTCGCAAGACGTCGGCGCGCGCCGGCTTCGACATCCTGTCGGAGAAGCGGCGCGGCAAGGCGGTCGGCAACACCGGCTTCGCCACGCTCGGCGGCAAGGAGGGCTACGCCCTCTACACCGTCAACCTGCTGTCGGGCCGGGCCCGGCTCGTCGGCGAGTTCGACCAGCTCGTCGTCGACATCGCCGTGGTGCACTAGTCCCGCCATGGCCTTCCTCGCCCCCCGGCGTCCCGCGCCGCCGCTCCTCTCCACCGAGGACGGCGTCCGCGCCGCCTACGCCGCCCACGGCGCCGAGATCTACCGGCTCGCGCTGCGCGGGCTCGGTGACGCCGGGGTGGCGCAGGACGTCGTGCAGGAGACCTTCCTGCGGGCCTGGCGGGCGCGCGACCGCTACGACGCCGGGCGGGCGAGCCTGCGCACCTGGCTGTTCGAGATCGCCCGCAACGTGGTCGTCGACACCCAGCGGTCGCGGGCCGCGCGGCCCTGGCTGCGGGGGCTGGCCGACCACGAGACCCTGGCCGCAGCGGCGCCAGGTGTCGGCAGTGGCTGGGACGCCGCGATGCGGCGGATCCTGCTCGAGGAGGCGCTGCGCCGCATCGGCGACGACCACCGCCAGGCGCTCGAGCAGACCTACCTGGCCGACCGCTCCTACCCGGAGGTCGCGGCCGAGCTCGGCATCCCCGAGTCGACGCTGCGCAGCCGGGTGTTCTACGGGCTCAAGGCCCTCCGCGTCGTCATGGAAGAGATGGAGGTGACGCCATGACCCCCCACGATCCCGACCACGACAGGCTGCGGACCGCCCTCGGTGCCTACGTCCTGGGGGCCTTGCCCGCCGACGAGGCCGCCGAGCTCGAGGCCCACCTCGACGGCTGCCCCGCCTGCCGCGCCGAGCGTGACGGGCTGCTGCCCGCCGCCGCCGTGCTCGGCGAGCTCAAGCAGGCCGACCCGCTGCCCGTCGAGCCGGCCCCCGCCGGGCTCGACGCGCTGGTGCTCGACCGGCTGGCCCGCG
>JAOPXU010000094.1 GCA_025964985.1 Nocardioides sp.
CTTCGAGGCCGAGGGCTTCACCCCCCGCGACCACGTCGAGCTCGGCAGGATCCTCGGCGCCATCGACATCGAGCGCGGGGCCAAGGTCTCGGGCTCGCGGTTCTACTACCTCACCGGCCCGGGCGCCGACCTCGAGCTGGCCCTGGTCAACCTCGCGATGGACCAGGCCCGGTCGGCCGGCTTCACCACGATGATCCCCCCGGCGCTGGTCAAGCCCCGCGCGATGGAGGGCACCGGCTTCCTCGGCCAGGCCGCCGACGACGTCTACCGCATCGAGGGCGAGGACCTCTACCTCGTCGGCACCAGCGAGGTCGCGATGGCGGCCTACCACTCCGACGAGATCCTCGACCCCGCCGCGCTGCCGCTGAGGTACGCCGCGTTCAGCCCGTGCTTCCGCAAGGAGGCCGGCTCGCACGGCAAGGACACCAAGGGGATCATCCGGGTCCACTGGTTCGACAAGGTCGAGATGTTCGTCTACACCACCGTCGAGGAGTCCTACGCCGAGCACCAGCGGCTGCTGGAGTGGGAGAAGGAGTTCCTCGACATGCTCGAGCTCCACTACCGCGTCATCGACGTCGCGGCCGGCGACCTCGGCACCTCCGCGCAGCGCAAGTTCGACTGCGAGGCGTGGATCTCCTCCCAGGGCCGCTTCCGCGAGCTCACCTCGACGTCCAACTGCACCGACTTCCAGAGCCGGCGCCTCGACATCCGCACCCGCACCGACGGCGCCGAGCACGGCGGGTCCGGCGCGACGGTGCCGGTCGCGACCCTCAACGGCACCCTGTGCTCGACCAACCGGCCGATGATCGCGCTGCTCGAGACCCACCAGCAGGAGGACGGGTCGGTCCGGGTCCCGAAGGCGCTGCAGCCCTACATGGGTGGCCTCGAGGTCCTCGAGCCGCTGTCGTGAACGCCCCCGGTGAGAGCGGCTGGACGCCGCGGATGGTCGCCCTCGACATCGACGGCACCCTGCTGAAGTGGGTCGAGGACGAGAGCACGACCTACGAGCAGGTCCCCCCGGCGGTGCACGCCGCCGTCCACCGCGTCCTCGACGCCGGCGCCCACGTGGTGCTGGCCAGCGGCCGCTCGCCGCACGGGATGACCCGCATCGCCGACCTGCTCGACCTGCGCGGTCATGAGCAGGAGCGGCTCTGGGTGGTCGCCAGCAACGGCGCCGTCGTGTTCCGCTACCTGCCCGGCGAGGAGATCGACGTCGTGGTCGAGGAGACCTTCGACGCCGCCCCGGCGGTGCGCGCGATCCTCGAGCAGCACCCCACCGCCCGCCTCGCGATCGAGGACCGCGGCCGCGGCTACCGCGTCAGCACGCCGTTTCCCGACGGCGAGCTCACCGGCGACATGCTCGTGACCGAGGTCGAGGACCTCGTGCGCGAGCCGGTCAGCCGCGTCATCGTGCGCGACCCCGACTCCACCGCCGACGACTTCGTCGCGCTGGCCGCCTCGCTCGGCCTGCACGGCACCGACTACGTCGTCGGCTGGACCGCCTGGCTCGACCTCACGCCCGTCGGCGTCTCCAAGGCCTCCGGCCTGCAGCACGTCTGCGACGAGCTCGGCCTCACGTCGGCCGACGTGCTCGCGATCGGTGACGGCCGCAACGACATCGAGATGCTGGGCTGGGCCGGCCGCGGCGTGGCCATGGGCCAGGCCATCGAGCCGGTCCGCGAGGCGGCCGACGCCGTGACCGAGACGGTCTACGACGACGGAGCCGCGGTCGAGATCGACCGCTGGTTCGGGTGAGCGAGGGGACGACCGGGCCGCTCGGGCCGGTCATCCCCGAGCGGCTGGGCACCGAGCGGTTGCGGCTGATCCTGTTCTCGCCCGACGACGTCGCCGACATGCGCGCCGGCCGGCGCCAGGACCGCTGGCACCCCGACTACCCGCGCCAGGACGACGTCGACGCCGCCCAGATGCTGCGCGAGCCCGGGCCGTGGGGTCCGCGCCACGTCGTCGTCGGCCCGCTCGCGGTCGGCTCGATCGGCTTCTTCGGCCCGCCCCAGGACGCCGACACCGGCGCCCCCGAGGTCGAGGTCGGCTACGGGCTGGTCGAGGACGCCCGGCGCCAGGGCATCGCCACCGAGGCGTTGCGGTGCGTGCTGTCGGCGACCGACGCGGCCGGCGTACGCGTGCGTGCGCGGACCGAGCCCACCAACCGCGCCAGCGTCCGGGTCCTGGCCAAGACCGGGTTCACCGAGCTGCGCGGCAGCGACGACGAGGGCATGCTCGTCATGGCCCGGCCGCTGCCGGGCGGCCCCAGGTGACCGGGTCGGCCCGGGTCCCCGGGCTGGTCGCCACCGACCTCGACGGCACCCTGCTGCGCGGCGACGGCACCGTCTCGGGAGCGACCCGCCGCGTGCTCGCGGCGGTCGAGGAGGCCGGCGTCCCGGTCGTCTTCGTCACCGGCCGCCCGCTGCGGTGGATGACGCACCTGTGGGAGATGGTCGGCGCCCATGGCGTCGCGGTCGCTGGCAACGGCGCGGTGGTCTACGACGTGGCCGCGCGGGACGTACGACGGCTCCACGGCATCGACGCCGCCGCCGGCCTGGCGGTCGTCGCGGCCATCCGCGAGGCCGTACCGGGCTGCCTGTTCGCCATCGAGGACCTCGACGGCATCGCGATCGAGACCGCGCAGTTCAAGGACGACCTCACCACCCGCATCGCGCCGCTCGAGGAGCAGTGGAGCGACAGCGTCTCCAAGCTCCTGGTCCGCAGCCCCGACGTCGCCCACGCCGAGCTGCCCGGCCTGGTCGCGGCCGCGGTCGGCGGCGCCGCCACCGTCACCTGGTCGATGCCCGGCCTGGTCGAGATCAGCGCCAGCGGGGTCACCAAGGCGGCCGCGCTGGCCGAGGTCGCCGCCGACCTGGGCGTGGCCGCCGCGGACGTCGTGGCGTTCGGCGACATGCCCAACGACCTGCCGATGCTGGCGTGGGCCGGCACGTCGTACGCCGTCGCCAACGCCGACCCCACGGTGCTCGAGGCGGCCGACCACGTCGCCCCCGCCAACGACGCCGACGGGGTCGCGCGCACGCTGGCCCGACTGGTCCCCGTGGACCCCGATCTGTTGTGATGTGCGCGTGACCCCCGCCCTGCGCGCCCTCGCGGCGGCGCTCCTCGGAGCGCTGCTCCTGGTCTGGCCTGCCGCGCCGGCGTCCCAGGCCGAGGTCGCCGAGGTCGCTTCGCGGGCCGACGGCGACCGCGTGGTCTTCACCGGCACCTTCGTGCGCAACCCGCAGGTCCAGGTCGACGGCGCCTCCGTCGTCCGCCGCTACCAGGTCGCCGTCGACCAGGTCTTCGGCGACGTCGACGTGACCACCCAGCGCGTCACCGTGCGCTCGCGCCTCGCGCTCGAGAGCTGCGGCGTGCGTCCCTCCGGCGGTGCCCAGCAGGAGCAGGCCACGCCCGGCCAGCCCACCGAGCCCGCCACCCCCGCTCAGACCACCGCGCCGAGCGGGCCCGTCGACGACCAGCTGCGGGTCTTCGACACGACCCTCGACGGGGCCGACCACGTCATCACCGCCTGCACCGACGTGAGCGTCGTCGACGACGCCGTGCTGTCGTCGCTGAACCAGCAGTTCGGCGAGGGCCGACCCGTCGGCAGCGCCGAGGAGGCGCCGCAGGAGCTCGACGAGGTCGCGTTCCTGTGCCCCGACACCCGCGAAGCCGTCGGCGACCTGGGCGACGAGGGCTCGTGCCCGGCGCTCGAGGACGGCCCGTCGTTCGACCGCTCGGCCGCGCCCGGCGCGGCGCTGGTCATCGTCGGGGTGCTCGGCCTGCTCGTCGTGCGCCGGATGGGCCGTCGGAGCCGGCGCTAGCCGTCAGAGGTACATGCCGCCGGAGCCGGGGGCGTCCTCGGTCTGCTGGGTGGCACCCGGCTGGGCTCCGGGCTGCCCGGGACCCGGCTGGCCGGGCATCCCCATGCCGGGCGGCAGTGCGCGGCGGATCTGCTCGAACTGCGCGCGGGCGGCCATCTGCTGGGCGTAGATCGCAGTCTGGATGCCGTGGAAGAGGCCCTCGAGCCACCCGACGAGCTGGGCCTGCGCGATGCGCAGCTCGCCCTCCGACGGCGTCGTGCCCTCGGCGAACGGCAGCGACAGGCGCTGCAGCTCCTCGACCAGCTCGGGCGCCAGGCCCTGCTCGAGCTCCTTGATCGACGAGGCGTGGATCTCCTTGAGGCGGGCGCGGCTGGCCTCGTCGAGCGGGGCCGCCTTCACCTCCTCGAGCAGCTGGCGGATCATGCTGCCGATCCGCATCACCTTGGCCGGCTGCTCGACCAGGTCGGTGAGGTTGCGCTCGCCGTCCCCGTCGCCGTCGCCGTCGCCGTCGGCGAGGACCTCGCCGCTCAGGGCCGACGCGGGCACGGCTCCGATCGCCTTGCCGTCGGGGCCGATGATGACGACCTGCTGCTCCTGCTCGGCCTCGGGCTGCTGCTCAGTCATGTGGTCACGGTATCCAGAAGACCTGACGCCAGCCCCGGCCACCGCCCGCGGCCGGTCAGAGCGTCAGGACGATCTTGCCGGTGTGCGAGCCGGCGTCCATCAGCTCGTGGGCCCGGCGCACCTCCTCGAGCGGCATGGTCTGCTCGACGACCGGGCGGATGGTCCCGTCGGCGACCAGCGGCCACACGTGCTCGACGACCGAGGCGCAGATGACGGCCTTGCCCGCGGCCGGGCGGCCGCGCAGCGAGGTCGCGATGACGGCGCCGCGCTTGCTCAGCAGCTTGCCCAGGTCGAGCTCTCCCTTGCTGCCGCCCTGCATGCCGATGACGACGAGGCGGCCCTCGGTGGCCAGCGCGTCGACGTTGCGGCCGAGGTAGGCGGCGCCCATGTTGTCGAGGATGACGTCGACCCCGCGGCCACCCGTGGCCTCGCGGGCGACCTCGACGAATTCCTGGTCGCGGTAGCTGATCGTCACGTCAGCGCCCAGCTCGGCGCACAGCGCGAGCTTCTCGGCGGTGCCGCCGGTGGTGAGCACCTGCGAGCCGAGGGCGTGGGCCAGCTGGATCGCGAACGTGCCGATGCCGCCGGCGCCGCCGTGGACCAGGAACGACTCCTCCGGCTTGA
This sequence comes from Nocardioides sp., assembly GCA_025964985.1. Lineage (GTDB taxonomy): Bacteria > Actinomycetota > Actinomycetes > Propionibacteriales > Nocardioidaceae > Nocardioides. Next base: position 5,076 of record JAOPXU010000094.1, read on the forward strand.
GACTCGCGGCCATGAACACGTTGGACCACACCGTGCACGCCACCTCGGGCAAGGCCCCGGCGTGCACCAGGTCGACCCCGGCCGGGACCGGCATCACCTGGCCTGCCGGTACGACGACCCGCGACGCGTAGCCGCCGCCGGCCAGCAGGGCGCACACCTCGTCGCCGACCGCCCACCCCTCGACGCCCTCGCCGAGCGCGGCGACCGTGCCGCTGCACTCCAGGCCGATGACGTCGCTGGCGCCCTTCGGCGGCGGGTAGAAGCCCTGGCGCTGCAGGGTGTCGGCGCGGTTGACCGCGGTCGCCGCGACCTCGATGGCCACCTCGCCGGGGCCGGGCTCGACGTCGGGGACCTCCTGGACCGAGAGGACCTCGGGTCCGCCTCTGCCGTCGGCGACGACCGCCCTCACGCGGTCGCCCCGTCGGTGGTGTCAGCGAGGTCGACGGTGTGGTCGATGGTGCGGTCGTCGGGGATCTCGTCGTCGACGTCGTCCGGATCGGGCGCGTCGGCCGGCCGGTCCCAGTGCTCGGCCAGCTCCTGGGCCTTGGCGGCGAGCCGCTCGACGAGTGCAGGTCCCGCGCTGCGGCCGCCGGCGGCGTAGCCGAGCAGGTAGGCGGTGACCGGTCCGGCCTGGGCGTCGACGTTGTCGTGGGCCAGCTCGGACAGGTCGTTCAGCAGCCCCTCGTCGACCTCGGTCTCGAGGTCGAGGACGTCGCACAGCTCGTCGATCCAGTCGTGGAGGTTCACGGGTCCACCTTCACCACGTCCGGCCCGCCGGCGCAACCGGTGCGCCGGATCAGGCGTCGAGGTCGCGCAGGTCCTCCCACGTGTCGATGTCGCGGTGCTCGGCGCCGGAGGCCGGGACGTCGGCGAGGTCGAGGCGCGCGAGGAGGGGGTGCAGCGCGTGGTCGTGCTGGGCCTCGTGGTCGGGCCGCACCGCCTGGAGCCGCTCGCGGTCGACGACGAACGCGAGCTGGCGTCGCCCGTCGGGGTCGACCAGCACGGCACCGTCGCGCCCGTGCGCGGCGTCGAGGAGGCGGCGCAGCGTCGTGGGGGTCACCCACGGCATGTCGACGGCCAGCACGGCCACGGTCGTCGTGTGCCGCAGCAGGGCGTCGACGCCGGTGAGCAGTCCCGCGACCGGGCCGCCGTAGCGCGGGCTCTCGAGGACGAAGGTGACCGGTCGGTCGGTGCCGACCTGCTCGCCGACGACCACGACCTCGGCGGCGTCGACGACGGCCTCGAGCGCGTGGGCGAGCAGCGGGCGGCCGTCGACCTCGACCGAGGCCTTGTCGAACCCGCCCAGGCGGATCGCGCGGCCGCCGGCCAGCACGACCGCGGCGTAGGCCTCGAGAGGGCGGCCGGTGCTCACGGCCCCAGCGTGCCACCCTGGGACGGTGGAACCCGATCCGACCGACGTGATGCGCGTCGCGCTCGTCCAGGAGGCCTCCGGCCTCGAGCCCGCGGCCAACCGCGCTCGGCTCGACGAGCTCACGCCCGACGACACCGACCTGGTGGTGTGGCCCGAGGCCTTCGCCCGTGACTTCGGCGAGGCCGGCTCCGACGTCAGCGCCTACGCCGAGCCGGTGACCGGCCCATTCGCGTCCGAGGCGGCCCGGGTGGCCGAGCGGCGTCGTACGACGGTCGTGGCGGGGCAGTTCGAGACCAGCCACGACCCCGCGCGCCCGTTCAACACCCTGGTCGTGCGCGGGGCGACGAGCGCGGCCTACCGCAAGGTCCACCTCTACGACTCCTTCGGCTACCGCGAGTCCGACCGGCTCGTGGCCGGCGACCCGGCCCCCGTCGTGGTCACCCTCGGCGGCTGGCAGGTGGGCCTGATGACCTGCTACGACCTGCGCTTCCCCGAGATGACCCGGCTGCTCGTCGACGCCGGCGCCGAGGTCGTCGTGGTGCCCGCGGCGTGGGTGGCCGGCCCCCGCAAGGTCGACCACTGGCGCACGCTGCTGCGCGCCCGGGCGATCGAGAACACCGTCTTCGTGGTCGCCGCGGGCCAGCCGGCCCCGCGCTACAGCGGGCACTCGATGGCTGTCGACCCGCTCGGTGATGTCCTCGTCGAGGCCGGCGACGGTGCCGAGGTGGTGCGCGCCGAGCTGCGCCGCGAGGTCCTCGACGAGGCACGTCGTACCAACCCGTCGCTGCGCAACCGGCGTCTGTAACCTCGGTCAGCGTGTCCAGGGTCGCCGGTCGTCGTCGCGCAGGGGCGCCTCCGACGCCTCCTGACGGCACTGCGGCGCCCGTCCTGGTCATCGCCTCGCCCCCGCCCAAGCCCTCGCGACCGCCGCGGCGATCGCTCGAGGACCGGATGGCGGCCTTCGGCGAGACGCGCGGCCCGGTCGTCGCGTGGTTCGTCCTGGTCGCCCTCGGGCTCGCAGCCCTCGTGGCCGCGATGGTCCCCGTCGGGCCCGCATGGCTCGGCGGCGCCGGCAGCGTGGTCGTCGTGGCGGCGTACTCGTGGGCGCTGGCGGCCCGCACCGGCGGCCGCCCCGTCGTCTTCGGGACGCTCGCCCTCGTGCTCGGCGTCGCGACGCTGGTCATCGACACCGACGCGCTGCGCACCGGCGCCGCGGTGATGACCGCGGTCGTGGCCGCCGTCCTCGGCGTGATGGCGACCGTGCCCGCGGTGACCTACTGGCGCGCCGCACGCGAGTGCGTGGTCGCGGTGCTCATCGCCGCGGTGGGCGCGCTCGCGACGCTCGGCTTCGAGCCGATGGTCACCGTCACCCGCTTCGAGTACGCCACCTTCGGCCTCGCCCTCGCCGGTGCCTTCGCCGTCGTCTTCCGCCTCGGTGCCGGCCTGCACGGCCTTGGTCGGCGAGGCGTCGTCATCGTCGTCGTCGGCGGCCTGGTCCTCGCCGCGACCCTGCTGTACGCCGAGCTGCTCCGTCGCTACGGCACCCCCGAGCTGGTCTCTACCCTGCTCGACGCCGTCGCCTGGAGCCGCGACGAGCTCGGCGCCTTTCCTCGCCCGATCGAGTCGGTCCTCGGCATCCCCGCCCTCGCCTACGGCTGCCACATGCGCGCCCGCCGCCGGCAGGGCTGGTGGATCTGCGCCTTCGGCGCCGCCGGCACCTCCGCCGTCGCCAACTCCCTGGCCAACCCCGCCATCGCCCGCAGCGAGAGCGCCCTGTCGGTCCTCTACGGCCTCGTCGTCGGCCTCGTCATCGGCTTCCTCGTCATCCGCCTCGACCTGCTGCTCACCGGCGAGACCCGCGGCTCGCGCGGGCGCCGCAGCCGCGCCGACGAGCAGGCCTCCGCGCTGCGTCCCGAGCCGCCGCGCGGCAAGGCGCTGCTGTAGGGCAGAGGGGGCGGGATTCGAACCCGCGGTGGGTCTCCCCACGACCGCTTTCAAGGCGGTTCCGATCGGCCGCTCCGGCACCCCTCCTCGCCGGCGCGCTGGGCACCGACGGGTGCGAGTGTAGAAGACGGCGGTGGGCTCAGCGCAGCGTCATCAGGACGTCGCCCTCCTGGACGACGTCACCCACCGCGACCTTGACGGCCTCGACGGTGCCCGCGGTCTCGGCGACGACGGGGATCTCCATCTTCATCGACTCCATCAGGGCGACCTCGTCGCCGACGGCGACCGCGTCACCCGGGCCCACCAACACCTCGAGGACGTTGGCCACCATCTCGGCGACGATGTCGACGCGCTGCTCCCGGACCATGCTGGCGACGCTAGCCGTTACCGCTGGGTAGTCCGACCCGGCGCTACTCGCTGCCACCGAGCTCGATCTCGACGGCGTCGTAGGCGAGGTCGTTGACCCGCTGGACGTGGCGCGTGACGTCGACGACCAGCCGGGCCACCTCGGCGCGCACGGCGCCGACGTCGGGGTCCTCCAGCACGCGGGTGCCGAGGGCGCCGAGCCGCATGAGCAGCGCATTGCGCTCGCGGAACGACGTACCGCCCCGGGCCGCGAGCCAGCCGTCGCGGTCGTCGTCGGGACCCTGCGAGGGCGGCGTCTCCTCGAGCAGCGCGTCGCGGACGGCGGTCATCCGCTGCCGCATCGTCCAGCGCCAGCTGCCGAGGCCGGGCCCCTCGCGCCCGGGCGCCTCGTTGGCGGCGGTCAGGCCTCGCAGCGCGCTCGTCAGGGTCGCGCTCGTGGCTGCCATGGTTCCTCCGGCCTCGGCCACGGTGCTGCCCGGGATGCTGTGCCCGTGGGGTGTGATGGTGCTCACGAGCATGACCGCCGTGGGGGCCGGGAGGCAAGCGCGCGCGATGATGGGGGCGTGGACCAGCCTGACGTCACCGACTACCGCCTCGCCCCGGCCTTCGCCGCGCGGCTGGTCGGCCTCGGCCTCGTGCTGCTCGCGGTGGTCGCCTTCGCCTTCACCGCCGCAGCGCTCGTCTGGGAGTGGCCGGCCGACCTGATCGTCGTCGTCGTGCTCGTGGGGCTGCTCGGCGTCCTCGGCGGGGCCGGCTGGCTGCGCTCGCAGGCCTACGTCGTGCGCCTGACCGACACCGGCTACCGCGTGCGGTTCGTGCGCGGCGCAGGGGTCTCCGAGGGCCGCTGGGACGAGGTCCGCACCGCCGGCGCCGACCACCGCCGCGACGTCGCGTGCCTGGTGCTCGAGCGCAAGGACGGAACGTCGACCGTCATCCCGGTCGAGATGCTCGCGGTCGACCGCGACCGGTTCGCCGACGACGTCACCGCGCGCCTCGAGCGCTCCGGCCGCCCGGCCGACTGACGCCGCTCGCCCACGCACGGGATCCGATTGGGCACGTCCGGCGCCCGCCTTGTAGCCTGGCTCCCGCTGTCGTGCAGCAGGGCAGCATGGAGGCGTCGCCTAGTCCGGTCTATGGCGCCCGCCTGCTAAGCGGGTTTGGGGCTACAACCCCATCGAGGGTTCAAATCCCTCCGCCTCCGCCGACCGGGTGTCCGTCTCCAGCCGCCGCGCTGGAGGCGGACCGGTCGTACCCGGAACTTCCCGCAGATCCGGCCCTGGCGCGAGGTTTGAGCGGGTGCCACCATGGGCAGAGCCAGTCACGACGCGCCAGGTCTCGGAGTGCAACTCCTGCATGTCGATGCAATGCACGAACCTGCAACTCCGTATGTCTGACAAAGCCCGCCGCCCCGATCGATGATTCGGTCACGGGCCATTCCGTGGGTCCGAGACCAGAAGGTGTGAATCAACATGACGTTTGCCCGCAAGCTCGCCCTCGCCGTGGCCGCCACCGCCCTCGGCACCTCGCTCATCGGCCTGTCGGCCCCGCCGGCCAACGCTGGTGACTCCAGCTGGGGATGCGGCGGTCTGTGCCGTCCCGGCCGCTGACGCACGCCTGCTCGTCCTGACCGGCTCGACACGAGCCTCCTGACAGCGCCTCACGACGCCTGCCCCGCTCGGGTCAGGCGTCGTCGGCGTCCACGGGCTCCTGGCCCGAGACGCCCGCCTGGCCCATCGCGTAGCCGAGCTGGAAGCGCGTCTCCTGCTCGTACTCCGCCTTGAGGTCGGCCACGTAGCCGGCGTACGTGCGCGGGCTGACGCCCAGCCGCTTGGCGCTCACCGGGTCGGAGTGGCCCTCGATGAGCATCCGGATCGTCATGGCCCGCTGCTCGGCGGCGATGTCCTTGAGCGTGGTCGACTCGCGGTTGTTGAACGGCCGCGCCCGCTCCCAGGTGCGCTCGAAGATGTCGACGAGGTAGGCCACCACCGATGGCTCGCGCACCGCGACCGCGCTCTTGAGGTCGTCGCTGGCCGGGATCACCGCCACCCGGCGGTCGACGACGATCATCCGGTTGAAGAACTCGTCGAGGGTGCGGACCTGCGCGCCGCGGTCGGTGACGGCGGCGACGTACTTGGCGGTGAACGAGCTGCGCCGCGCGCTGTGCTGGTAGAGCGTGCGCATCGAGATGCCGCGCTCGAGGGCGGCGGTGTCGCGCAGGGCGGCGGCGGCCAGCGACGCGGCGTCGCGCCCGGCCTGGGGCTGGGCGGTGAGCATCTCCGTCTCGGCCTCGGAGACCAGCCCGGCGAGGAACGGCCCGATGGCGTCGAGGTGGAGGTAGCTGAAGGGCCCCCGCGCCTGCGAGAGCGGCGAGCGCCGCCACGACTGGCTCAGCGACCCGAACGCCTTGGCCCACTCCGAGGACTCCTCGAGCAGCTGCGCGGCCTGGTGGCTGAGCGGCGAGACGACCCGCGACTGCACGGTGGTGGGGTCCTCCGGCATCCAGCGCCCGGCGTCCTTGTCGCGCTGCAGCAGCCCGATCTCGACGAGCAGGTCGAACGGCGCCCGGTCGGGGCCGTCGGTGCCGATGCGCGGGTCGCTCTCCGCGATGCCCTCGTTCATGACGATCTCGTCGTAGAGGGCGGTGGCACCGTCGGCGAAGAGGGCGCGCTCGTCGGGGGAGTAGGTCATGGTCGTCCCCTCTCAGCACGCAGTCCCTGGCGTGTCGGTGATCCTATCGACGCCGACGGCCCCCCACCCGGCGAACGGGTGAGGGGCCGTCGTACGACGTGCGCGCGGGTCAGGAGCCGAGGCGTGCCTTGAGCCCGTCGAGCTCGGTCCACAGCACGGCCGGGAGGTCGTCGCCGAACTTCTCGAACCACTCCTGGATCTGCGGGATCTCGGCCTTCCACTCCTCGGGGTCGACGTGCAGCGCCGCCTCGAGGGCCTCGGGGGTCATGTCGAGCCCGTCGACGTCGAGCGAGCCGGGCGCCGGCACGTGGCCGATGGGCGTCTCGACCGCGGCGGCCTGGCCGTCGATGCGCTCGACGACCCACTTGAGCACGCGGCTGTTCTCGCCGAAGCCGGGCCACAGGAAGCCGCCCTCGTCGTCACGGCGGAACCAGTTGTCGTAGAAGATGCGGGGCAGCTTGGACTCGTCGTTGTCCTTGCCCATGTTGATCCAGTGGCTGAAGTAGTCGCCGGCGTTGTAGCCGATGAAAGGCAGCATGGCCATCGGGTCGCGGCGTACGACGCCGACCGCGCCGACCGCGGCGGCGGTGGTCTCCGACGACAGCGTCGCGCCGAGGAACGTGCCGTGGGCCCAGTCACGGGCCTCGAACACCAGCGGAACCGTCGTCTTGCGGCGGCCGCCGAAGAGGATGGCGTCGATCGGGACGCCGCGCGGGTCGTCGTACTCCGGCGCCAGGATCGGGCACTGCTTGATCGGGGTGCAGTAGCGACTGTTCGGGTGCGAGGAGAGCTCTTCGGACTCGGGCGTCCAGTCCTCGCCCTTCCACGA